>NZ_JBIJAW010000065.1:0-13195 GCF_044345575.1 Gemmatimonas sp.
AGTGCACGCCAGTGCCGTAACGCCGCTTCGAGCAGTACGAACGTACCCATCACGTTCGTTTCGACGAAGGCGCGGGGCCCGTCGATGGAACGGTCGACATGCGACTCGGCCGCGAGGTGAAACACGATCTGGGGCTGGTGTTCGGCGAACACCGCGGCCATTGCATCTGCGTCGGCGATGTCGGCCTGTACGAAGGTGTGCCGAGGCGAGTGGAGTACGGCGCGGAGTGAGTCGAGATTCCCGGCGTAGGTCAGCTTGTCCACGGTCGTCACCTGGTACCGTGCCGACTGCACGAGACGGTGCACGAGGGCAGAGCCGATGAAACCGGCGCCGCCGGTGACGAGCGCCCGCATCAGATGAGGCGTCGTCATGCCGGCACCACGCTCTCAGCAAGACCGAACCCGGTACGCCCGAAACCATTGCCGTTGTAGAACATCAGCAGCCGATTGTCGATTCGCAGCACGTACGGATAGGCGATGCTCTCACTGTCCCACCCTGTTGCTGCGCACTCGAGTCCGAACAGCTCATCGTACCGCGACCACGAGATGCCATCGGTTGACACTGCATAGCCGCCACGATAGCCGCGGGACGCATCGGTGCGAAACGCCACGATGTCACGACGCGAGTACCACATGTGGTAGACAGATCCGATACGCAGTACGGACGGACGTGCCGTCGCTTCGACCGGAGTGGCCGGCGCAATGCAGCTCACACCATTCCGTGTCCAGTCGAAACCGTTGCCCGATTCGGCGTACCTGATGTGATACCGGATCTCCGGTTTCCCGTCGACCATCGCCCACTCGGTGCCGGACGTGTACCAGCAGCGCCACCGGTCGTTCTCTTTCGTCACCTCCACGGCCCCGGTGTAGTAGGGCTCGTCCTTGGTGCGGTCCAGCACCGCGCCGTCGAAGCAGCGCGTGAAGGTGGTTCCCCCGTCGCGGCTGACCGACACCCCGATCGCGTTTCGGGTATGCACGGTGGTACTCGGATTCCAACCGATGTGGTACATGTAAATGTCGTCGCCGATACGGCGAACAGCCGACACGTTGGCTCCGCTGTCGTCGAACGTTCCGACCTTTCCGATATCCAGGACGGGGCGGTCGTGCACATACAGGACCTTCGTCGGATCGGTCGACGATACGTCGACAAACGTCGTGCGTGTCATCCCGCGCGCGTCGCGGACCCCGAAGTAGACGCGAATGGTGTCCGCATCGAGCAGCAGCGGGGTCGGCTTGTGGCAATGCGACACATCGAAGCCGTGGGCTCCGGTCGGAGCATACACCAGCCCGAGTCGCTGCCACGCGAACGCCGTGGGTGTCACGCGACGGCCACCGGCGTAGCCTGACGCGCGGACTCACGGGCGGCGCGCTGCAGCGTGTCGAGTTGTGTCGTCCGGCGTCCGTACGCCTTGGTGAGCACGTCGAGCGCGGCAGCGGCGGATCGTGAGGCCGCTTCCACGCTCGCGGCGAGGGGTTCGGGGGCAGGTCCGCTCAAGGCGGTTGCGGCGTCGGCCGGTACCGCGTGCAGTACCGCCTCCCATCCATCGCTCAACTGCACCCACTTGAACGAGTAGCGATAGTCGACCCCGACTTCGTTGAGCACCTTCGGAATGGTGATCATGTCGTCCCACAGGTGGTACAGGCAAATGGCGAGGCGCGGCTGGAAGTGCCGCAGCGTGTTCACTGCACCACGCAGCGCGGCAACCTCCGCGCCTTCGATGTCCATCTTGATGTAGTCCACGCGGGGGAGATTCGCCCCGACCACGTAGTCATCGAGGCGAATCGTCTGCACGCGGTCGCCATCGGGTTCACGACCAAAGATGGAGGTCGAGCCCTGCGAGGCGCCGCGGCCCATTACGATCTCGTCGCCGGTCTTGTCCGTCAGGGCCAGCTTGTTGAGCGTGATCTGCTCTTCGGTGAGCCCATTGCGTTCGCAGTTGTGCACCAGCAGCTGGAGGTTCTCGTCGAGCAACTCGAAGCTGTGAATGTGGCAGTCGCCGGCGAGCTTGTGGTGGTAGAACACGGCCGTGTCGCCGATGAAGGCACCGGCGTCCACAATCACGTCACCCGCTCGAAGCGTATTGTCACCGTGCTCGTACTGGTTGTACTGGATGTCGTGTACGCCCAAGAACCAGTCGTATCCGAGGAGCGAGAAGTCGTAACCCTGCGACACGAAATCGCGCACGAGATAGGGGCGCCCCTCGAGGGTCTCCGGTGTACGGGTCTCGTGCTTCACCCGCTGAATGGTCGACGTGTAGAGTCCACGCTCCACCGGGTTCACCAGATCGATCTTGGCCCAGCGCTTGAGAAACCACGTGAGGAAACGCGCGCGATCAGCGACCGGCAAGCGGCGATACAGATTGGCATCGATACTCGCGAAGTGTGGTGTGTACTTCTCGTACCAGGTGCAGAACTTCGCCAGATCCGCCTCGGTGATGCGCGGCAGCAGGGAGGCGATATCGAGGAGCAGGGTCATCGGGCAGCCTCGGCGCCGGAAGCGCTCGTGGAAAGGTGGCGTGAACGCATGATGAACAGCGGACGATTCAGGAACTCGCCCAGACGGTCGTCCCGCTGGACGTTCTGTTCGTCCAGGGGACGGAAAGTGATCTGTTCGCCGTCTCGCACGGCGATCCCGATGGCATCGATATCCCAATCGGCTTCGCTGCTGCGGCGCACGAACTCGATGAGTTCCGCCTTGGTCCCGTTGGCGAACAGCGGACGGTGCCGGTCGCCGCGCCAGTTGAACCCCAGCTGGAAAACGAGCGTGCGGCTGGTGCGCGCGATGGTGGCCAGCGGCGCAAGCATGGAAGCCTTGGCCGCGTCCAGCGACAGGGAGTGATCGCCGTAGTCGTCGCCGAGGTGGTGCAGCACATTCAGGAGCAGCGTACAGTCGACCGCCGGCAGGTCCGACGTGGTGAACTCCACGTACCGGGCGTGCGTCGCGAGCCGTGCCTCGAGCGCCAGTTGCCGCGCCGCTTCGTGGACGAAATTGTGATGGGCCACGTTCCCTTCGAAGTAGTCGACGCGAGTCGCACCTGCCCGGAGCATTTCGAAGCTGAAAAATCCCGTGTTGCCGCCGATATCAGCGGCGTGCAGGCCATCGAATGCCACATGGCGCGAGATGAAGTCGAACCGCTCGCGCTCGTAACGCGACTTGGCCGGTACCGGGGCAACGCCCAGCAGCCGGTTCACGTCCGGGGCCAGTGTCTGGTAGTTGCTGTGCTTGCTCGTGGCCTCGTAGAGGTCGCGCAGGGCAATGGTCGTCATGAGGCGGCACTGGCAAGAAGTTCCGCCCGGTGTAATGCCAGCGTATCCGGACGGGCGAACAGGTCACAAGCGGCGATCCTCGCGTATTCCGCGACGAAGGATTCCGCTGTGAACGCGTGATAGGTGACGGGCTGGCCGGCGGGACCGAGGCCGCCCGACCAGAAGTAGTACGGGAGCGGTTCGGACGCTGGCCGGGGTACGTCCGTGGCCACGCCGTAGTCGGCCAACCAGGGGGTGAACAGGTCGACGCCGCGGTCGAGCGTGAACTGCATGGGCCCCCAGAGGCGCGGATTGGCCTCGATCATGACGGCGCGGCCGGTTCGACGACACTGGCGTACCTCGATCATGATCAGACCATGGAAGCCGATGCCGCGCAGCATACGCACATACGCGTCGGCCTCGGCGGATTCGTGAAACGTGTGCGCACGGGCCAGGATCACCGATCCCCCGTCGCGCTGCTGCAGGAGATTTTCCTGCGCGATCGCGGTGACGGTGCCGTTGCGTGCAACATGGAGCAGCAGATAAACGCTCGACCCTTCCACGTACTCCTGGTAGAAGTAGGCGTCGGGTGATTCGTTGGCCGTGAAGCGACTGCGTTCGGTACTGTCCAGCACCAGGTAGGGCTTCACGCGCCCTGCGCGCGAAATCCCATAGGTGCGCGGCTTCGCCACGAATGGGCCGTCGGCCGGCGGAGTGGACATGCTGGCTGGCACCGCAATACCGTGTTGCGTGCAGAGCCTGGTAAACGCTTCTTTGTCGGACAGCTGCCGGTAGAGCGACTCGTCCACCAGTGGCACGAGCGCGCCGATGGCCTCCAGTGCATCACGATGGGTGAGTACGACGCGATTGAAGAATTCCGCGGAGGGCACCAGCAGGACCCGATCGTATCCGTGCGTCGCACGCAGCGTCGTGACCCAGCCGGCGATATCGTCAACGGAGAGGGCGTGATGCTCACGCAGCAGCACGCGGTGGCTGCCATACGCGGTGTGTGCGATGGGATCGGCACCGGCCTTGCCCACCAAGTGCACGGGCACGCCGGCGGTTGCGGCCCAGCGACAGAGGGCCACCACCGCGCGCGTATTATACCCCGAGAGGCTCAGAAGACCGGCGCGCATACACTGCACTCTGCGAGCACGCCAACGACGCGTCGCACGTCATCGTCGTCGAGCGCCGGGTAGATGGGCAGACAGATGACCTGCTCGGCAAGGCGCGTCGCCACGGGCAGGTTGGTGGCCGTGGCACTCGGCAGCCCGCGGTACATCGGGAATGAACTGACGAGCGGATAGAAATAGCGCCGTGCCATGATGCCGGCGCGCTTGAGCTCCGCATAGACGGCGTCACGCGATATGCCGTATTCCGGTTCGATGAGAATCGGGAAGTACGAGTGATTCGCATGCGACTGTCCCGCCGGCTCGACGATCCGAATGCCGGGCACATTGGCCAGTTCGCGGCGGTACAGCGCATCAATTTCGGCGCGACGCGCGATAGCGCCGTCGATGTACTTGAGCTGCAGTAGACCGAACGCGGCGTTCACCTCGCTCATCTTGCCGTTGATCCCGGCGGCCACGACGGTCACTTCGTCCACGAAGCCGAAGTTCTTCAGATGGTCGATGCGCTGCTTCGTTCGAGCGTCAGGGGCCACGATAGCTCCTCCCTCGAAGGTGTTGAATACTTTCGTGGCGTGGAAGCTCAAAATGGAGAGGTCGCCGGCGGTGAGTACGCTGTCGCCCTCGCGCCGAACGCCGAACGCATGCGCGGCATCGTAGATCACCCGCAGGTTGTAGGCATCGGCGATACGCTGGATGGCATCGATGTCGCAGGGATTGCCGTAGCAGTGCACCGGCATGATCGCGGTGGTCTGACGCGTGATCGCCGCCTCGATGCGCCGCGGATCGAGATTGAGCGTCACCGGATCGATGTCGGCGAACACCGGCGTGATACCGTTCCACAGCAGCGAGTGCGCGCCGGCCACGAAGGTGAACGGGGTAGTGATCACTTCACCGGTGATGCGCAGCGCCTGCAGGGCCGTTACCAGCGCGATGGTCGCGTTGGTGAACAGCGAGATGTAGGGGACGCCGAGGTAGGTGCAGAGCGCCTCCTCGAGCTGGCGGTGCATTGGTCCGCCATTGGTGAGGATGCGATTCTCCCAAATCTGCTCGAGGTACGCATGAAACTCCTCGAGGGGTGGGAGAAAGGGCTGGGTGACCGTGATCGGGCGCATGTCAGGCCGCCTGGATCTCGGGGTGCACCATCAGACACTCCTCGATCAGCGCCGCTTTTTCCGCGGGATCGAGCGATGAGGCGGACACCTTGGCCAATACATCCGCCACCGCCTGTGTGCGACCAGCGGCGGCATGCATACGGATCACGGCCATCCACGTGCGTACGCGAATGCGCTCTTTGTCTGTCGCACCGAGTGGGCTCCAGGTGCTGTGTGCATTCTCACGCCGCACGGCGCCCATCAGTGACTCGAAATACATACCCGGACCGAACGTGCCGAGGTACGACGTGAGAAACTGATCGCCGATGGGTGCAAGGGCACGCTCCGGCGGCATGGAATCGAATTGGCGCCGGAACACCAGCGTGGGGAGCCAGAAGAGTCGTGCAATCCCCATCAGCTGACGCGGCGTGAATACACGCATCTCTCGCGTGGCGATCCACGGTCGGATGGAGAGTGCCGATTCGACGAAATGGTAGTAGTTGTGCGCGCAGCAGGAGAACTCCCGATGCTGCTCGAGAAACGATACCTGCTGCTGCAGCTTGTCTGGCGCGATCCAGTAGTCGTCACCTTCGCACACGGCCACGTAGGTGCCGCGCGCCTCCCGCAGCATGAGTTCGAAGGGGCGCACGCCCTTCCGGAACTGATTCTCCACCTGCAGTGTGGCGCGGATAATCGTCGGATACCGACTCTGCCACTCACGGATGATGTCAGCGGTGCGGTCGGTCGAGGCATCCTCGTGCACGAGGATTTCGAACGGGAACACGGTGTCCTGCGACAGAAAGCCGCGGAGCGCCTGCTCGATGTACCGCTCGTGATTGTAGGTCGTGCAGATGATGCTCACGACGGGCGTCGAATTACCGTTCCATCGTGTCAGCAGTTCGTGCTCGGTGAAGACGGGCGGCGTGGCAATCGTGGCGGCAGCGGCCCCCAACCCCTCATTCACTTTCGCATCGGCTTCCGCAAAGCGACCCAGCGAATGCAGGCACGTCGCCTGGAGGCCGCGAACCGCCGCCGGAGTCTTCGCCCCGAGACGCTGTTCAATCTGGTCGAAAGCCAGGAGCGCGAGCATCGGATCGCCGCGCTTGAGCGCGGCAGCGCCCAGCTCAGGCAACGCGGCGAGGTCGGCTCGCGCGATGTTTTTCGACAACTCAGCGGGGGACGTCGACACAGGACACCGAGGAAGGGGACGTTCGGAAGCGGCAGAAAGCGGTCTCCCTCGACTAAAGCATCAATTGTGCCAAAGCTAAACCATTGTAAATAAATCGTTTATGCAATTATGCGCACCGCCGGAACGGGGCAAAAACGCACCGGATATGGCAATTCTTGCCGTACGAACCGTCGAAGCTTCCAAAACTCCCGTATCTGCCGTAGAAACGGCAGGAACTGCCGGGGTGACTCGCTTTTGCCGGCGTTTCTCCTCTGCGTGCGTATGGTAAATCTATGCAGAATAGAGCTTTACGGTTTGGCACAGGCCGTGCTTAGAGACGGGTGACTTCAGCCCCGTCCTCTATGTCGCCAATCGAGTCGCCCATTACCAGCGCCGCTAACCCGGAAACTCACGACCTGTTTCCGAGGGCGAGTGGAGCGCGCCCGCCCGTGCGCGTCCTCACTTACGGCACATTCGACCTCTTCCATATCGGGCACCTGCGCCTGCTGGAGCGCCTCCGGGCGCTGGGCGACCACCTCACCGTGGCCGTGTCCACCGACGAATTCAACGCCCTCAAGGGCAAGCGCTCGATCGTGCCGTACGCCGACCGCGCCGCGCTCGTGGCCGCGTGCCGCTATGTGGACGAGGTGATTCCCGAGAATCACTGGGAGCAGAAGCGCGACGATGTGATCCGGCTGGGCATCGACGTGTTCGGCATGGGTGGCGACTGGGAAGGGCGCTTCGATGAACTCGGTGAAGTGTGCAAGGTGGTGTACCTGCCGCGCACCGAGGGCATCAGCAGCACCGCCATCAAGGACCGCCTGAAAGGGTTCGACCCCGCCAGCTTCGAGGCGCTCAAGACCGCCATCGAGACCGCGCAGGCCGTGCTCGCGCGCCTTTCCTGATCGATTCGTCCTTCCTATATGAATGCTCCCTCTCCGCTGGCCATGGCAGCGCAGAAAACTCCGGCCAAAGACCGGCGTCTCGATGTCCTGAAGATGCGGCTCGACAGCCTGCACTTCGACACGGTCGGGCGCGACCTCGCGCACATTTCGAAGGCCGTGCAGAAGCGGCCGCTCGTGTTGTTCTTCGGGCGTCCCACGTTCAGCGACAACAGCAAGTACCTGTTTCTCGCAGCGCTGGAGGCGGCGCGCGACTACGAGGTGCTGTGGATGACCGGGACACCGGGGCTTGCCCGCGAGCTCACGGACCACGGACTGCCCTGCATGAACTTCCTGCAGAGCCCGATAGAGTCCGTACGCCTCATGCTGCAGGCCACGGTGGCCGTGTTTTGCGAGAACATGAATGCCGCGTTCGGTGGAAACAACCTCTTCGTCGGCGCCCTCGCCGGTGCGGAGAAGATTCAGTTGTGGCACGGGATCTCGGTGAAGCAGCTCGACCTCATGCTCATTCCGCATCTCGATGCCAATAACATGGGGTTCCGCAACGCGGTGAAACTGGCCACGCGCACGGATGTCTTCCTCAGCACATCGTCGCGTCTCGATGCCTTTTGGGCGGAGTCGTTCGGCAGCGCCCGGATGGTCCGCGCGGGACAGCCGCGTAACGCGGTGCTGCTGCGCGATCCCACGCCGCACGAGATGATCGGCGCCGCCTTGCCACCAGCGCAGCGCGCTGTCCTCGATGACGCCTCGGTGAAGAAGCTGATCGTGGTGCCGACGTGGCAGCGCGGCGATCCGCTCTTCATCAGTACGGCGCCGTTCTTCGATCGGATCGTGAAGTGGGCGGAACGGCACAACGCCGCCGTGTTCGTGAAGCAGCATCCGTGGGGTATCGGCGGCGCACTGCCCAAGGACGTTCCCGGACGCCTGTATTTCCTCGAGGCCGGTGTCGACGTGTATCCGTGGATGTCGCGCTTCGACGCGCTCATCACGGACTATTCGTCGATCATGTTCGACTTCCTGCTTACTGGGAAGCCGGTATTCACGTTCGATGCGCGTACGGAAACGGACTACGGTTTCGAGCCCGATTGGTCGCTCGTGCCGAATACGCCGTTCCGCTACACCTTCGATGCCCAGTCGATGGAGTCCGTACTCGACGCCAACTTCGCGGCGCACCCGCTGTGCGCGTCGCAGCAGCAGCTCTGCAACGAACTGTACGAAACGGATCCCCGTAGCGCGTCCAGCACGCTGCTCCGTCTCATCGATCACTGCAACAGCAGCGCGCTCACCCGCGACGTGCAAGTGATCGATCCCCGCACCCTGTCCTGAACCCGGTAGCTCTCATCATGTCCCGCAAACCCATCAGCGCGCCGGTAAAGCCCAAGGGATCCACGTCCATCGACGAGCAGATTCAGGCGCTCCAGCGACAGCAGGACGCTGTGCTGGCGGAGTGCCGGCTCGATCTGTTCGATCGTGAACTCGAGGAGTTGTCGCGCAAGACGTACAAGCGGCCGCTCGTGCTGTTCTTTGGGCGCCAGTCCTTCAGCGACAATACCAAGTATCTCTATCTTGAGGCGGTCCGTTCGCTGAGTGACTGCGATGTGGTGTGGTGCACGGCCAACACGGCGCTGGCGGCCCAGCTCACCGCGCACGGCCTGCCGTGTCTCGACATGACCGCCGATCCGGTGGTCACCACGCGCGAACTGCTCCAGTGTTCGGTGGCCGTGTTCTGCGAAAACATGCTGTCCACCTTCCAGTTCAATCCTGGGCTCGCCGGCGCGCTGGCCGGCGCACAGAAGATCCAGCTGTGGCACGGCATTTCGGTGAAGCATCTCGACCTCATGCTGCTGCCGCACGCCAATCCGCTTGATACGGCCTGGCGACGCACTATTCGCTACGCGGCACGCCCCGACGTGTTCCTCAGCACGTCGTCGGCCCTCGACAGCTTCTGGGTGCGCGCACACGGTGGATCGCAACTCGTACGCGCGGGACAGCCGCGAAACGCCGTGCTCTTCCGTGATCCCACGCCGCTCGAGCGTATAGGCGCGGAGGTCTCGCCATCACAGCAGGCCATTCTCGAGGCCCCCGATCGCCGGCGGGTCCTCGTTGCGCCCACGTGGAAGCGGGGGCAAGGACTATTCACGTCGGCGGGCGCGTTCTATCAGCGCTTGGCCGCGTGGGCGCGCGCGAACGATACAGTGGTGTTTCTCAAAGCCCATCCGTTTATGGCAGCGGCCGAGCGCCCCGCGAGTATCCCGGGCGTGTTCGAAGTGCTCGACGCCACGGTGGACGTGTATCCGTGGCTTACGCGCTTTCACGCCATGATCACTGACTACTCGTCGATCATGTTCGACTTCCTGCTCACGGGCTGCCCCATCTTTACCTACGAGCAGGCGTCGCCGGCTTTCGCGTTCGAGCCGGATTGGTCACTCGTACCGGACACGCCGTTCCGCTATCCGTTCGACGAGCGTACGCTGGAAGCGGTGCTCGACACCAACATCGCCACGCATCCGCTGGCCGCGTCGCAGCAGACAATGGCCGCGCAGCTCTACGAGACCGATCCGCGCACCGCCAACGAGGAGTTGGTGCGCGTGATTGTGGCGTGTCACATGGCTGCCGTCGATCGGCCGGTTGATGTCATCGAGATGGATGCGGAGGACGTGGCGCTGGTGTAGCGACGCACGCTTCGTGTAGCGCTGCATGCAGTAGCGGTACGGTGCCCGCCCAGTCGCGTGGCACCGGCTGTCGGATCAGCTGCATCGTGGGATACCACGGTGTGGTCGTGCCGTGCAGCCCCCATCGCCAGTCGGGGGCGTGCGGTACGAGCAGATACACCGGGACATGCATCGCGCCCGCGAGGTGCGCCACGCTCGTATCCACGCTCACCACGCCATCGAGTGACGCGATCAGACGGGCCGTTTCGAGCCAATCGCGGACGGCGGGCATTGGCGTAATGTGCGTACAGTCGGTGGGCACGGGCTCGCCGTATTGCAGCGAGATCCACTCGATTTCAGGTGTCGTGGTGAGCGCTGCCAAGTGTGACACGTCGAAGTCGCGTAGCACAGTGGCCGCGAACTCGGGATTGCCCTTCCAAACGATACCCAGGCGACGCCGCGGTCGCACCGCATTGACGTTGGCCGGCGCTTCGCCCTCGCCACGGAGATAGGGCGCGGCCCCCAGCATGTCGGCTCCCATGCGCAGTCGATGCGGCAACGAAAGCATCGGTACCGACCACTCGGCTTCTGGTACCGCGCTCAGTTCCACCGCGTGATAGCCACTCGCACGGAGCAGAGGCACAACGGGAGCTTCGCAGGCGATGGTAACCTCGCTCGCGCCATATGCTCGGAGCAGCGGGACATACCGTACGAAGTGGAACTGATCGCCCAGCCCCTGCTCGGCGACGGCCACAATACGTGCGCCGGTCAGCGATTCACCCTGCCAATCGCGTGTGTTCGCCAACGGCGCCGGACGCTGGCGCGCCTCGAACAACGCCCACCCGTCGGCGCTCACGCCGCGCAACAAGCTGGTGAACGCGTGTTGTAGGCGTGTCGGCGCGTGATCGGGGCGCGCCTGCGCCGCCCGATCCAGCCACGAGGTGGCGCCATCGAGGTCGCCGAGGGCATGGCGGATTTGCGCGGCGGTGAGCAGGAACGCCGGTTCATTGGGACGTGCGGCCAACGCCCGTTTCACGAGTGGCCAAGCGGCCTGTGGATCACCCGCAGCGCGGGTGGCACTGGCCAGTGCACTCCACGCCGCCGGGTCGGCGGGCCGGGCCGCGGCCACCAGAGTGAAGCACGCCCGTGCCTCGTCCGGCGCGCCGAGCGCCAGCAGCGTGGTGCCCAGGTCGTGTAACGCCGGTATATCGTTTCGATCGGCGGAGCGCCATACATCTATATATGCGTCGCGCGCCTCGAGAATTCGGCCAGCGAGTCGCCAGGCCTGTCCCGCCATGGCGGCTACCGCACCCACGCCCGGCAAGGCCTGGTGCACCTGACTGAATGCGCGGGCGGCATCGAGATACCGCCCGTCCTCGATGGCGGTTTGCCCCGAGGCGAGCCAGTGCGCCAGTTGCTCTTCGGTAAGGGTCATGCGTGCAGGGGGATACCCGGCGGAACGAAAAGTGGCTGAGTGTGCCGGGAATGTGAGAGACCGTGCCAATCTGTCCCGGAATACAACGAGGGCGCTAAAGGTTTCGCGACCCCAGACGAGAATAAAGGGGGACTGAGAAACCGGTCGTCGGTCTCAGGCGGGGCACGGACGCCCCGACTTTCACATCACGGAGGATTGTACCATGCGTATTAACACGAACGTTGGCGCGCTTGCCGCTTCCCGCAACATCTTCGTCAATCAGATGGCGACGGAAGGCAGCATGCGCAAGCTCAGCTCCGGTCTCCGTATCAGCCGTGCGGCTGACGACGCGGCCGGTCTGGCGATCGCCAACAAGCTCCGCACGCAGAGCCGTTCGCTGAACGTGGCGGCGGCCAATGCCGAGCAGGGCAACGCGATGCTCCAGATCGCGGAAGGTGCGGCGCAGACCATCCAGCGCATGATCGAGCGTCAGAAGGAGCTGATCACGCAGAAGTTGAATGGTACGAGCAGCACGGCCACCACCACGACCATCGAGAACGAAATCACCAAGCTCTCGACGGAAGTGGCCCGTATCGCCAATGTCACGTCGTTCCAGGGTATCACGGTATTTGCCAGCCTCACGTTCCAGGTGGCCGAAACGTCGACCAACGGCACCATCACCGTTGATGCGGCGCTCACGATTGGTGACGTGTCGCTTGCTGGTACGGCCACGCTTCAGGACGCCGACGACGCGATGGACGCCATCAACAGCGTGCTCGCCAACATCGGTGCCGGTCAGAACGTGCTCGACTACACGGTGCAGAACCTGAAGTCGACGGTCGTGAACCTCCGCGCTGCGGAATCGACCATCCGCGACGTGGATATGGCCGAGGAAATGGCAACCTTCACCAAGAACAACATTCTCTCGCAGGCGGCGCAGGCGATGCTGTCGCAGGCGAACCAGGGAGCACAGGGAGTCCTGTCACTCCTCCGGTAAGCGAGCGCGTTTCCTTCGTGGTGAACACCCCGGGGTCGGCGAAAGCCGACCCCGGGGTATGGGCTTAGTGACGTGACGGAGAGGTAATCATGGCAACGCCGTTGAACATCAGCGGGCTGAGTTCGAACCTCCAATGGGGCGAGGTCGTCGATGCGACGATCAAGGCCCTGGAGGCTCGAACGGTCACGCCGTTGACCACACAAATCGACAAGCGTACCGCGCAGAAGGACGCGTGGAACCAGTTCAAGACGCTCGTGGACACACTGAATTCCAGTGCGCTCGCGTTGCGTCGATCCGGCATTGGTGGGTACCTGGCATCGGTGCCGACCAGCCCGACGACTGGGCGCTCGTTGCTGACGGCCACGGCGAGCACATCCGCTTCGCCCGGTAAGTACCGGATGGAAGTGCTCCAGCTGGCGGACGACGCCAAGCTTGCCGGCGGCTCGGTGGCCGATGTGGCGGCCGCCCGAGGGCTGGAGGGATCGTTCTCCGTCAACGGGCGTAACGTCACGATTGCCTCGACCGATACCCTGCGCAGTATCCAGAGCAAGATCAACGCGACAAACACCGGTGCGAACCCGAGCGGCGTCACGGCCG
>NZ_JBIJAW010000294.1:0-4066 GCF_044345575.1 Gemmatimonas sp.
GGCCGCTGCACCGCGCGGCGCTGCAGGGGCGCACCGATATCCTGCGCACACTGCTGGACCTCGGTGCGGACATCCACGCTGCCGATCACGAGGGGGCCACGGCGTTGCATCGGGCGGTGCAGGGCGGGTCGGTCGCCGCCGCGTTGCTGCTGCTCGACGCGGGAGCCGACATCAATCGCCGTGAACCGCGATTTCAGGGCACGGCGCTCAGCTGGGCCATCGCGCTCGATCAGCAGGAGGTGGCCACGTCGCTGGTCCCGCGCTCGCGCGACATTCGGGCCTTGTCCCGCCTCGGCGAGGTGGAGCGTCTGCGGGAGGTGCTGCAGACCACGCCCGACCTGGTGCGGGAGGTGCTCCGCGGAGTGGATGCGCCCACGGCCCTGTTCTGCTTTGCCGACGATGACGAGACGGCGGCCGAGGTGACGCGCCTGTTGCTGTCGCATGGGGCCGACCCGTCGGTGCGTGATGGCGAAGGGCGCACCGCCGATGTGGTGGCGCGAACGCGCGGCTTGGAGCAGACCGTGGGCGTCCTCGCGCAGGGTCGCTGACGGATCGGTAGGCGAGCGGGGAATCGGGGGATGCGCGGAACCTCCGTGGCTTTACTTGATACCATAAAGTACTTGATCCTCCCTAGCCATCGGTCGATACTCCCCACTATGGCCGCCCCCGCTTCTCACCCGCCCGCGCTGCACGACCGCGCCCTGCAGGATCTGTCGTTTATTCGGCGGACCATAGAGGGGGCGGCCGCCTTCACGGACGTGCCGGGGTGGGGATTGGTGGCCATGGGGGGCATGGCGTGCGCCGCGGCGCCGGTGGCGGCCATGCAGCCCAGCGTGGAGCGGTGGATGGCCGTGTGGATGTTCACCGTTCCCTTGGCCACGGCCTTGGGCGGATGGACCATGTGGCAGAAGATGCGCCGGCGCGTGTCGAGCGAGGGCGTGTTCACGCTCAGCGTCCCCGCGCGGAAGTTCCTGCTCGGCTTCTGGCCGGCGATCTTCGCGGGGGCCGTGCTCACCTTCGCGCTGGTGAACCCCTTCCTCCCCGGCCTCGATCTGGCGCTCGCGTCCCGCGTGCTGCCGGGGTTGTGGTTGCTGCTCTACGGGGTGGCCGTCACCACCGCCGGCGCCCACTCCATTCGGGCCGTCCCCCTCATGGGGGTGGGCTTCCTCGTCCTCGGCGTCGTCGCGCTCCTGCTCCCCAACGTCAATGGGAATCTCATGATGGCACTCGGATTCGGCCTCCTGCAGATCGGGTTCGGTCTCCGCATTGCGAGGCGTCACGGTGGGTAAGCCGTCTGGGCAGGCACTCCAGGCCGAAACGCCACCGGCCAGTGATCGTCCTTCCGAGACACGGCCAACATTGACGGCCGTGACGGGAGATGCGGCCTTGCCGATCGCGCTCGATCGACTCATTCACGAGCGCCTTCGTCTCGCCATTGTCAGTGCATTGGCAGTCCATGATTCGCTCACCTTTACCGACCTGCGTACGCTGCTCGACACGTCCGATGGCAACGTGTCCGTGCACGCCCGCAAACTCGAGGATGCTGGCTACGTGACCTGTACCAAGCGTTTCGACGGCCGCGTGCCGCGTACCGAGTATCGACTCACCGGCGAAGGGCGCGTGGCGCTCGAGCGCTATCTCTCGCACATGGAAGCGCTCATCAAGCGCGTGGGTGGAGCATGAAGGGCGTCCCCGGACATCTCGCCGTCATCATGGACGGTAACGGCCGCTGGGCGGCCAAGCGTGCACGCCCGCGGTGGATGGGACACGCCCGTGGCGCGCAGACGGCGCGCGAACTCGTGGCCCACTGCGCGCGACTCGGAGTGCAGCATCTCACGCTGTACGCATTCTCCAGTGACAACTGGAAGCGGCCGCGCGAAGAGGTCGGGTTCCTCATGGATCTCTTCGCGTCGCATCTGGAGCGCCAGTTGGCTGAGCTGCGCGCGAACGGCATTCGCCTCTCCATCATCGGCCGCCGCGACCGGCTCCCGCCCGCGCTCGTGGCCAAGATGGAAGAGGTCGAGGCGCGCACTGCGCAGGGCACGCGCATGCACCTGCGTGTGGCGATCGACTATTCGAGCAAGGCCGCGCTGCAGGAAGCCTTCGCCCGGGCGCAGGCCGAAGGGCAGGAGTGGCCGGCCGATCCGCTGCTCCCCAACGTGGATCTGCTGCTGCGCACCGGTGGTGAGCGGCGCCTCTCGGACTTCCTGCTGTGGGAGTGCGCGTACGCCGAACTGGCGTTCGTGGACGCGCTGTTTCCCGACCTCACCACCGCCGATCTCGACGCGGTGTTCGCCGACTTCGCCAAGCGCGATCGTCGCTTCGGCGGCTTGAATTCGGCGCCGGTGCCGGTGGGGAACGCCGCTCGGTTCAGCGAGCGCCGGCCCGGCGGCCGTACCGAAGCGTCCACGTCACCCGACCATCACGCCGGGCCAGCAGCCGCAGCACCCGCACGCCCTGACTCGCGCGCTGACTCACGAGCGTCGCCCCCTCCACCGTGACCGTCGGCACGCCGTACGCCGCGGGGGTGGTTACGTACAGCTCGTACGGATCACCACCCACCACGTCGCTCGCGCCGTGCAGGGCGCCGTCGCGCCACGTCACCTGCTGCAGATCGACGCCGCCACAGGTGACATGGCGGTTCGTGGCGAGCAGCTGCGGATGCGCCATACGCTTGCGCAGGCAGATCGCCTGCACCTGAAACGTCGGATCGACCGCCCCGGCGTGCAGCGTGTCGCGCACCACGCCCAGCGCACGGCGCGTCCAGAATTCGAAACCCACGTACTCCGTGCCGGGCTCGAGCCCTAGGTCAGCGAGCGGGATGTCGGCATCGCCGCCGGTGCGCGCCACCACGCTCCATTGCTCGAAGGGGCGCGCGATATCGAGCAGATGCAGCGGCACCAGCAGACGCTGGTCGGCGTCGAACGGTCGGGGCCCCGACCCACTCGTGGTATTGCCGACCGTACCCAGCAGCGCCGATCGCGACGGATCCACATCGTACACCTGTCCCGGACGCGT
This sequence comes from Gemmatimonas sp., assembly GCF_044345575.1. GTDB lineage: Bacteria > Gemmatimonadota > Gemmatimonadetes > Gemmatimonadales > Gemmatimonadaceae > Gemmatimonas. The sequence goes on from NZ_JBIJAW010000294.1 coordinate 3,019, forward strand.
GAAGAGCACCGGTGCGGTGCGCAACGCGGCATCCACCTGGGCGGTGCGATACACCTCCGGCGGATCGGTCACCATCATCACGCTGCCGGTGATCGACGTGAGCGTGGTCGCGCGATAGCGATCGGGCTGGCGCAGCTCGATGTGATCGGGGTCATTGCGCCAGACGACGTTGTTGAACGAGTTGTACTGCGCGAACGCCCCGTACCCGAAGCCGTCGTCGCCCACGCGCATCCCGTCGACCAGGCCGATGAGCTCGGGGCGAATACCCCAGCACGCCAGCAGATAGCGATCGAGCCCGATGCGCGAGCGGATGTCGGCGACGACGTCGCGAAACACCTGCTCGCGATCGAGCCCGCGCTGCGTGAAGTACTCGGGGAAGCTGTTGAAGCCCTCGTATCGCAGATGACGCAGGGCGTCGAGCTTGAAATACGTCCACCCCATCGCGCGGAGCGAGTCGTACACGGGACGGATAAGCGCATTGAGCGTGGCAGGGCTGCTGCCATCCATCACGTACCCCACCCAGTTGCCGTACGCGGGCTGTCCCGACGCGTCACGCACGAACCACTCCGGATGAGCGAGCGCCGAGTCGCGCATGGCGAAACTGACATTCGTCCAGATGCCGGGTTCGAGCCCGCGTTCACGGATGGCGCGCTGCAGCGCCGGCAGCCCCGACGGAAACTTGGCGTTGGCGGTGAGCCAATGATCTGGCGTGCCGATGGGGACCTGCTGAAATCCGTCGTCGATCTGCAGATACGTGAAGCCGAAGGGACGTAGCACGTCGCGCATCACATCGGCGGTGCGATGGATGTCGGCTTCGGTGACCTTGTCGCGAAAGGCGTACCACGAGGTCCAGCCGGCCACGCTCTGCGCCCACGGGCGATACGTCCACGGTTCGTAGCGCGCGAGGCCACGGTGCCGCTGGTAGAAGCGCGGACGGAACCGTATCGCGATCTCGCCGCCCTCGGCGGTGAGATCATACCGCGATACCGTGTCCCCCACGCCGCCGGCTCGCACGCGCACCCGCGCCGGCTCGTCGACGCTCAGCAGC
>NZ_JBIJAW010000066.1:0-13186 GCF_044345575.1 Gemmatimonas sp.
TGGCGTCCATGAGTCCCGACCAGTTCGCGCGCCGCGTCCTGCACCCGGAGAACGGGTGGATGAGCCTGGACGACGTGGCGGCAATGTATGCGTGGCATGGGGACCACCACATCGCGCACATCCGCAATTACCGCGAGCACTACCGGGCGGCGCGCGCCTGACGGAGACGGGAGATCCGAGCGGCGAGGACGAGATTCGAACGCCCAGCGGGAGAAGTGGGCCCGGATAGAAGTGAGACGTCCGCGTTCTCGAATGGAGAAGCGAGAAGGCATGCACTCGCTTCTCGCCTCTGGAAAGCTGGCTCTCACTTCTATCCGGGCGCACGTCTTGTTCCTGCGAGCTCGACTCTCCCGCTCGCGTCTCGGGTCTCGGGTCTCGATTCTAAGCTCGGAGAATGCAGCCCTCAGTTGGACTCGAAGATCCGCCCGCCTTCGCCCACTCCCGTCACGCTTCCCGCCCCCGGCCCCCCGAAGAGTGCGTACACGATGCTCTTCCAGGGCGCGGTGAGGATCTTCCACGTCACGCCGTTATAGCGCAGGACCGTGCCACTGTCGCCCACGGCGTACACTTCCGTGGGGCCGCGTCCCCACAGCGCACGCAGGTCGCGGGCGGTGGGGCGGGGAAACGCGCGCCACGCGATCCCGTCGTAGCGCAGCACGGTACCGGTATCGCCCACGGCAAAGACATCGTTGGCGGCGCTCCCCCAGACGGCGCGGAGACGGCTCTGGGTGGGTACACTCACGCTTCGCCACTGGCCGCCATCGAAGCGCAGCACCGTGCCGCTGTCACCTACCGCCCACACGTTCTGTGGGTCGGTGCCCCACGTCGCGCGAAGAAAACGTTGGGTGCCACTCTGCTGCGGGCTCCACGCCGTGCCATTCGAGCGCAGAATGGTGCCGCGTTCCCCTACGATCACATGCTGGCCACCACCGCTCCACACGGAGCGCAGTACACCGGTGACCGGTGACACGTCGCGGCGCCACGACGCCCCGTCGTACCGGAGAATGCTCCCGGTGTCGCCCACCGCCACGATGTCGGTGAGCCCATTGCCGTTGATGCTGAAGAGATCGTTTGCGGACGGCACGCGTTCGGTGATCCACTGGCTCCCCTGTCGCCGCAGCACCGTGCCGCCGAATCCGACGGCGAACATCGTGCCGCCGCTGCCGTAGGCCGAGAGCAACGGTGGGGCGCTGGTCTCCACCACGGCGGTGGCGGCCGTGCCCGTCCCGCGCAGCGTGATCACCGTGCCGTACCACCCGGCCAGACGCAGCGAGCCATCACCACGAATCGCCACGGCGCGCAGGTTGGGACCGATGCCCAGGGTCAGGGTGCGCCACGATGTCCCATCGAAATGATACGTGGCCCCGGCATTGCCCACCGCGTACACATCGTTGAACGCCCGGCCGCGCAGGGCGAACAGATTGGCCGCGCCCGGCGTGGGCATGCGCTGCCACTGCACGCCGTCGAAGCGCACGACTGTCCCTTGCACCCCCACCGCGAACACGTTCCCCGCGCTCGTGCCCCACACATCGAAGAAGGGCACGCCATCGGGGACCGCCTGCCGCGTCCAGTTGCTGCCATTGTAGCGCAGGATGGTCCCGTTGTTGCCCACCGCGAAGAGGGTGGTGGCATTGGGGCCCCAGATCCCCCACAGTTCGTCGGTCACGCCCGTCACCAACGGCTCGAAGCGGGTGCCATCCCAGCGCAGCACGATGCCGCGATCGCCGGTGATGTACACGTCGGTGGCCGATAGCCCCCACACCTCGAGGAAGGTGTTGGTACTTCCCGTCTGAACGGGGGTGAAGGTGGTCCCGTTGCCACGCAGCACGAGCCCGTTGGTCCCCACCATCCAGATGTCGGTGGGCGAACTGCCCCAGATACCCACGATGGTTTCGGTGGTCCCCACCGGGACCACCTCCCATGGGCCGTCGTTGCGAGAGCGAAGCACCCCACCGTTCTGTCCCACGGCGTAGGTCGTGCCGGCGCCGTCGTCCCAGGCGCCCAGCAGCGTCACGTCGGACAGCCCCGCCCGCGCAGTACGCCAGGACACGATGTCGGGCACGTCGGCCGTCACGACCACGGTCACCAGCGCCGACAGCGGGCCGTTCACGCCCGCGGCATTGGCCGTGATGCGCGCGCTCCCCGGGGCGATGGCACGTACCACCCCACTCGCATTGACCGATGCCACCGCGGGAGCGTCGCTGCGCCATTCGATGACCGGCGACGACAACACGGCACCGGCCGCATCACGCGCCTCCACACCGAGCGTCTGCTGTTCACCAGCGGGCAGGTTCACCGATGCCGGTGACACCTGCAGCGACACGATGCGGGAGGGGGGCGGTGCCGACTGCGTGGGGCTGTCGCTGCATCCCGCCAGCGCCACGGACAGCATGAGTGCGCACAGAAGCGAAAAGACACGCATACCCGTGAGGCTAGTCGCGTCGGGGCAGCGGGCGCAACGTCTGCACCGTACCTTCCGGCGTCCGTCGCGCGTCCCACACTGCCTCGTTTTCGCCATGTACTCGACTCTCCGTCGTACGTTCCGCACCGGTGCGGCTGCGCTCGTCTGTACGGCCCCGTTCCTCCTGCCCAGCCGCGCCCTGCCGGCGCAGCCCGGTATCCCTCGCACCTCCCCACCGGCACCGGCATCGGAAGTGTATCTCGTGCCGCTCGCGGGCCAGGGGGCTGCCCTCGCGGCGGGAACGCCGCGCAACATCACCAACCGGGCCGGCTACGACAATCAGCCGGCGTTCTCGCGTGACGGGCGCAGCGTGTTCTACACCTCCACACGCGACGACGCCCAGGCCGACATCTATCGGTTCGAGATCGGCGCCAACACCACCACGCGTGTCACCACCACGGCGCCCGAAAGCGAGTATTCGGCGTTTCCCACGACCGATGGTCGTGGGATCACGGTGATTCGCGTGGAGCGCGACTCAACGCAGCGCCTCTGGCGCGTCCCGTTCGACGGCACGCCGGAGCAGGTGCTCTTCGCCAACACGAAACCCGTGGGTTACTTCGCGCAGCCCACCGACTCCACGTGGGTGCTGTTCGTCCTCGGCACCCCGGTCACCATGCAGATGGGGTACCACGGCACGGGGCGCACGGAGATTGTCGGGCGCAACATCGGTCGCTCGCTCCATCGCATTCCCGGCACCACACGCGCGAGCATCGTGCAGAAAGGCAGCGCACCCTGGCAGGTCATGGAGTTCGATCCGGCGACCCGCACGTTTACGCCGCTGGTGGCCTTACCCGCGGGGAGCGAAGACGTGGCCTGGACTGATGGCAACACGCTGCTCGTGGGAAGCGGCAGCAAACTGCTGCGCTGGACGCGCGGGAGCACCGGCTGGACGGAGATCGCCGACTATGCGGGCGCCGGGTTGCGGAACATCACGCGGCTGGCGGTGGGTCCCGATGCGACGATGCTGGCGTTGGTGGCCGATCCGGCCCGATAGCCACGGCGTCGGTTCGCATACGCGATGGCGCCCGTGATCACGGGGATCACGGGCGCCACGAGCACCGCCGGCCAGCTGCCGCTTACTTCTTGATGAGCGGCTGCACCGCGGCCGGCACGCTCACCCCGTCGGCGCCGAGCGTGTTGAATTCGGCGTTCTTGATGGTGAGCACCATCTTCTGCGGACCCGTCATCATTTCGCTGCGCGTGGCCATCTTGATCGGGCCGAACTGCTTGTAGTCGGCGATCGTGGTGCTGGTGGTCATCGTGCCCATCTCCGACTGCAGCGTGGCTTCGCTGCCGATCTGCAGGCCGCTCGCCACCGAGAAATAGTTCCACGACTCGGTGTTCGTGTCCTTGCGCACCATCTTGATCTTGTAGGCCTTCTCACCGGCGAAGTCCACGATGCCTTCGTTCGTCATCGAGGAGAACTTTTCGGCGGCGAAGAGCATGTTCGCCGCGAAGTCCGCCTGCTCCTTCATCTGCGCCGCTTCCTTGCCTTCGAGCAGACGCGCGCCCTGCATCGGGTTCACCGACCACACCACGTTACCGTCGGTCCCCTGCAGCATCTCGCCCAAGCCGGGAAGGCTGATCTTCATCGACTGCTTGTTGGGCGCCACGATCACCATCTCGAGATCCGCGGTCATGCCGGCGGCGGTGATCTCCATCGCGCCGGTCTGCTTTACCGACGTGATCTTGGCGATCGCGTCCTTACCGCCGACGGCCGCCACGTGCTTGGCCACGATCTCAGCCGCCGTGGGGAGCGGCTGGGCATTCGCAGCGGGCGTCGCCAGCAGAAAGGCCGCGGTCGCGGCAACGGCGGAACGCAGGGTATGCTGCAGGAACATGAGAATTCTCCTGAATGGAACGTGATGATTGTTTAACATGCGAATCATGGTCGTGCGACAGGGCGTCGCGCGAGTGGTTCAAGGGTGCAGACGCCGCGGCGCACGCTGCGCTGCCCACGTAATCGCGGCGTCGAGCGCGGGATCCGTTCCACGCAAGAGCGCCCGACGATCGATCGGGGTCACCTGATTCGGTGTGACCCCGTTGCCTTCCAGCGGTTTCCCGGTGGGGCCGACGAAATTGGCAACGGCGTGATACAGGACATCGCCGTTGGGCAGTTTTTCCGGGATCGAGGGCAAAGCCTGACCGGCGGTGAGGGCACCGAACACGGTCGCGCGTCCGAGCGCCTGCAGGCCGCCTGCGAAGACTTCAGTGGTACTGGCCGATTGGGCGTCCACGACGAGTGCCAGCGGGCCGCTGAACGGTGTGACCGCGCGCAGGCGGGTGTCCACGCGACGGGGATTGGCCCGGAAGAACATGGAGCCGCCGCGCTGCTGCATCTCCCCCAGCGACGAGGCGCTGTCGAGGAAGTGTCCCGCAAAGCCCATCGACATGCCACCAACGCCACCGAGGTTCCCGCGCACATCGAGGACGATGGCGTCCGTCGATCGCAGGGAATCGATCGCCGCATCGAATTGTGCCGCCAGCACCGGCATCCAGATGTCGAAGCGAATCACACCCACCGTACGACCGTCACGCTGGACCCGGTGCCATGTGAGATTCGCCGCCACGGGCGGGAGGTTGCCGAACTTGGTGATGGTCCCGGACACCGGTCCGAGCGGCACCGCCAGGGTGCGCCGCGTATCGACGCCGTCGCGAAAGGTCACGCGCAGCGTGTCGCCCTCCAAGCCGGAGAGCAGGGCGGAGGTGGTCTGCCACGCCATGAGCGAACGACGCCGGAGTTCGAGCGCCGCGGGCAGTCGTGATAGCCGGTCGGCGAGCGGGCATCCACCGATTGCCACCACCTCCCACCCGGGGCGCACTCCCTGCCGCCAGGCGGGTCCGCCGGTATCCACCTCGGCCACAATCATGGCCGATTGCCAGAGCCGTGTGTCGAACCCCACGGTGCCCGCTGCCCGGTCCCCGCGGACCGTGTCGCGCCGTTCCACCGACGCCACGTCGGCGATCTCCTGCGGGATGATGGCGAAGTGCGACTGCCCGAGACGCCCCACCATCGCGCTCAGCACGTCCCGCAGCTCGCCGCGCGTCTGCGCGGCCGCCGCCTTGGGGCGCAGGTCGTCGCGCACCGCCCCCCAGTTCACCCCATTGAAGGTGGTGTCCCAGTGGGAGCGCTGGATGATCGACCACGCCGTGTCGAAGACGGCGGCACCGTCGCTGACCCGGGCCGTGGCCAGCGATGCCGCGCCACCCGTCGGCCCACCGCAGGCGGAGATATCTGCCGGTGCCACCGACGCCGGTGCCGGGGAACCCGCCGGTACCACTCCGCGCGTTGACCCCGCGCAGGCGGTGAGCGCAAACAAGGCCAGAAAGCCGGGAAGAGCGGTGTTCATGCGTTCAAGTTAATCTCGAGTAGATCTATCGGGTAACCATCTATTTTCAGAAACAACCGGCCTCTGCTCTCGCCGAGGCCGTGTGCAGCACATTACCATCCACTGCTGGACCACTCATTCACGAGACTTTACCGGATCCCATGTCCGCTCGTCTTCACGCTCTGCACGCCGCTGGGCAGTCCCTGTGGCTCGACTATATCGACCGTACGATGCTCTCCAATGGAGACCTCGCGCGGCGCATCGCGGAGGATGCCCTCACCGGCATGACCTCCAACCCCACGATCTTCGAAAAGGCGTTGGCAGAGGGCGCGGCCTACGACGAACAGCTGGCCACGGTGGACGCGGCGCTGTCCGATCGCGAGGCCTTTTTCGTGTTGGCCACGACCGACGTCCGCAACGCCTGTGATGCCTTCCGTGTCGTCTACGACCGTACCGAAGGGCAGGACGGCTATGTGTCGCTCGAGGTTTCGCCCGACCTGGCGCGCGATGCCGCCGGCACCGTGGCTGAGGCGCGTCGCCTGTGGCAGATCGTCGATCGCCCAAACCTGATGATCAAGGTGCCGGGCACGGTCGAAGGGGCCGAGGCGATTCGTCAGCTCATCGCCGATGGCATCAACGTCAACGTCACGCTGCTCTTCTCCGTCGCCGCTCACGCCCGGGTCATCGAGGCGTACATCGCCGGCCTCGAGCAGCGCGCGGCCGCGGGGCTGCCCATCGATCGCATCGGTTCGGTGGCGAGCTTCTTCGTGAGCCGGGTCGACTCCGCTATCGACAAGCAGCTTGGCGGCATGGGCCCCGACGCGCAGGCCTTGCAGGGCAAGGCGGCCATCGCCAACGCGAAACTCGCGTACCGCCTCTTCCAGGCCAGCTTCTCCGGTCCACGCTGGGCGCCGCTCGCGGCCAAGGGCGCGCGCGTTCAGCGGCCGCTCTGGGCCAGCACCAGCACGAAGAATCCGGCCTACCGCGACGTGATCTACGTCGAGGAACTGATCGGCCCCGACACCGTCAACACGTTGCCGCCGGCCACACTTGAAGCATTCCGTGATCACGGTGAAGTGCGTGCCTCGGTCACCGAGCAGGTCGCCGACGCCGAGCGCGCGCTCGTCGCGCTCGAGGCCAGCGGCGTCTCGCTGCAGCACGTGACCGATACGTTGCTCGCGGAGGGACTCGCTTCCTTCGAACAGTCGTTCGTGACGTTGCTCGCCGGGCTTGCCCGCAAGCGTGCTGCGCTTGCCGCAACTGCCTGACTCCCCAACTCCCCGTCGTCCCTTGGCCACCACCGCCCCTGTAATGCACATCCCCCGCACCGGACCTGAGCGAGCCGCCTCACCCGCGGCCGATCACGACGCCATGACCACACACTTCAAGCGCACGCACGTCCCCCGCACGAAGATCGTGGGCACGCTCGGTCCGGCCAGTAACACGGCGGAGGCCATCCGCGCGCTCGTGGATGCCGGTCTCGATGTCGCCCGCATCAATTTCTCGCACGGCACGCACGAGCAGCATGCGCGGACGATCGCGTTGGTGCGTGAGGTCTCCGAGGCGGCGGGGCGGCCGGTGGCCATCCTCGGCGACCTGCAGGGGCCGCGCATTCGCATCGGGGTGCTGCCCGAGAAGCGCGAACTCGAAGTGGGTGGCACCGTGGTGCTGGTGCCCGAAGAGTTGGCAAGCGGTGACGAGATCCCCATTACGTATGCCGATCTCTGTCACGATGTGGCCACGGGTAACCGGGTGCTCATCAACGACGGCCTCTTCGAGTTGGTGGTGTCGCGCGTGGAGGCGCCGCGGGTGTGGTGCACCGTGGTCCACGGCGGTTTGCTCAGCAGCAACAAGGGCATGAATCTGCCGGGCATCGCCGTGTCGGCGCCGTCGCTCACGGAAAAGGACAAGGCGGACCTCGAGTTCGCGGTGGCCAGCGATCTCGACATGGTGGCGTTGAGCTTCGTGCGGCGCGCGCAGGACATCGACGAGCTGCGCGCCCTTATTCCGAAGACGATGCTCATCGTGGCGAAGATCGAGAAGGACGTGGCCCTCGAGAACATCGAAGAGATCGTGGGCGCCACGGATGCGGTCATGGTGGCGCGCGGTGATCTGGGTGTGGAACTGCCTTTCGAGGAAGTGCCCATCGCGCAGAAGCACATCATCGCCACGGCGAACCGCATGGGCCGGCCGGTCATCACGGCCACGCAGATGCTCGAATCGATGATCGAGAATCCGCGCCCCACGCGCGCCGAGGCCAGCGACGTGGCCAACGCCATTCTCGATGGAACGGACGCGGTGATGCTCTCCGCCGAAACGGCGGCGGGACATTACCCCACGCTCGCCGTGGAAGCGATGCGGCGCATCATCAAGGAAATCGAAACCCGTCCGCGACCTGGCAACGCGAATCGTCTGGATCGTCGCGTGGTCAGTGGTGTCAACACCGAGGAGGCGATTGCTGCCGCCACGGTAGCGGCGGTGCGTATGCTCGACGCACCGCTCGTAGTGGTGTTCACGAAGAGTGGGTTCACCGCCCGCATCGTGTCGTCGCATCGGCCGAGTGTGCCCATCCTGGCGCTCACCGATGAACCGCGCGTGTGCCGGCAGCTCGCGCTGGTGTGGGGCGTGGTGCCGCGTCTCGTGCCCACCGCGCGTGGCTACGACCACATGGTCGCCATGGCGCTGCGTGAGGCGCTCGACCTCAATCTCGTGACCAAGGGTGATCGGGTGCTCGTGACCGCCGGCGTGCCGTTTGACGTCCCGGGGACGACCAACCTGCTCAAGGTCGAGACGGTCTGAGCATGACCGTGCCTCGGCGTGGGCGTTACGGACGTCTCGCCTGACGACGTCCGTGCGTCTCGTCTTTCTCGGTACCGGCACCAGTTTCGGTGTGCCGCAGATCGGGTGTGACTGTGCCGTGTGCCGGTCGCCCGATCCCCGGGATCGTCGTACCCGCTGCGGTGCCGTCATCGAAACCGATACGGGCGTGCGATTGCTCATCGACACGCCGCCGGAACTGCGCTTGCAGCTCGTCGCCGCCGGGATCGCGAACGTCGATGCCGTGCTGTTCACGCACGAGCACGCCGATCACATCCACGGGATCGATGATCTGCGCGCGTTCAGTATCCGACGCGAGTCCCCGCTGCCGTTCTATGCCGAAGTGTCCACGTTCGACACGCTGCAGGCGCGCTTCCCGTACATCTTCGACGCCGCGTTCCGCCCATTGCCTGGCACCACGCGACCCGAAGGGGCAATCCGTCCCATTGTCCCGGGCTCGGCGTTCCACGTAAACGGGGTGTCGGTCATGCCTATCGCGGTCCCGCACGGCCGCGCGTCGGTGGTGGGGTATCGCGTCGGCGATCTCGCTTATATCACCGACGCCAAGGCGTTGCCTGACGAAGCCCTCGCGCTCCTGCAGGGCGTGCGCGTGCTCGTGCTCAACGCCCTGCTGCGCCAACCGCATCCTACGCATCTCTCCATTGCCGAAGCGGTGGAGACGGCGCAGCGCGTGGGTGCCGAGCGCACCTTCTTCACGCATCTCACCCACGAAAACTTCCACGCCGACCTCGCCGCCGAACTGCCGCCGGGCATCATGCCCGCGTACGACGGATTGGTGGTCGAGCTGCCGGAGCAGTGACCATGGCACTTTCGTTCGATTTCACCAACATGATGGCCGGGGCGTTGCCGCACGGCGCCGGCATTACCGAAGCACAGTTCATCGCGTCGGCTGAGGGCTTTGCGCGCGCACACGCGGCGGTACATGCCCGCACCCACGACCTCGGGTTTCTCACGCTGGCCACCAACACACCGCTGCTGGAGCAGTCGCTCGCCGTGGCGGAGCAGGCGAGGGGCAAGTTCGAGGATGTCCTGCTGTTGGGGATCGGTGGGTCGGCCCTCGGTCCCATTGCCCTGCGCACGGCCTTGTGCCCGCCACGTTGGAACGAGCTCACCAAGGAGCAGCGTGGCGGATTCCCGCGCCTGCACGTGCTCGACAACGTCGACCCGGCGACCATCGGGGCCACGCTCGCGCGGCTCGATCTGTCACGCACGCTGGTACTCGCAGTGTCCAAGTCGGGCGGTACCGTGGAGACGATGGCGCAGTACCTCATCGTACGGGAAGCGCTGGCGCAGTCGGTGGGGGAAGACGCGGCGAAGCAGCACCTCGTACTCGTCACCGATCCGCAGGTGGGCGCGCTGCGCCGCATCGCTCGCGACGAGGGGATCACCGCGGTGGAGATCCCGGCCAACGTGGGCGGCCGGTTCTCGGTCCTGTCCCCCGTGGGTATTCTCCCCGCCGCGCTCATCGGTATCGACGTGCGCGCGCTGCTCGCCGGTGCGGCGCACGTGACCGAACAGGCGCAGTCCGCCGAGCTCTCGCACAACCTCCCCGGCGCCTTTGCCGTGCTGCAGTGGTTGGCCGACACGTGTCACGGTCGCAGCGTGCAGGTGCTCATGCCCTACGCCGACCCGCTGCGCGATCTCGCGCTCTGGTTCGTACAGCTGTGGGCCGAATCACTGGGCAAGATCACGCCGGAGGGCTCGAGCGTGGGCCCCACGCCGCTGCCGGCGCTCGGCGCCACCGATCAGCATTCGCAGGTGCAGCTGTTCATGGAGGGGCCGAGGGACAAGACGGTCACCTTCATCGCCGTGAAGGGACGCGAGCACGAAGGCCGAATCCCGGCGCGTCACGCCGACATCCCCGAACTCGGCTATCTGGGTGGGCATTCGCTTGGCGAGCTCATCGACATCGAGCAGCGCGCCACCGCCGGCGCACTGGCCGCGCGCGGCCGGCTCAATGCCACGCTGTATGTGGATAGAGTGGACGCCTTTCATCTCGGCGCACTCATGCAGCTCTTCGCCCTGGCCACCGCCTACGCGGGCGAGCTGTACGGTGTGAACGCCTTCGATCAGCCCGGCGTGGAGCTGGGCAAGCAGTTCGCCTATGCCATGCTCGGCCGGGCCGGCAGCGACGCGGCCCGCGCGGAATGGGATGCGCTGCCCAAGCCCGATCCCCGCTGGCGCATGTAACAGGTTGTGTAACTCCCCAAGCGGTTGCCGCGGGGACCCCATCGTAGGAACTTTGACGTAGGCACCACCTTGAACCCTCAACGAGTCCTCATGTCTGATACTGTGAGTGCACAGGCGACGCTGGTTGGCGGCGCCGTGACCGTTTCCAATGGCACCGTGCATGTGCACGATGTCGCGGCATTGGCCACCTCCAAGCTGGATGCACTCGTGCGTCAGGCCGTGTTTGCGGCCACCGATGTCGAGCGAGATTTCGCGCGCTGGGTGATCTGGGAAATCGGCCAGCAGGTGGGAGTGCGTCCCGCCTCCATCCACGAGCTCTATGTGGCGCGCGGTGAAGGCAAGTGCAGTGGCTTCACCGTGCCGGCGATGAACATCCGCGCCATGGCGTACGACACCGCGCGCGCGGTCTTCCGCACGGCCAACGCGCTCGAAGCCGGCGCGTTCATTCTCGAGATTGCGCGCTCAGAGATCGCCTATACTGATCAGCGCCCCGCCGAGTACGTCACGGTGATGCTGGCAGCCGCCCTGCGTGAAGGCTTCCGTGGTCCCGTGTTCATTCAGGGCGACCACTTCCAGGTGAACCACAAGAAGTACGCCGTTGATCCGGTCACCGAAGTGAACGCCGTGAAGGCGCTTGTCACCGAGGCCACGGCCGCCGGCTTCTACAACATCGACGTGGATACCTCCACGCTGGTGGATCTCTCCAAGCCCACGCTCGCCGAACAGCAGCGCCTCAACTACGAAGTGTGCGTCGACATCACGCGCTTCGTGCGAGCGGCGGAACCGGCCGGGGTGACCATCTCCATCGGTGGAGAGATCGGTGAAGTGGGTACGGAGAACAGCACGCCCGAAGAGCTCGAGGCGTTCATGGAAGGCTTCAATGCCACGCTCGCCGCGCAGGCGCCGGGCACGGCGGGCCTCTCCAAGATCTCGGTGCAGTCGGGCACGTCGCACGGCGGGGTGGTGCTCGCCGACGGCAGCATCGCCGACGTGGCGCTCGATCTCGATACGCTCGAGGTGTTGTCGAAGCTCGGGCGCGACAAGTACGGGATGGCCGGCGCCGTGCAGCACGGAGCCAGCACGCTCCCCGACGCCGCGTTCTCGAACTTCCCCAAGCGCGAGACGGCGGAGATTCACCTCGCGACCAACTTCCAGACCATGATGTTCGATCACCTGCCGGCGGAACTGCTGCAGGAGATCTACGCGTGGCTCGACGTGAACGCGAAGGACGAGCGCAAGGCGACCGATACGGACGCCCAGTTCTACTACAAGACGCGCAAGAAGGCGATCGGCCCGTTCAAGCAGACGCTGTGGGGGCTGCCCGCCGACCTGCGCGAAAAGCTCGGCGTCGCGTACGACGCCAAGTTCACGTTCCTCTTCACGCAGCTCGGGATTGCCGGGACGAAGAAGTACGTGGAGCAGTTCGTCACCATGCCGGAACAGCACCGTGCCATGCCGACGGGCGCGAACACGATCATCGCAGCGCCCGATGACGCGGATCTTTCCGACTGAGTGATCAGTACTGAGCAGTGGGTCGTGGGTGGCGTTCTGCCGCTCACGCCCCACGGTTCGGGACCCAGGGGCGCGCAAACGGCCCCGACATCACAGGAGGGCATATGGCGCGTGATTATGACGACGACCGTGTGGTCGTCATCGAGAAGGACAATGGCAATGGCGTGGGCATGCTGTTGCTGGGCCTCGCCGTCGGTGCCGGTGCCGCGCTGCTCTTCGCGCCGGCGAGCGGACGCGAAACCCGTGAGCGCATCGCGCGGGAAGCCCGCCGGGCGGGCCGCCGCGTGAAGGACATGACCGACGACCTCGGCGACCAGTTCGCCGACCGTGTGGAGCGCACGCGCTCCGCCGTTGACGAACGTGTCGGCCGCGCCAGGGACGCGGTGACCAGCCGGGTCGATGCGGTGAACGAGGCGGTGAACGCCAGTCGCGATGCGGCCCGCGACGCCCGGGCCGATATCGAACGTGCCGTGGAGCACGGCAAGCGCGCGTATGCGGATGGGCGTCGTGCGTATGCCGATCGCACGGCCCGGCGTGGCGCGTCGGGCGAGTCCGGCCACGTGGCCGATGATCGGGCGCCTCGCGAGGGCTCGGAGGGAAATGCAGACGGGTTTGCCGGCGACGCTTGAGTCGTGGTGGGACATCCTCCGCCGCGTCTGGAATCAGGCGGCGGAGGACAATGTCCCCTTTCTCGCGGGCGGGGTGGCCTTCAACATCCTGCTCGCGTTAGTGCCGTTCGTGCTGCTGCTCATCTCCGGGCTGTCGTTTCTGCTCGGAAGTGAGCCGTCCGAAGCGGCGATCACGGTGACCACGCTCGTTGAGCAGTTGCTCCCCAACGAGGCGCCAAGCGCGAGCG
>NZ_JBIJAW010000067.1:0-13161 GCF_044345575.1 Gemmatimonas sp.
GATCGCATGAACACGGACGCCCTCACCTGGCCGGAACCGGCACCGGCTCTGGCGCATGCGCTCAGTGGCGAGTTCCGCCTGCTGCGCGAGATCGGTCGTGGCGGTATGGGGGTCGTGTATCTCGCCGACGACACGCAGTTGCAGCGGCGCGTCGCCATCAAGACGCTGCCGCCGCATCTCGCGCTCGACCCGGCGGTGCGCGAGCGATTTCTGCGCGAGGCCCGTACCGCCGCCGCGCTGTCGCACCCCAACATCGTGCCCATCTACTCCGCCGCTGAGCGTGGGGGCGTGGTGTACTTCACCATGGGGTATGTGCATGGGGAGTCGCTCGCGGAGCGATTGCAGCGCGAGGGCCCGCTCGACGCGGTCGGCGCGGTGGCGGTGATCCGTCAGCTCGCGCTCGCGTTGGAGGCGGCGCATGCCCAAGGAGTCGTGCACCGCGACATCAAGGCGGAGAACGTGCTGCTCGACATGGCGGGGCGCGCCGTGGTGACCGACTTCGGCATCGCCCGCGTGAGCGAAGCGCAGCCGCTCACGGCCACCGGCACCGTGCTCGGCACCGTGCAATACATGAGCCCCGAACTGGTGACGGGTGAGGCACTCGACGGTCGAAGCGATCTGTATGCGCTGGGGGTGCTGCTCTTCCGCATGCTTACCGGGCGCTTCCCGTTCGAGCGCAACTCGGCGTCGGCGGTGCTCGTGGCGCACGTGAACAGCGCGCCGCCGCGGCTGCACGAGTATCGTCCCGATGCCCCCGACGCCCTCGATGCGCTGGTCGCCGCTCTGCTGGAGAAGCGGCCCGACGACCGCGTGCCGTCGGCGCGGGCGCTGCTGCACCAACTCGATGCGGTCGATGGTAGTCGCACCGCCACGCCCGTCGTGCCCACCCTCGCGGTGCCGGCGCGGTTGTCGTCGGTTGAGGCCGAGGCCGTGTGGGCGCGCGCCGCCGAGTTGCAAGCGCACACCGGCATGATGGTGCCGCCGGCGCTGCTGTCGACGCCTGCCGATGCGGCTGCTGCCGATTCGGCGACGGCCGACGCACCGTCGCCCACTCGCGGCTACGATCTGGACGTGGTCATGCATGCGGCGGCCGAAGCAGGCATTGCGCCAAAGTACGTGGAGCGCGCACTGGCAGAGCGACGGCAGTCCACCGCCCTCTCGCGGGTGGAGGTGACGCCCGGGGCGCGGATGCGACAGGCGCCCAACGCCTTCCTGGGTGCCCACACGAAGATCGAATTCGAATGCGTGCTCGACGGCGAATTGTCTATCGACGCGTTCGAGGAAATCGCCGATATCGCCCAGCGGTCGCTTGGCGATCTCATCGCCGTGAATGCGGTGGGGCGCACGCTGACGATGACCACGGGTGCGGCGCGAGCGGGACAAGGGGGCATGGTGCGCACCCTGCAACTCACGGTGGCCGTACGGAACGGCCGGACGGTGGTGCGCGCCTACGAGGATATCACGGGGGTGGCCGGCGGGCTGTACGGCGGCTTGGGCGCCGGGCTCGGGGTGGCCATCGGCTCGGTCACCATGGCGGTGCTGTCGAAGTCCGCCGGGGGGATCGTGGCGCTCGGCGCGCTGCTCGGTATCCTGTCCGGCGCACTGGGTGGGGCGCGCTATGCTTTCACGACCGCCTCGGCGAACAAGCAGAAGGAATTGCGGGGGCTCGTGGAGGAGCTGGCGCGCTTCGCCGTCGCCCAGCTGCATCGCACGGCGCGCTCACTCGGTAGTGGGGCCTACCCCACTTCCGGCGATCGCTAGATTGCCCGCATGACCAAGAAACGTTTGATCGTCGTGGGCGATCGCGTACTCGTAAAGCTGGAAGACGGCGAACAACGCTCGAAGGTGGGGCTCTACCTGCCACCCACGGCCGTGGATAACCAGGCGGTGCAGGGGGGCGAGATCGTCGCCACCGGCCCCGGGCTCGCACTCCCCGATCTTGCCGATCAGGGCGACGAACCCTGGCGCATCGGCGGCCAGAGCGGCCGCGAAGCCCGCTATGTGCCCATGCAGGCTTCGGTTGGCGATTACGCGCTCTTCTTCCGCAAGGCCGCGGTGGAGATCACGTTTGAGAGCGAGCAGTATCTCGTGGTGCCGCAGGCCGCCATTCTGGCGCTGGTGCGCGAGCCCCGCGAGGATATCCCGGATTACTAAACGGCTCCCGTTTCACGGGAGCATGCCCCAACACGGAGTCTGCAACAATGATGTACCCCGAACAGCTGCTCATTCCCATGCGTCAGGAGCTCACGCGCCTCGGCGTCGAAGAGCTGAAGACGGTGGCCGAAGTCGATGCGAAGCTCGCCGATCAGAAGGGCACCGCGTTGGTGGTGGTGAACTCGGTGTGCGGGTGCGCGGCGCGCAACGCGCGACCGGCGGTGGCGATGGCGCTCCAGCACGCCGTGAAGCCCGACGTGTCGACCACGGTCTTCGCCGGGCAGGATCGTGAGGCGACGGACCGGGCGCGCGGCTACTTCGTGGGCTATCCGCCGTCGTCACCGAGCATCGCGCTCATGAAGGACGGCGATGTGGTGTTCATGCTGGAACGCTATCAGATCGAGGGGCGGAGCGCGCAGGAGATCGCGGCCGACCTCACGCGGGCGTTCGATCAGCACTGCATGTCTCAGACCGCGTAATCGCCAACACGGTGTCTCAGCGTTCGGTTGCCAGCGGCAACCGAAACACAACGCCCCGGAGCCGTATGGTGCTCCGGGGCGTTGTGCTTGTGAGGTGAGTGCGATGTCTCAGTCGTTGCGGCGAATCCAACGCAGGATCTCGGCAATGGACGGGCGCTTGCCGTGCATGAGCAGCGCAGTGCGATAGAGTCGCGCCGCCGCGATCATGGCCGCGCCCGTGGTGAGGGCGAGCAACCCAATCGACAGCGCGAGTTCGGACAGGGGCACCGAGGCCAGTCCCAGGCGAAGCGGCATGAGAATGGGCGACGAAAACGGCACGAGGCTCATCGTGCGCGCGATCGGCCCGTCGGGGTCGGCGAGCGCCGGCTGGAGCAACGCCATGCTCCCCACCAGGAGCATGATCACCGGTGTCTGTGCCTGCTGCGCCTCCTGCTCGGAACTCACAATGGAGCCCACGGCCGCAAAGAGCGCCGCATACAACGTGTACCCGAGGAGAAAATACGCGAGAAGCGGTAACGCCTCGCTCAGGGTCACACTGGGGAGACTCATACTCGTACTCGTGACGCCAAGCGCGCCGAGGACCCGCGCCCGGTTGGCCAGCAGAATCACGACGCTGATGGTCCAGACGGTGAGCTGGAGCAGGGCCACCCCGCCAATGCCGAAGACCTTGCCGAACAGGAGCACGCGCGGCGATACACTGGCCAACACCAGCTCCGAAACGCGCGACTGCTTCTCTTCGGTCACACCGCGCAGCACGATCTGCCCATACAGCACGATGATCATGTAGAGCAGCACCGCCACGCCGCCGCCGAACACGAGGTTCACCTGCGCGGCGTTGCTGCGGCCGCCCTTCATCACCCGCTCGACGGTGGCCGACACACGCAGCTTGGCGATACGCTGCGCCTGTTCGACGTCGAGACCGGCTTCGGCAACACGGGCCCGCAACAATTCGCGCTCTGTCGCTCCCTGCACCCGTTCCGAAGTCACCAAGGGTGCACCACCCGCCAACAGCAGGCGTAGGACACCGGTGTTCACCGTGTTCACATCGACGATCGCCACGGCCGGCAAGGCATTTTCGCCGAGCTTGGTGCGCAGCGAGTCGAGTACACGCGTGGAGTCATCGCCACGTACGGGAATCACACGGGCACGCTTCCCAGAGCCGGTCAACCCTCCGGCCAGTTCCGTCGCGATCCCTTCGCCCATCTGCGTGCCGGTGCCATCGACGATGACCATTTCCGACAGGTCGACCGAACGCGACGACTTGTCGGCGAGGTACGGCGGCCCAATGAACAGCGCCGCGAAGAGGAGGGGAGCGAAGAGCGTGCTCGCGACGAACCAGCGCGAACGAACGCGTTCGGTGAATTCCCGGTCAATGACCGCAGCAAGCTTACCCATGGCCGCTCAACCCCGCTTCAACACCGGTGGCGCCGACTCGATCGAGGAAGATGCGGTGGAGCGACGCTTCCGTGCGATCGAACCGTGCGAGCTCCACATCGTGGGCCACGAGGGCCCGCAGGAGTTGCTGCGACGACACGTCGGCAGCGAGATCCACTTCCACCAGTTGCCCCAGATCGTCCACCGCGGCCACCAGCGTACGATCCTCAAGGACCGCCCGGGCACGATCACGACCACTACCGGCAAACTGTAGCGACACGCGCCGCGGGCCGCCGAACTCGGCCTTGAGCGCGCTGAGCGTGCCATTGGCGACGACTTCACCGCGGGAGATGATGGCCACGGCATCGCACATACGCTCGGCCGCGTCCATCACGTGCGTGCTGAAGATGACCGTTCGCCCCTCACGACGAAGCTCGAGCACGGTATCCTTGAGCGCCTGCGCGTTGACCGGATCGAGACCGCTGAATGGCTCGTCGAGAATGACCAGTTCCGGGTCATGCAGCATCGTTCCCGCGAACTGGACCTTCTGCTGCATGCCGCGCGAGAGATCTTCCACCTTCGCGGTACTCCAATCCTGTTGACTCGTGCGCAAACTGAGGCGCTCGAGCCACTTGTCGATGCGTCGATCGGCTTCCTTCGTTTCGAGTCCCTTCAGGCGCCCGAGAAACCGGAGGACACGGCGGACCTCCATCTTGCGGTATAGGCCGCGCTCCTCGGGCAGGTACCCGAGACGGTCGGAGACGGCGGGATCACCACTCGGGCGGCCGAGAACCTCGATGTGCCCCGAGTCGGGGATCATGATGTTCAGGATCATGCGAATGGTGGTGGTCTTGCCGGCACCGTTGGGGCCGAGCAGGCCAAAAACGGTTCCTGTGGGCACGGTGAGCGAGATGTCCCGGACCGCGACGTGATTCGCGTAGGCCTTCCGTATCCGCTCTACCCGAATAGCTGCTGGCACCATCACCTTGGTCAGACGAAAGGAATGTGAGCGTGGCGGTGTGGTACACCACCTGCGTGCGCCTCGTCAAACTAACGGTACGCCCGCCCGGTGTCGTGCGAGCTCGATATGCGCCACCTTTCACCTCCCATGGCTCGTCCCTTCGACTTCTCCCGCCACGAAATCGCCGGCGCGTTCGGTGACCTCGGCACCGATCTGCCGCTGCTCGTGGGCGTGATTCTCGCCACGGGGATGGACGCGTCCGCCGCCTTCGTCACCTTCGGTACGCTCCAGATCTTCTCCGGGCTCGCCTACCGGCTCCCCATGCCGGTGCAGCCGCTCAAGGCCATGGCGGCCATCGCCATCGCTGGCAAGATCGCGCCGCCGCTCCTCGCGGCTGGCGGGCTCATCGTGGGCGTGACCATGCTGCTCCTGGCCAACACGGGCGCCCTCGCATGGATCGCCCGCAACGTGCCCAAGCCGGTCGTGCGCGGCATTCAGGTGGGGCTGGGCATTCAATTGCTCACCCTCGCCGTCACCCGCTTCCTCCCCTCCGGTGGCACCAACGGCTGGCTGCTCGCCGCCGCCGCGCTGGGCGTCATCACGGTCATGCGCCGCAACCGGCACGTGCCGGCGGGCCTCGTGGTGCTCGCCCTCGGTCTCGCCTACGCCGCGGTCACCTGGCCCGCCGGCACTCCCGGCCCCTGGGGCTTCCGTCTGCCGTCGCTCCCGGCCCGTTGGCCGACCGGCGATGAGTTCGCACATGCGGCGCTCCTTCTGGCCCTCCCCCAGATCGCCCTCTCACTGGGCAACTCCGTGCTCGCCACCCGTCAGGTGGTCGCCGACTTCTTCCCCGACCGCGAACCCCTCACGGTCAGGCGCATCGGCACCACCTACGGACTCATGAACCTCGCGGCCGCCCCACTGGGCGGGCTCCCGGTGTGCCATGGCTCGGGCGGCATCGTGGGACACTACATCTTCGGCGCGCGCACCGGTGGCAGCGCTATCGTGTACGGCATCGCGCTCCTCTTCGCCGGGCTCTTTCTCGTCGGGGATCCGGCCGCCTTTCAGCGTCTGGTGCCGGGCCCCGTGCTCGGCGCCCTGCTGTTCGTGGAGGCGGTGGCGGTGCTCGCCCTCGTTCGCGATCAGTGGCCCACGCCTTCGGCGTTCGTCCTGGCTCTCGCCTGCGGGCTCACGGCGGCGTACGCGCCCTACGGATACGCGCTGGCCCTGATCGGTGGTACACTACTCAGTCTGCCCCTGCGACGCCGCTGGGAGGTACCGGTCTCTCCCTGAGTTCCTTTCACTGGATGCGCGTCAACTGGTTATTGCCGGAGGCCATACCCCGGCCGATGTGACCATGGTGGCGGGGGACAACTTCATCCCCAAGCCGGCGTCCACCGACCAGATTCTCGCGGTGGTCCGCCGGCAGCTGCTGTCGCGACTACCGTGAGCTCCTGGCTCAGAAGAACCAGCGCTTGAGCCCCGTGCGTCCCGCCCGGTTGGCACTGGCCAGACGCCAATACAGCGCGAAGCCGGAGACGGTGAGGGCGAACAGCGCGAGCCCCCACACCATGGCGAACACGAGGCCGCCGTCTCCGAACGCCTCACCGGAATGCACGCGGTTGATGAAGGGCTTGTCCGCATACCCGTCGCTGCGGAGGAGCTGCGCCGTACGGGCGTCGAAGACGAGACGCTTGTCCTCGCCGCCTTCAGGACGGCCCAGATACAACGTGATCACCGGCTCCTTGCCCTTGAGTTCGATGGCGATCTTGTCGATGGGCGCCCCGGGGGCCTCCTTGGCGGCACCGGCCATGACCTGCGAAATGAGCCCCGTCCACGCGTCGGGCGGCGAGTCCGTCTTGACGGCGCTTACGAGTTCACGGTTGGCCTCGCGAAGGGCTTCGTCCTCGCCGAAGAACTCAGTTCCGGCAACGAGAACGCCGGTGAGGGCGGCGAAGGCGAGAAAGAGCGCGGCGGGGGCACCGATCCAGCGGTGCCACTGACGCCAGAAGGCGGGTGTGGGCATGGGGGCGAAACGCGGGCGAAGGAAGATCCGTTGTGCCGAATGTCCATTTTACGGCGCGCGGGGTAATATCCGCGCAGTGCCGAATTCTTGCACCGTTTCACTTTCCAGCCCCGACTATGTCCATCTCCCGCCGCCTTCTCGCTTCGTTCTCGCTCGTCGCCGTTGCGGCCAGCGTTGCCACCGCTGCCCCGCGCATCCTGGCCGATCTCACCGGCAAGTGGAACGTGACGGTCGCCACGCCCGATGGCACGCAGCCGTCGGTGATGACGCTCACCCAGAAGGGTGACTCCGTCGCCGGTACCCTCGAGTCGCAGCTCGGCAGCGCGCCGGTCGCCGGTGTAGTCAAGGGTGACACGCTGAAGTTCGCCTTCCAGCTCGACATGGGCGGCCAGGCGCTCGTCATCAACGGCGTCGGCGCCATCAAGGACAAGGACAACATGAACGGCGCACTCGATGTCGCCGGCATGGGTGTGATGCCCTTCACCGCCGTTCGCCAGCCGTAACGGCCCGGGCGGCACCGTCCGCCCGCGGTACGCACTCCGATCGTCCCCAGCGCCGCACGGGCCTCTTCCGGCTCCCGTGCGGCGCTGCTGCGGATGGCTCCCGACATCACGTCCCAGACCGGCAACCCGCCGCAATCATGGCCCGTAATCTTCCCCTCGCGCTGTTGTCACTCGCCGCCGGTCTTGGCGCCACCTGGGTGGGGGCGCGCGGTGTTGGCGCTCTGCCGCCGCTCGGCGCCCTGCTGTCTCCCTCGGTCGGACTCTGGGCGAACACCGCCAACGATCTGCCGGAACGCGCGGACGCCAAGATCCCGGGACTCACCGACTCGGTGGACATCCGGTACGACGCGCGCAGCGTGCCGCACATCTTCGCGAAGAACGAACTCGATGCCGTACGGGCGCTGGGCTACGTGGTGGCCCGCGATCGCCTCTTCCAGCTTGAGCTGCAGTCGCGCGCCGGTGAGGGCACACTCACCGAACTGGTGGGCGATGTGGCGCTGCCGGCCGATCAGGAAACGCGGCGGCTCGGCATGCCGCGCGCGGCCGAAGCGCGCATGAAGACGATGGACACCACGGGCGCGCTCTATCGCATCCTCGCCGCCTACGCCGAGGGGATCAACGCCTATCGCACGTCGCTCGCCACCGCGCAGCTGCCCATGGAGTACAAGCTCCTGCAGAAGACGCCGCGTGAGTGGTTGCCGATTCATTCCTCCCATCTGTTGAACCGGATGGGGTACACGCTCGCGCACTCGCCCATCGAACTCGATCTGCTGCAGGCACGGGCGCTCGTGGGGGACAGTGCGGCGCGCGCGCTGTGGGACAGCTCATCGCCGGTGCAGGAGCCCATTCAGCCGGCGCCGCGCAATGCGCCGCGAGAGGCGCTGACGGCGCTGTACTCTCCCGGTGCTCCCGATACGAGCGCGCAGCGGTTGGTCGCATCCCTGGGCTCGGCGCCGGGCGCACTCCGCTTCATCCGCGACGCCGCGCTCACGGCCGACGAACGCTTCGCGCTGCAGCAGGAACGCGCCTTCGCGTCGAATAACTGGGCCGTGTCACCATCGCGCAGCATCAGTGGCAAGGCGATGGTCGCCGGTGACCCGCATCTCGAACTCACGCTGCCGAGCATCTGGTTCGAGGTACACCTCGTGGTGCCGGGCGCGATGGATGTGGGCGGTGTGACGATTCCCGGGTTGCCCGGCGTCACCATCGGTTACACCCGCGCCTTCGCGTGGAGCTTCACCAATACCGGCGGCGACGTGATGGACTTCTGGCGCGAAACGGTGAACGATGCCGCGCGCCCCACCACCTACGAACTCGACGGCGCACAGACGCCGCTCGAGGCCCGTGTGGAGCAGTACCGCAACGCGAAGGGCAACGTGATCGCCACCGATACGGTGTACTACACGCATCGCGGCCCCATGCGAAAGCAGGGGAGCGAGTGGCTCTCCATGCGCTGGACGGTGTTGGAAGCCGGCAATGAACTGCTGGGCTTCTACCAGGGGTTGCATGCGACCACGGCATCGGCCTTCCTCGATTCGCTCGCTGCCTACTACGCGGCGCCGGCGCAGAACATGATCGTGGCCGACACGGCGGGCACGATCGCGATCCGCTCCACCGGCAAGCACCCCATTCGCGCCAACAAGGGGCGAGGGACGGACATCCTCGACGGTCGCACCCGCGGCAACGACTGGATCGGCTTCCGCACGGTGTCGCAGTATCCGCAGAGCTTCAATCCCGCGCAGGGCTATCTCGCGTCGGCCAATCAGGAGCCGGTCGATCCGCAGCTCGACTCGCTGTATCTCGGCACCGATGCGCACTATGAGATCTGGCGCGCGCTGCAGATCAATCGCCTGCTGCGGGCCGACAGCACGATGACGCCCGACCAGATGCGGGCCTTCCACACGGACCCGGGGAGCGTGCGTGCCGACCGGCTCGTGCCGGCCTTCGTCGCCGCGGCGCAGGCGCGCCTGCAGCAGGGCGATGCCTCGGCATCACTGAAAGCCGCTGAGTCGATCCTGAGCGCATGGGATCGCCGCTACACGCGTGACAACACGGGCGCGCGGCTCTTCGAGACGGCGATGGTGCGCGCGATGACGCTGTTGTGGGATGAGTTCATTCCCGCCGGTAAGGACGCCGCGGTCGTGCGGCCGAGTGAATCGCGGTTGTTGCAGCTGGTGGGTGATGCGGGGAACGCCTGGTGGGACGACAAGCGCACCGGCGATGTGCGCGAGGATCGCGATCAGCTGCTGGCGCGCGCGCTGGCGCAGGCCTACGACACACTCGTGACGGAGTTCGGCGATCCCGCCAAAACGCCGTGGACGTGGGGCACGGTTGCACCGGCCAAGCCGCGCCATCTGCTGCGCCTCGACGGCTTCTCGGCGCCTGACGTGCCGGTCGATGGCGGACGCGGGACGCTCAATCCCAGCACCGGTTCGCGCCGCGCCAACTTCGGCGCCAGCTGGCGTATGGTGGCCGAGCTCGACGCGTCCCCGCGCATCCGCGCCGTGTACCCGGGCGGACAGAGCGGCAATCCGGGCAGCCCGCGCTACCTCGATCGCCTGGCGACGTGGGGCAACGGCCAGCTGGATAGCGTGCGCACCCCGCGCACGCCGAAGGACCTCGCCGCCTCAGATGTGCGCGCGACACTCACGCTCACCCGCTGAGGGATCGACCCATGACCAAGCGATCGATCTTCCTGTCCGCCGTCGTCCTGCAGGTGGCCGCCCAGGCCTTCGGCGGCGTCTGGGGCGCCGCCATCGCGGGGCTGCTCGTCGGGCTCGCGCTGCGTGATCGCGGTGCGTTTCGCATCGGCTTCGGCAGCGCGCTGCTCGCCTGTGCGCTGCTGCTCGCCTTCGTCGGCGCCCGCGGCGGCGACGTGCTCACCTTCGCGTCCATGCTCGGCGGCAACTTCAAGCTGCCGGGCTACGCGATCATTCTCGTGACGCTGTTGCTGCCGGCCGTGCAGGCGGGAGGAATCGCTGGGGGAACAGCGAGACTGCTGAGAGCTCAGAGCTGAGAGCTGAGAGCTCAGACGTGAGTGGGGAACTGCGTCATGATAACGGCGTCATGGGTCATGGTTACCGCGAAGGGCTAACCGCGGGAAACAACGCTGTTACGCGCGGTTAGGTCTTCGCAGTCATCATGACCCATGACGCCGTTGTCATGACGCAGTAACCCGTAGTTCCCCCCGCCGTTACCCCCGCAGTTACTCCCGCAGTCCCCCGTCCGCCTCCGCCCATACTCGCCGTATCGCGATCGGCGCCTGCTGCTCCGTGAGGAACCACGTGCCTACCTGTCCCCAGTTGGCGCGCTTTACGGCCTCGTCGGCGCTGATGCCGAGCGACTTGAGGCGCGTCGCCTCGGCGATCACGCTGGTGATCGCGTCGCGGAAGGCGACGAGCTCCTCGCGCGAGCGCTTCCCCTTCTCGATGAAGCCGTGCCCGGGGATGTAGCGCTTCACGCGATCGATCGTGAGCGCGGCATCGATGGTGCGCGCCCACTCGCTGGGGTAGGCGCTGCGCATCGCGGGGAAGACGCGGTTGAGGTACGCCTCGCTCATGAAGAGGATCTGTTCGCGGGGCAGGTGCACCATGAGGTCGCCGCCGGTGTGGGCGCGGCCCATGAAGCGAACGACCACTTCGGTGGTGCCTACGTCGATCGTCTGCACGTTTCCGGTCATTGCCGTCGGCGGCACGATCACCGGCCGCGAGGCGGTGGCGGCGGCCGAGTCACGCTTGAGCTGCGCGAGCGACGTGGGGTGCACCACCCAGGTGAGGCCAGCGGGGAGCACGTTGTTGCCGGCGGTGTGGTCGCCATGATCGGATCCCACCACGTACCACTTGAGCGGTAACGGCGTGATGGTCTTGATGCGATCGAGCATCGTCTGCGTCGCCGCCGATGAGCCCTGACCATCGGCGATGAGTACGCCGTCCTTGCCGATCACGATGAGGCTCACGGTGGTGAAGCCTGGCTGACGGATCTCCTCGTAGCCGTACACATGCTTCGACAGCTTCACCAGCCGCGGAAAGGCGCTGAGCGGGATCCCGCGCACGGCGGGGTCGGCGGTGCGGATCTGCGCGCGGCCCACGGCGGGCACGACCAAGGCGGCGCCTAGTGCGGCGACGGCCAGCAGGGTACGGCGAAGCGGTGAGGTAGGCATGCCGCAAATTGCGCCCCGGATTGCTGCTCGCGCAAATCGTGTCCCGCCCGTACAATCACGCGGTCTCCCTCCCGCTACGTCACCCCAAGCGTTTCGCGCCATGCCCTCCACGTTCCTGGGCGAATTCTTCGGCACCCTCATCCTGCTGCTGCTTGGCAATGGGGTCGTGGCCAACGTGCTGCTCACCGATACCAAGGGCCACAACGGCGGCTTGATCGTCATCACCGCCGGCTGGGCGTTCGCGGTGATGTCCGGCGGGATGGTCGCCTCGGCGCTCGGCGCGCCGGGCGAACTCAATCCGGCCGTGTCGATCGCGAATATCGTGGTGGGAGCGTATCCGCTCGCCACGGGGCTGGCGCACATCGCGGCGCAGATGCTTGGCGCGATGGCGGGTGCCGCGCTCGTGTGGCTGCACTATCTGCCGCACTGGGCACGCACGACCGACGCGGAACTCATTCGCGCCTGTTACTGCAATTCCCCGGCGGTGCGCAGTACGGTGCCGAACCTTGTGGCGGAGATCATCGGCACCGCGGTGCTGGTCATCGTCGCCGGCGCGATCGGTGCGCAGGGGACGCTGGGCGCCACCCCGGCCACCAATGTCGGTGGTTTCCTCGTGGGATGTCTCGTGTGGGGTATCGGCCTGTCACTCGGCGGCCCCACCGGGTACGCGATCAATCCGGCGCGCGATCTCGGCCCGCGCATCGCGCATGCACTGCTGCCGATCGCGAACAAGGGCGGCAGCGACTGGGGCTATTCGTGGATTCCGGTGCTCGGCCCGATCATCGGCGCCACGGCCGCCACGCTGCTCTGGCGGTCGCTGGTCGCCTGACGGCGGCGCGCTCGATCAGCGCGCTGTATCAGCGCGCGCCGCGCGCGCGGTAGCGTGCCAGCCAGTCCGCACTCCAGCTGGTGAATCCTCCTCGCTGCAGCTCGTCGCGCGCGCGCGCCATGAGGGCGAGGAGAAAGCTGATGTTGTGCAACGCCAGCAGGCGCGGGCCGAGCGGTTCCTCGGTGACCATGAGGTGCCGGAGATACGCGCGATCGTAGTGTGTGCACGCGGGGCAGGGGCACTCGGTCGTGAGCGGTCGACGGTCGGTGCGATAGCTGCTCTTCTGCACCTGCACCTTGCCGTCGGGGGTGAAGACGGTGCCGTGCCGCCCCATGCGCGTGGGTGCCACGCAGTCGAACAGGTCCATGCCGCGCCCGACCGCTTCGAGCAGGTCATCGGGAAACCCCACGCCCATGAGATAGCGAGGCTTGTCCCAGGGGAGGAGCGGGGCGCAGGTATCGAACGTGGCGTACATGGCCTCCTTGGCCTCGCCAACGGACAGCCCACCCACGGCGATGCCCTCCCAGTCCCCGGTCTGCAGAATGCCGTCGATGCTCGCGGTGCGCAGATCGGCGTAGGTTCCGCCCTGCACGATCGGGAAGAGCGCCTGTGGTGGGGCGACGCATTCGTCGTCCTGATGCTGCGTGGCGAGCAGCGGTGACCCCTCGGTGGCGGC
>NZ_JBIJAW010000295.1:0-4050 GCF_044345575.1 Gemmatimonas sp.
AGCCGGTCGGTGATGGTCGCGCCTACCCCTTCCTCCACCGTTTCCGCTTCCCACACACCGATGCGCGCCGTGAGTCCCGCGCGCACGAACGCCTGATCGTCGGCGTTGGCGCGCTTCCCCGCGTCGTCGAGCCACCCGGCGGCGATGCACGTGCCGAGCTTACCGGGCACGTACGAGAAGAGCACCCATCCCGTGTAGAGGTCGGCCTCGAGGTCGCTGATGTCTTCCTCGCGCGACAGCCCCCACGCGTCGAGCGCGCCGTCGGTCCACTCCACGCCGAGCTTCTTCGTGGCCCAGTCGAGGATCTCCTGACCCACGCGCTTCTGCCGCTGCAGCACCACCTCGGCCTTCTGCCACTCCGCGCGCGCGTCGCTGGGTAACGCTGCCACTTCGGGTGGCACCGCGGCGCCGTGACACTTCTTGAATTTCTTGCCGGAGCCGCAAGGGCAGGGGTCGTTACGCATGGGGGAGGTGCGGAGAGGGTCGGGGAAACGCGTGCACACGGAGCTCACCGAGGTTGGTGAGGGCACCGAGTCCAACAAAAACAATACAAGAACTGCCCGGCGACCTAGAGCCCGCGATCGATCTGAACATGGCCGTGTCGTTCTCCATGTTCTCACCCTCCTCGGCGATCTCCGTGTGAGCGCGTGCCGAGTTGGCCGCCAAACGAGGCCCCGACTGCTATTCCGACAGCTGCGCCGCGAACGTCGCCGAGTCCACGTTGCCGCCGCACACCACCACGCCCACCTGCTGGCCCGCGAGGCGGTCGCGCAGTGGGCCCAGTACGGCCGCGAGTGACGCGGCGCCCGCGGGTTCGGTGACGAGCTTCGCGCTGCGATAGAGCAGGCGCATCGCGTCGCGGATCTGGTCGTCGCTCACCAGCACCACGTCGTCCACGTACGCCTGGTTGAGCGCGAATGAATACGGCTCGCAGCGCGGCGCGCCGAGTGAGTCGGCGATGGTGCGCACCTTGTCGATGCTCTGCGGGGTGCCGGCCGCGAAGCTGCGGTGCATGGTGTCGGCGCCCTCCGGTTCCACCACGTACACCTTGGCATCCGGCGCGAGGAGCTTCACCGCGCACGCCACGCCCCCCGGGAGGCCACCGCCGCCGGCGGCCACCACCACGGCGTCGAGCTCCACGCCGTTGGCTCGCACCTGCTCCACGAATTCCAGCCCCACGGTGGCCGTGCCGAGCGCGGTGAGCGGCCCCTCGTAGGGATGTACGAAGGTGCGCCCCTCGTCACGTTCGATCGCGCGCGCCGTGTCGAACGCCTCGTGCACCGTGTCGACTAGCATCACCTCGGCGCCCAGCTCCTTGCACAGCATGATGCGGAACGGATTGGCCGTGCGCGGCATCACGACCTTGGCCGTGGTGTGCAGCTCGCGTGCGCTGTAGGCCAGCGAGATGGCATGGTTGCCAGCGGAGACGCCCGTCACTCCGCGCGCGCGCTGTTCGGGGGTGAGGCTCAGCATCACCGTGAGCGCCCCGCGTGGCTTGAAGCTCCCCGTGCGCTGGAAGAGCTCTTCCTTGAGCCACAACACCGTGCCCGGCGCGAGCCGCGCCTGCACGGCATCGTCGCGCAGCCGACGAACCGACGTGGTTTCCACGCGCTCACCTAATCGATGACGGGCGGCGCGGATGGCGGGGAGGGTGGGGAACGAGGCGGTGGGAACAGTCACGGGGGTCTTAAGAAAAATCTGTAATTAGCGAGCGCCGCTAATTAAGCGAACGCCGGTCTCCTTAATTAGTGAGTCTCCGTGCGGCCGAAATGGCCGCGAGTTGGCACTTGACGGACCCATATTGGGTACTATAGTTCCCAATATGGGATCACTGAAGGCCCCCGCGGTTGGCAGCATCGCCGACGCCCTCTTCACCAAGGTGCAGCAGCGCGTGCTCGGCGTGCTCTTTGCCAGTCCTCACCGTGCGTTCTACCTGAAGGAGCTCATTCAGTTAGCCGACGTGGGTACCGGCGCCGTTCATCGCGAAGTGGCCAAGCTCACCAGCGCGGGGATCATCACCTTGGCTCGGGTGGGGAACCAGACGCGGTATCAGGCGAACCCGGCCTGTCCGGTCTACGACGAGCTCCTCAGCCTCATACGAAAAACCGTCGGTGTCACTGATGTGCTGCGCAACGCGCTTTCGAAGTATGCGCGCGACATCGATGCCGCGTTCGTCTTCGGCTCTGTGGCGGCCCAGTCCGACACTGCCCGAAGCGATATCGACGTACTCGTCCTCGCCGACAATCTCGCGTACGGGGAACTCTTCGGTGCTATTGAGCCCGCATCGACGGTCCTCGGGCGCCCCGTCAATCCCACGATCTACACGAAGCAGGAGTTTCTGGACCGTCAACGCGCCGGCAATGCGTTCGTCTCGAAGGTGATGGAGAGCCCGAAAATGTGGATCATTGGCGACGGGCATGACATCGGCGCTTGAGCAACTGGCCTCGACGGGCGCGATCCATCGTGAACCAACGAATGAGGCAGAGTACCAAGGACTCGTTTCATCCGGGCGGGCGCGACTGGTTGATTCGGCAAGAGAAGAACTGACGAAGGAAAGTCGGTTCGATTTGGCCTACAACGCATCACACGCGCTGTGCCTCGCGGCCCTTAGGCGCAGTGGCTATCGATCGTCGCAGCGCTATGTCGTCTTTCAGGTACTCCCACATACACTCGGCCTCGGCCCAGATGTATGGCGTGTACTCGACAAAGCACACCGGGTTCGCAATGCCGGGGAGTACGAAGGCTTCCTCGATGTCGATGAGCGCCTACTTACCGAAGTCATCGGGGCAGCGAACCGCGTACTGGAAGAGCTAGAGGGACGCTGACCAGCGAGACGTTCTGCTCCGCACCCTCCGCACTTCTCCGCGCCTCCGCGAAAGCAGTTCCCCCTAAACCCGCCGCCTACACCCAATCGTCAGGCTAGCACGAGCACCTGCCCGCTCACGTTCCGCGCCAGCGGACTCGCCAGAAACGCCACCACATCCGCCACGCTCTCCCGCTCCACGTAGTCGACCTGGTCCCCCATGTCGGCCACGTTGGACGCCGTGCGGCTCGTCGAGCGCCACGGTGAGCATGAGACTCAGCGCCTCGTTCTTGGCTGCCGTTTCGCCAACGTGGCCCTCGCGGCCGACGCCGGTGATAGCGATGAGCCGGTCGTGGACGTCTGTGAACATGAGACGCCACCTAGAGGCGACGCGGGGGAGGGGCGTCGCGGAGGGCACCACGCGAAGCCCTAGTCCCAGCTGCCGAGGAAGAGCGTGAAGACCGTGGCGGTCCCCAGGGCCACACCGACCGCCGACGTGCGCACGCGCTTTCGCCGCACCTCCCTGATGTACGCCTGCTCGAACGCTTCGGCGTAGGCCTCGCCGCGCGCCGCGATACGCGGGCGTTCTTCTCTGGGCGGCAGCGGTTCGCTCTCCGAGGCGAGGGGCAGAATGATGGCGGCGCCGAGAAGGTTACCAACGAGGCCCACCAAGTATGAGCGCCCGAACCACCCGCCCTGTTTCGCCGCGAGCGCTGTCCCATCCTTGCGCCCCTCCTCGGCTTGCAGCGCGGCGGCCGTTCGCATGGCGGCCGAATCGGCGCGCGCGGTGACCGGCGGCGGTTCCTGTGCGTGGCACGGGGTGACGGGCACCAAGCCGAAGGCCAGTATCGCGGACAATAGGACGAATCTCATGGCGGCTCCTGCAGCGACCACGTGAACAGTCGGTGGCCGTCGCGGCGGTTGATTCGATGAATGAGGCAGGTGCGAGACGTCCTGCACGCTGCGCCCGCCATCATCGCCGCGCATGAGGGGATGCCGGACAGCATGGGGCGTGCGCCCCGACGGTGGCGACCCCGTCAGTATGCGATCTTCCACCGCCACCCCGCAGTGGCGGTACGCGTCTTCGCCGCAAAATGACCGGTCAAATCTCGCGGGCAAGAATGTTGAACAGCCGGATGTTGATGAAATAGTTCGACCGACCCGCACGAATCTTCCGCAGCAGCCCGTGCTCTGCGAGGAGGTTCAGATACTTCGTTGCGGTGACCCTCGTTACGCCCAGTTCCCTT
>NZ_JBIJAW010000068.1:0-13104 GCF_044345575.1 Gemmatimonas sp.
CGCCCGGTTGGGTGGATACCGAGGCGGTGGCGCGTCCGTTTGCGGCCGAGGGACGTGGGCGGATCGAGGCGAACATTCCGTTGCAGCGGGTGGCGAGTCCCGCCGATATCGCGGGTCCGGTGCTCTTCCTCTCGAGTTCGCTCGCGCGTCATGTCACCGGTGAGATTCTGAACGTGAACGGCGGGAGCGTACTCTGCGGGTAACCCCCGCTCCTTCGCCGGCGCTTCGCCCACCGGGGCAGGTCATCGAAATCGCTCGCACATTGCAGGACGCGGGGTTCGAGGCCTGGTGCGTCGGCGGAGCCGTGCGCGATGCGTTGCTGGGTTTGGCGCACCTCGATTGGGATCTCGCCACATCGGCCACTCCACAGGAGGTGCGCAAGCTGTTTCGTCGCACGATCCCGGTGGGCATCGAGTTCGGCACGGTGGGTGTGCTCGATCGAGACGGGCGCATGCACGAAGTCACCACCTTCCGTCACGATGTGAAAACCGACGGGCGTCACGCGGTGGTGCAGTTCGGGGCCTCGCTCGACGAGGACCTGGCCCGTCGGGACTTCACGATCAACGCGATCGCGTACGATCCCATCGCGCGCCGCCTGCACGATCCCTTCGCGGGGCAAGTGGATCTCGCGCGCGGGATCGTGCGGGCGGTCGGTGACGCCGAGGCGCGCATGCGTGAAGATCGACTGCGTGCCTTGCGCGCCATCCGGTTCGCCGCGCGCCTTGAGTTCACCATCGAGGCCGCGACGTGGGTGGCCATCGTCGGCAGTGCGCCGCATCTCACGCGACTGTCGCCTGAGCGGGTGAAGCAGGAGCTGGACAAGACGATGGAGCAGGTGCGGTATCCGTCCACGGCGCTCGAACGCTGGCGCACATCTGGTGCCTTCGCGTCGCTGGTGCCTGCACTCGCCTCGGTTCCGGACGAGGTGTTGAAGGCGGTCGATGCCCTCCCGATGCCCGGACCGCCCACGCGACCACTTCGACGGGTGCTGCGTTTTGCGGCGTTGCTGAGTGGGTGCGGGGCGAAGGCGGCGGAGCGTACGCTCCGTGACCTCCGCGCCTCGAACCAGGAGATCGCTGTCGTCACCTCCCTGGTGGACCGCTGGGCGCAGCACGGCCAATCGTGTGGGGATATGTTGGCCTCCGGCGTGCTGCCGCCGGCACCGGAGCTGCGGCGGCTCGCAGCGTCGGTGGGACGTCTTCGAGTTACCGCATTCGTGCGCCTGGCCGCCGCGCGATGGCACAGCGGGAGTCGCGTCATTGCGCCGGCACTCGTCAGACGTTTGCATCGGACGCTCATCGCCACCGCCTTTCGCGATCCCATCGAGATCGCCGATCTCGCCGTGGACGGGGATGATCTCCGGCGGGCGGGCATCGCGGCTGGGCCGGCACTCGGGCGCATGTTGGCGCACTTGCTGGAGTGGGTCATCGCCGATCCGACGCGAAATCAGCGTGACGCCCTGTTGGCAATTGCCACGGCCGAGTGGCACGAAACGCGTGATGCCCGCATCGATGACGTGCGTCGTGAACGAGGAATGAACGGGTGACCTTCGCACCCTCGGACACCCAGCGGTTCCGCGCCAGCGCTGATTGGTTCCTGGTGCAGCGGGCGACCGGTCTCGTCACGGCGCGGGTCAGTGCCACGGCGGAGCGCGTGGTTGATCTCTGTCACGCGCTCTCGGCGCACCTCGCACCGGCCGTCGACGTACACATGGCTGATGTCCGCACCGGTCGTCAGTGGGGCGGAGCCTTCTGTGCGCTGCCGGATGTTCGTGAGGCGATCGCACGGTTGCGTCTGGTGCTCGCCGCCCAAGGCGGTGTTGAGCTGTCGGTGTATACCGAGAGTGACCAACTCACGGTAACGCCGGAAATGCAACTCGTGATCTACGCGAGAACGGATCGGTGGGCCGTCCTGCTCGATGGCATGGGAATCGGAGAGCGCACCACGACGCCCGAGCCGACATGGATTCCCTCTCGCTCTACGCTCCGCCCCGATGCGCCGCTCGAGCAGGCGTTGCAGTCCGCCGCGGAGCGAATGGGCATTGCGGAGATCACCACGTGAGCCGCACGAGCCATTCGGGAAACGCCCCGGGCACGTCGTTGTTTGCGGCGGCGAACAAGGCCGAGCCGCTCGCGGCGCGCATGCGCCCGGAGCGTCTCGAAGACGTGGTGGGGCAGCAGCACCTGCTGGGCGCGGGGAAGCCACTGGGCGATGCGATACGCAACGGCACGGTGGGCAGTGTGCTTCTCACCGGTCCAAGCGGCACCGGCAAGACCACCATTGCGAGCCTCATCGGGCGCTACACCTCGCAGACCGTGGTCGTGCTCAACGCCGTGACCGACGGCATTCCCCGCCTGCGCGAAATCGTGATGGAGGCGGAGCGACGGCTCGACCACGAGGGCCGGCGGACGCTGGTCGTGGTCGATGAGATTCACCGCTGGGCGAAGTCGCAGCAGGACGCGCTGCTCCCGCATGTGGAGAGCGGCGTGATTTCGCTGTGTGGCGCCACGACCGAGGTCCCCGCGTTCGCGGTGGTCGGCGCGCTTCTTTCGCGCTGTCGTGTGTATGCCCTGCGGCCGCTCGCCGTTGACGATGTCGCGCAGGTGATCACGCGGGCGCTGCACGACCACAGCAAGGGGTTGGGTGGGCGTGGGCTTATGGCCTCGCTCGAGACCACACACTGGTTGGCCGAACAGTGCGACGGTGATGCACGTCGTGCCCTCGGGGCGTTGGAAGCCGTGGCGACCACACTTGGCGATGGGGCGGCGATATCGGTCGATGCGCTGTCGGCCGCACTCGGGGTGCGCGTGGTCGCGTACGACCGCGTCGATGTCGATCGGAACGCCGTACTGTCGGCCTTCCACAAGTCGTGTCGCGGATCAGATCCGCACGCGGCGCTCTATTGGCTCGCGCGCGCGCTGCTCGCCGGAGAGGACCCACAGATTTTTCTCCGGCGTCTGGCGGCGATTGCCACCGAGGATATCGGCCTGGCCGATCCGGATGCCCTACACGTCGTCATGACGGCGTGGGAGGCCTTTCGCCGGCTGGGGCCCGCGGAAGGTGAGCGTGCGGTCGCGCAGGCCGCGGTATACTGCGCGACGGCGCCGAAATCGAATCGGCTGTATCTGGCGTGGAAGGACGCGCGTGATGCCGCACAGCACACGCCGTCGCTCCCCGTACCGGCGCATCTCCTCAACTCGGAAATGCATCTCCGCGCCGACGAGGCACGACGGGTGCCATATCAGTATCCGCACGATTTTCCTGGCGCATTCGTCGCCCAGGCCTATCAGCCGGATGAACTGCAGGGGCGTACATACTACAG
Organism: Gemmatimonas sp.; assembly: GCF_044345575.1. Lineage (GTDB taxonomy): Bacteria > Gemmatimonadota > Gemmatimonadetes > Gemmatimonadales > Gemmatimonadaceae > Gemmatimonas. Next base: position 3,323 of record NZ_JBIJAW010000068.1, read on the forward strand.
GCCCGGGCCATTCGGTGAAGAGAAGCGCATTGCGCAGCGACTGGCGTGGTGGGCGGAGCGAGGGGGGCCACCGCTTGAAGGCGACCCGCCATCGACGGTGTGAGCATCGGGAACTCGACCGCGATCCGCCGGTAGGACGTGGCAGGCCGCGGTCGCCGGGCACCTTTCGAGGCGTCCGATCATGTTGACCTTCCGAGGGAGTTGGTAATGCAGAGCATGTCGAACACGGAGCCTGGTACTGCACGATGGCGCCGGTCGCTGCGGTGGATGGCCTTGGGCGCGCTGGTCATGAGCGGCGCCAGTTGTGCGGCGCTCGGGCGTACCACGTTCAAAGAACCCGATGTGGAGTTGCGGGAGTTCGCCATCACGGGGCTGGGGTTGACCGGCGGCAGCGTCGATGTGGTGCTCTCGGTGTACAATCCGAACGGCTACAAGCTCGACGCGCTCAAGATGACCTATCGGGTCGATGTCGACTCCATCAAGCTCGGTGAAGGGGCGCTCGACGGCCGGTTCATCGTTCCCCAGAAGGATTCTTCGATAGTCCGGCTGCCAATTCGGTTCACCTACGCGGGCCTCGGCGCCGCCGGTCGTGCCCTCGTCATGTCCGGGACGGTGAACTATCGGGTGCGCGGCGATTTCACCGTCGGCACCCCGCTGGGGAATTTCACGCGTCCGTTCGATCGCCGGGGTCGCTACTCGTCTGTGGCGGGCAACGGCAAGTAGATTTCCCCTGTCATTCAACGCCGGTACGGTTTTATCAGTCGCGAGCCGATCAATCTCACGCCGCCCGTCGAACGGGCCATCCTCGTCAGTGCGCCATTCAAGCGCAGCTCGGCGAAACACTACGTCGACGAACACCTCGAGGAACTGGCGCGTCTGGCCGACACGGCCGGCGCGCAGGTGGTGGGAACGCTCACGCAGCAGCTCGATCGTCCGCACCCGGGTACTTATCTCGGCAGTGGCAAGGTCGAGGAGCTCAAGCTTCGCATTCAGGAGCTCGGTGCGACGCTCGTCATCTTCGACGATGAGCTCACACCGGCGCAGGGCAAGAACATCGAGCAGGTCGTGCGCACGCGCGTGATGGACCGCGCGGAGCTCATTCTCGACATCTTTGCCACCCGGGCGCGTTCGAGTGAAGCCCGCATGCAGGTGGAGCTCGCACAGCTCGAGTATCTGCTACCGCGCCTCACGCGCATGTGGACGCACCTCGAGAAGATGCGTGGTGGTATTGGTATGCGTGGTCCCGGCGAAACGCAGTTGGAAACGGACCGTCGCCTCATTCAGCATCGCATCCGCATTCTCAAGGAGCGACTGGCCGATGTCGAGCGGGCCCGGGAGATCCAGCGCCAGGGGCGGCACACCCATTTCCGTGTGGCCCTCGTCGGATACACCAACGCGGGCAAGTCCTCCGTGCTGCGCAATCTCGCGAACGATCGCGACGTGTTCGTCGAAGATCGCCTGTTCGCCACGCTTGATCCGCTCACGCGTGAGGTCGAAGTCGGCGATGGGTACACGGTGCTGCTGACCGATACGGTCGGGTTCATCCGCAAGCTGCCTCACCACCTCGTGGCTTCGTTCCGCGCCACGCTTGCCGAGGCGCGCGAAGCCGATCTGCTGCTGCATGTCATCGACTCGAGTCATCCCGCCTGGGAGGAACAGCGCGATGTCGTGGACGGCGTACTGAACGATTTGGGGTTGTCGGAACGTCCGCTCACCTATGTGATGAACAAGATGGACGCCGTTCCTGAGGACGAAGCGGCGGCCGTGCGCGAACGGGTGGCCAACCTGATGCCCAATTCGCTGTTCGTCTCGGCGCTCGCTCAGGGTGGGCTCGATGCGCTCAAGGCGTCGTTGCTCAGCAGCCTGCGAACGCAGCGTCCGGTGCTGGAGGTGCAGATCCCAGCGGCAAACGGCAGGCTCATCGCTGAAGTCCATCGCGACGGTGAGGTGCTCGATCAACGCGTGGACGACGATGTGCTCGTGCTCAAGGCGCGACTCGATGAACGAACGATCGGCCGACTGCGGCAGGCGGGCGCGCGGGTAAAGGTGGTGCAGGGGGGCACGCGTCCCCATGCCTCATCGCGGAACGGTGCTGTGGTGCCGCTCCCCTGATACGCAGTACCGCAAAAACAAAAGGCCGGACGTCCGTGAGGACATCCGGCCTTTTGCAGTGGGCGCGCAGGGACTCGAACCCCGGACCTCTGCTGTGTGAAAGCAGCGCTCTAACCAGCTGAGCTACGCGCCCGCATCCGCCACAAATACTGCATGTGAGGAGCGGATCGAAAACGTAACGGGATGGCTCAGGTGTGGGAAGCCCCTCCACCTCGTTTCCCTCAAAAAGGACCGCCCCGGCGGTGGGCGCCGGGGCGGAATGGTCCGGGTGGGACTTGAACCCACGATCGATCGATTATGAGTCGACTGCTTTAACCGACTAAGCTACCGGACCCCAACAGCTGCAAGCGTGTGTGTATTCTCTGATGGCGGCGCCGCGTGCGCCAGTCCTGTCCCGTCAGTGTTCGCCGCGTAGCTCACTCAGGTGCGCGTCGAAGGCCTCGAGTACCTCCGCGGGCGACACGGTGGCGGCGCCCAGCTTGCCCACTTCCACACCGGCCGCGTAGTTGGCGATCACGGCGGCCTCCAGGGGCGTCGCGCCCGCAGCGAGCATGGTCGCGAGATACGCCGTCACCGTGTCGCCCGCACCGACCACGTCATAGACCTCGCGCGCCGTGGTCGGCACCCGGTGGACCACCCCGTCGGACGAGACGAGTGCCATGCCCCGTTCGCCCAGCGTGAGGAGCAGATTATCCACGCCTAGCCGGGCAAACGTCTCGGGGAGCGCGGCCGGATGGTCGAGATCGACCGCCGCCCCGAGGGCACTTTCGAGCTCCCGACGATTGGGCTTGAACACCGTGGCCCCACGATACGCGAAGAAATTGCGGAACTTGGGATCGACCACGATCGGCAGCTTCCGTCCGCCCGCCAGCGCGATGGCGCCCTCGATCACTGCGGGGACGAGCACGCCCTTGTTGTAATCCTCGAAGACGAGGGCGGTGGCGTGCGGGAGCGCCTGCGTGATGGTATGAAGCACCCGCTCGATGTCCGACGCCGAGAGGTCCGCATCGTCCTCCTCGTCGAAACGCACCAGCTGCTGCGATCTCGCCATCACGCGCGTCTTGGTGGTCGTGGGCCGGTCCACCGTGACGAGCGACCGGGATTGCATGCCCCCGGTATCCAGCCGATCACGCAGCGTGGCACCGGCCACGTCATCGCCCACCACCGCCACGAGGTCACAGCCGGCGCCCATCGCCGCCACGTTCTGCGCCACGTTCGCCGCCCCACCCAAGGCCAGCTTCCGGTCACGCACTCGCACCACGGGCACCGGGGCCTCTGGTGAAATGCGATCGACATCGCCGCGCAGGTAGACGTCGAGCATGGCATCACCCACGATCACCACGTGCTGCTCGCGCGCTGCGGCCAGGAGCGCCTCGAGCCGGGCGCGTTGAATGAATGGCGTCATGCGTGAAAGTTAAACGGTGTATAGCTTGGCCGTGATGATCTTCAGCCCCGTTTCCCCGCCATTACCGGCTCGATGAGCAACAACGTTACGGCGCGCCCACGGACCTCTCCCCTGCTGGTGCTCGCGCTTTCGCTCGTTGGCATCTCTCTCGCGGCGCCGCTCATCCGGCTGTCGGCGGCTGACCCGCTCGTCATCGCCACCTGGCGACTTGGGTTTTCCATGATCATCGTCGCGGCGGCGCTGGTCATCGGCGGGGGATGGCGTGAATGGCGTACCCTGGCGGCGAAAGACTATCTCTTCGCCCTCGGCGCCGGCGTGCTGCTCGCCATCCACTTCTGGTCGTGGAACGCGTCGTTGCGCTATACCAGCGTGGCGGCTTCGGTGGCGCTCGTGAATGTGCAGCCCGTCATCATTGCCATGGTCAGCGTGCTGTGGCTTCGCGAATCCCCGTCCCGTGTGCAGTGGATTGGCATCGCGCTCGCCGTGGTGGGCGCGCTGATCGTCGGGATGGCCGATGTGCCGGGTGGGTTGTCCGCCATTGGGCCGGCGTTGCTCGGGGAGGGTCAGTCCGGTTCGCGCGCCCTGTTCGGCGATCTTCTGGCCATGCTGGGGGCCGTGACGGCGGCCGGGTACTACCTGATTGGACGCCGCCTGCGACAGCATCTCGGGCTGTGGCCCTACGTGGCGCTCGTGTACGGCGCGGCGTTTGGCGTCTGCTTGCTGCTCACTCAATTCGCCGGCAAGCCGCTTGCCCCGCAACCGCCGCGGGAACTCGCCATCTTCGCCGGTCTTGCCCTTGGGCCGATGCTGCTGGGGCATACGGGCATGAATTGGGCGCTCGGCCACCTTCCCGCGTTCATCGTCAATCTCACGACCTTGGGCGAACCGATCGGGGCGACCATCCTGGCGGCGCTCCTGCCTGGCATCGCCGAGGTGCCCGGGGTGGGGACCATCGCTGGCGGCGCGCTGGTACTCGTTGGGGTCGTGCTGGCGGCACGGCGGAGTTGATCCGGCGGTTCCGCACGCCGCCCACGGCCCTGGCGGGTGTATCTTGCAAGGGTGTGGATTCCAGATTCTTTCGCAGAGGGTGCCGGTGGCGCCGCATCGGCTTCCCGGCTGGGTAACGGGTTCGGGCCCCCCTCCCGGACGCGATCACTCGACGTGGTGGTCACGCGCGGCGGGCTCGTAGAGTCCCGGCATCGGGTGCATGCGGCGGTGGTGTCGGCCGAAGGGGAATTGCTGGAATCGGCGCGCGACCCGGAATTGGCGGTCTGGTGGCGTTCCTGCGCCAAGCCGTTCCAAGTGATGCCCTTGCTGCGTAGCGGTGGCTTCGATGCCTTCGGATGGAACATCGAGGAGTTGGCGCTCGCCTGTGCGTCGCACGGCGGGGAGCCCGAGCATGTCGCCATCGCGTTGCGCATGTTGCAACGACTCGGGCTCGAGGAGGGGGATCTGGCGTGCGGACCGCACGAGCCTCTCGCGGCGCGCGGCGCTCGTCTGGTGCGCGATTCCGGCGTGCGGGCGACGCGGCTGCACAACAACTGCTCCGGGAAACACGCCGCGATGCTCGCGCGTGCGGTGCAGGTGGGGGCGCCGACCGCCGGCTACGAGCGTGCCGGACACCCTGTGCAGCGGGACTGCCTGCAGGCGGTGGCCCAATGGTGCGCGATGCACCCCGAGGCCATTGGGGTCGGCGTTGACGGCTGCGGTGTCTCGGTTTTCGCCATCCCGCTTGCCAACATGGCGCTGTCGTACGCCCGTCTGGTGCGTGCGGCTGCCGAGGGAGATTCGGCCAGCCGACGCGTGGTGAGCGCCATGACGTCGCAGCCGTTCCTGGTGGGCGGCACCGACCGCTTCGATACCCTGCTCATGGACGCGTGTGGTGGAAACGTGGTGTGCAAGATCGGCGCCGAAGGGGTGCACACCGTCGCGATCGTCGATCGCGGCATCGGTTTCGCCATCAAGGTTGAGGATGGGACCGCGCGTTCCCAGTATCCGGCGGTGCTGGCGCTGCTCGCCGCCTACGACGCCTTGCCTGATCCATTGCCCGACGCGCTGCGCGATCACGTGCAGCGGGGGGTGCGGAACACGCGCGGGGAGATGGTCGGTGCGGTGCTCGTGGCCAACGGGGACGTGGGCGACCGTCTCGAGATCGATGCATGAGCGGATCGTCCGGGGGCGGGTATGGTGCAGCGCGTACGAATGAACCAACGCGCGAAGATTCGGTGACGACGACACCGGGTAGCAGTGCTATGTTGACCGCGCTTGATGATGAGACGGCGGCGCTGGTCCACCTCGCCGCCATGCTCGCCGGTGGCAGTGAGGCGCAGGTGCGCGCGGCTCTTACGGCGGCACTGGGGACGGTGCGTTCGGTGTGGGTGGAGGAGGTCATTCTGCAGACCTACCTCTTCGCCGGGTTTCCGCGTGCGCTGAATTCCGCTCGCGAATGGCGTCGCATCACTGGGGAGAAGGGGCCGGATGTGGACGCGTTCGGTATCGACGACCCGATCGAGCGGCAGCAGAAGGGGGAAGCCACCTGCGCCGCCGTGTATGGTCGCTTCTACGAGCGACTGCGGGTGAACATCCACGAACTCCATCCGGCGCTCGATCGGTGGATGGTCGAAGAGGGGTATGGAAAGGTGTTGTCGCGCGCGCCGCTCGATCTTGCGCGACGGGAGTTGTGTGTGGTGGCCGCCTGTGCCATCGCCAAGCAGGATCGCCAGCTGCACTCGCATCTGCATGGTGCGCTGCATGCCGGAGCCAGCGAAGCCACCGTGACGGCCGCGCTCGCGGTCATCGCGCCGCTCCTCGAGCCCGACGATGTGCGTCGGTATCAGGGGCTGTGGGCACGCGTGCTCGGTAAGTGAACTCATATCCGACAGTCCAGGACGGCTCATGTTCGTCGATCGCGTACTCGTAAAGGTTGAAGCAGGCACCGGTGGCTCCGGGCAGACGTCCTTCCGTCGCGAGAAGTTCGTGCCCATGGGTGGGCCCGATGGCGGTGATGGCGGGCGCGGTGGAGACGTGCAGGTACGCGCCGACCGCAACCTCACCACACTGCTCGACTACACCTACCGGGATTCGTGGAAGGCGGAGCGAGGTCAGCACGGCGAGGGGTCCAATCGTACCGGCCGTTCCGGTGAGGATGTCGTGCTCCCCGTACCGCCCGGCACCATCGTGCGCGACTCCCGGACCCACGAGTTGATCGGCGAAGTCATGGAGCACGGCGATACCATCCTCGTCGCCAAGGGCGGGCGGGGAGGCAAGGGCAACGCGTTCTTCGTCACCGCGACGCACCAGTCGCCTCGCGAGTGGCAGCCCGGCGAAGAGGGCGAGATGCGAACGCTCGAGCTCGAGCTCAAGCTCATCGCTGATGTGGGGTTTGTGGGACAACCGAACGCCGGCAAGAGCACGCTGCTCTCGGTCATTTCGGCGGCGCGCCCCAAGATCGCCGACTATCCCTTCACCACCTTGTCGCCCAACCTTGGCGTGGTCCCGCTGAGTGACCACCGCTCGTTCGTGGTGGCGGACATTCCCGGCATCATCGAAGGCGCACACGAGGGCAAGGGCCTCGGTCTGCAGTTCCTGCGGCACATCGAGCGCACACGGTTGCTCGCGTTTCTCATCCCCATCGACGCGATGGACTGGCAAGCGGAGCTCGACCAGTTGCGGCATGAGATCGCGTCGTATTCCGAGGAGCTCGCCAAGAAGCCGTTCTGCGTGGTGTTCTCCAAGCTCGATCTACTCGGTGAGCATTACATCCCCGAGATCGATACGCGTGGCGCCTTCGGGGCTTACGCCATCAGCGCGGCAGGCCGCATGGGGCTCGACGTGATGCTCGATGGTTGGTGGCGCCGGTTGCTGGCCATGCGCGCTGAGGCGCTCAAGCCGGAACAGGATGCACAGCTTCTTCCGTGATGGTGCGCGCTGCCTGACGCCGGAGGAGACGGACTATCCGGCTCGGCTGCGTGACTTGAAGGCGGCGCCGCGCCATTTATGGGTGCGTGGCACTCTGGCGATCGGTGAACCACCGGTGGTCGCCATCGTCGGTACCCGCAAGGCGACGCCATACGGCGAGCGGGTGGCGCGAGCCATCGCCACCACGTGCGCTCGGCATGGCGTGTGTGTGGTGAGTGGGCTCGCGCGTGGTGTCGATGCGGTCGCGCATGAGGCAACGCTCGATGCTGGCGGGCGTACGGTGGCCGTGCTGGGTACGGGCATCGATCAATACTATCCGCGGCAGCATCGCGCCTTGCAGGAGCGCATCGCTCGCGACGGGCTCGTGATGAGTGAGTTCGGACCGGGCGATGCAGGGCACGCGGGCGCGTTTCCGCAGCGCAATCGTCTCATCGCCGCCTTGGCCGACGTGACCGTCGTCGTGGAAGCGCCCGAAAGCAGTGGGGCGCTCAACACGGCGCGGTACGCACGTGAGCTCGGGCGCACGCTGGCCGTGGTGCCCCACAACATCGACGCGCCCACCGGGCGCGGGTGTAACCTGCTGCTGCGCCACGAGCACGCGGAGCCGATTCTTGCACCAGACGACGTCCTGGCGCTGTTGCGGATGGCGGCCACGCCGACCGTAGGGCTGGCGCTAGACGGCGAGGCCGCGATCTGCTGGCACACACTGACGAATGGCGCCGACAGCGCGGCGGCCGTGGCGCGCGAGACTGGGCTGCCACTACGCCAAGTGTCTTCCGTCCTCGCCCTGCTCGAGATCGATGGGCTGGTCACGTTCGATGCAGCGGGCCGGGTGCATCCAGCCATCGGAGCCGGATGAACACGCGGCACGACAGGCGCGCACGATATCAGCATGTGTATCTGCACGTACCATTTTGCGCGCGCCGATGCAGTTACTGCGATTTCGCCATCGCGGTGCGTCGGGAGGTCCCCTGGCAGCAGTTCGCGCAGACGGTGTCGAGGGAGTGCGACATCCGTCAAGTTCGTGGTCACGTCGGGCCGCTGCGCACAGTGTATCTGGGTGGTGGCACTCCGTCGCGGCTCGGCATCAGCGGCGTCGCCGCGGTACTCGACGCGTTGCGCCGGCATGTCGAATGGGATGAGGCGTCCGAGGTGACACTGGAGGCCAATCCGGAGGATATCACCGTGGATGCCGTGCGGGCATGGCGTGAAGCGGGCGTGAATCGCCTCAGTATTGGCATCCAGAGTTTCGATGACTTGGTGTTGTCGTGGATGCATCGGGTGCACGATGCGGCAGGCGCGAGACGCGCGGTGGAGGCGGCGCGCGAGGCCGGCATGGACGCCTTCTCGCTTGATCTGATCTTCGCCACGCCGGATCGTCTGGCTCGCAATTGGGAGCAGGACCTCGCGCAGGTCGTGGCGCTGGCTCCCGATCATGTGTCGTTGTACGGTCTCACGGTGGAGCCGCACACGCCGCTCGGGCGGTGGCATGCACGTGGGCAGGAGCACGAGGCCGGCGAAGAGCGGTACGAACGGGAGTTTCTTCAGGCCCACGAGATGCTGCGGGCCGCGGGGTTCGAACACTATGAAGTGTCGAACTTCGCCCGCCCGGGAAAGCGGGCCCGGCACAACAGTGCTTATTGGAGCGGCGCGCCCTATCTCGGTCTTGGACCGTCCGCCCACGGCTTCGATGGCGACGCCCGTCGCTGGAACATCGAGGCCTTTGCGGCGTGGGAGCGTACGGTGGGCACCCTGACCGATCCTGTAGGCGGGGAGGAGTTCCTCACGCGTGAGAACCGGATCGCGGAGGGCGTGTATCTCGGGTTGCGTACGACGGACGGACTGCCCGTCGAAGAGGTGGAGCTCTCACGCCTGATGTTGTGGCAGGAGGCCGGCTGGATTCGTCTGGATCATCGGTCGGATGGCGTGCGCGCGGTGTGCACGGCACACGGCTGGCTGCGGCTGGATGCACTGGCCGCTGACTTGACAGCATTTCGAAGCGCCCGGTAGGCTTCGGCACATGGGACGTGAGATGTCGCACAGCGAGCTCTCCGAGCGGGAGCGGCAGGTACTCGAGGCGGTGATTCACAGCTACGTGGCTACGGCGGAACCCGCCGGATCACGCACGTTGTCGCGCCGTTTTGGTTTGGGGATCTCGCCGGCGACCATTCGCAACACGATGAGTGATCTGGAGGAGAAGGGATTTCTCTTCCATCCTCATACCTCGGCCGGTCGCATTCCCACCGACAAGGCCTATCGCACCTACGTGGATTCGCTCATGCGGGTCGATCCGCTCTCCGGTGCGGAGCGGCGGCGTCTCGAGGAAGATATCCAAGGTGGCGGTTCG
>NZ_JBIJAW010000296.1:0-4024 GCF_044345575.1 Gemmatimonas sp.
CCGTTTTGGGCGTCGAATGCGGTGCCTTGGCGTCAAGCGGGAGCTGCAGAAACGCGAGCTGGCGCAACGGGAGCTAGTCCCACGGGAGCTAGTCCTACGGGAGTTGCTGTTCCCGTTGCTCAATATCGCGCATCACCAGCTTCCGTCGCACCAGCTCCCGCTCAACCAGCTCCCGAGGTGCCTCGCCGGCCGCCTACCCGAGGTACTTGTCCCGCGTCAACCCAAAGTGATGCTGCATGTGTCCCGCAATCATCCACACCAACGCGCGGGCCGTCACGTCTTTGCCACTGGCTACACCGCTCTGGCCGATTGCCTCGTCGTCGAGCGACCGCACCAGCGCCAGGGTGGCGGCGCGCACGGCATACATCTCCGCGAGGATGTCGGCGAGCGACCGCCGTCCGGCCCGACTGGTGGGGACCCAATCATCCTGTTCGAACCCGGGGAGCGGGGTCCGGTCACCGCGTGCGATGCGCAGCAGACGATACGCGAATACCCGCTCGGTATCGCTCACATGCACCAGCGACTCGCCGAGTGTCCATTTGCCGGGCGCATAGGCGTGTGACGCCGCGGATTCGGGTACGGCGGCCATGAGCGCCTGCCAATCAGCGGTCTGCGCCTCGAGCAGGGCCACCACGTCGGCGAGGCCGCGCTGTGTCAGGGAGGCCTCGGCGGCATCGATATAGCCGGCGTAGTACGGCGCGTGCTCGTTTGCGGCGGGGCGGGCGATGGGTGTCATGGCCGACTCGGTTGGCGGACGTGTCAGGGGAAACTGCTTTCGCGGAGGCGCGGAGAAATCCTGAGAGTGCGCGGAGACCCCTCGTTGCACGGAAGGAAAGCTATGCGGTCCTCAGCGCCCTCCGCATACTCCGCGCCTCCGCGAACGCAGTTCGTCAGCGCTAGAACCCCAGCGCCGCAATCACAGCCGGCAGCGCCGATGGTGAGGCCACCGCGCCCTGCGCCACACGCGGGGAGCCACCCCCACGGCCGCCCGCCGCCTGCAGCGCGGGGCGTAACGCTTGGCCGGCATCCACCCCGCTGTCGGCCGAGGCCGCGAGCAGTACGCCACCCGTCGGCGTGTTTGTCACCAGCACCACACAGCGGCCGCGTGCGAGCAACTGCTGTACGAGCGGGTCGGCGTCCTTCACCGCCCCCGCGGTCTCGTGGCGAATGCGTCGTACTTCGTCCGCGATGGTCGCCCCGTCCCACAGGGCCTGCGCTTCGTGCACCGCCAGCTCACTCGCGAGCCGCTTCCGCTCGCGGTCGAGTTCCGTGAGCCGGGCCTGCTGCTGCTCGATGAGCGCCGGCAAATCGGCGGGCGCCGCCGACAGCGGACGCGCCGCGCGCGTGAGCAGGTCGGCGTCGGTGCGGGCGCGGCGAATGGCGCGATAGCCGGCCACAAACTCGATGCGCGTGTTGCCGCGCGTGCGTTCAGCGCGGCGCAGGAAGATGGCCCCGATTTCCCCGGTGCGCCCCACGTGGGTACCGCCACACGCGCTCCGGTCGAGCCCTTCGATGGTGATGATGCGCAGCGTGCCATCGCGCTCACTGGCCTTGCGCAGGCCGGTGGCCGTGGCCGCGTCCTCATACGTCACCGTGACTTCGTGATTCTCGAGCGCCAGGCCATTGGCCCGATGCTCGATGCGCGCGAGCTCCTCGCCATCGATGCCGTCGGCGCAGGCGACGTCGACGGTGGAGTAGTCGTCGCCGAAGTGCACACTCACCGTGGGCCACCCGTAGTGATCGGTGAGCAGCGCCGACAGCAGGTGCTGCGCGGTGTGTTGCTGCATGTGATCCACCCGCCGCACCATGTCCACCTGACCCACCACCATGGCGCCCACCGGCAATCCCAGCGGCTCGGCGAGATGATGCGCCACCCGCGTCTCCTCATCGACCACGTCCACGATGGGTACATCGGCCAGCGTGCCCAGATCGTGTGGCTGGCCGCCGGAGGTCGGATAGAAGGCGGTGCGGTCGAGATACACCACGCGGCCGTCGGTGGCGGTAGCCGTCACGGTGGCGCTGAAGCGGGCCAGCGTGGCATCGTCGTAATACAGCCGCAGGGTAGACTCGGAAGCACTCATGGCCACGGATACTCGGTCAAGACTCGGTACGGGAAGCGGAGAGGGCTATCTTGGAGGCCATGCCGCGACAGCTACGGGAATCCACGGCGACCAGCCACTCGGTATTCAATATGACGCGTGCCACGTTGCGTCCGCTGTCTTACCTCGGTGCCGCGGTGGTCGCGGTTGCCGTATCCGGGTGTCTGCCAGCGGCGCCCACGCCGCAGTCGACTCCCGCGACCGTCCGGGAGGTAGACGCCACGCGCGTCGCCGTCGTGTTGCCGCCCGTGCAGGACGACCCCGAACCCGAGGCGGCCGCCTCCGATTCCGCCGGCGTGGCGCGGCTGTTGCGCCTGTCGTACGTCTGGCATCTGGCGTCACTGCATCATCCGGCCGTGGCCGTGCGCGGCGCGCCGCTCGACTCGGCGTTCATCCGTGCCGTCACCCTGGTGCGCCGTGCCAGCGACGCCGCGCAGCTGGAAGTGGCCTATGCGCGCTTTCTCGCGGCCCTCAACGACCCATTATCGCGCGTCGAGCGTGATACCGAGGTGACCGGTGAGGGTGACGGGCTGGTGGTGGCCACCGCCAACGTCGAGCGAACGCGCGACAGCATTCTGGTGCTACAGCTCCCCTCCGCCACGCGATACGAGGAAAGCGCCGCAGTCGGTGTGCGGCAGGCACTCGCCCAGGTTCCCGCCCGCGTGGTGCTCGATCTCCGCACGGCGAGCCCCGGTGCGCACGTCGACAGCGTGGATGCGTTCGTGGCGCGCACCCAGCTCGCCGAGCGCCTCACAACCGTCCCGTTCACCATCAGTGGCGTGCGTGTGCGTCGTGTGGGCGGCGCGCGGCTGGACGCCACTGGGTGGACGTTCGACGATGCGTGGCTGGGTCGCGATGGGGCGCTCGTGTCCCCCATCAATCCGCTGCCCCGCCGCATCGTGGTGCTCGCCAACGAGCATACCGTGATGCCGCGTGCCGTATTGGGTCTGTTCGCCACAGGGCGGGCGACGCTCGTGGCCGAAGGAACCGTCCGCGACGACGCTCTCGTTCCGAGTGTGCGCATTCCCATTAGTGCCGGGCTGTCGGTGCGTCTGCGCACCGGCGAGCTGCTGCATGCCGACGGCAGCGGCGGGCTGGTGGCCGACACCACCGTCGCTCGCGCGGCGGCCGCGGCCGACAGTGCCCCGGCGCTGCGCGCGGCGGTGGCGATGTTGCGCAGCGGGCGTTTCGTGCGCGCGTCACGGTTGGCGAGTGTGCGGCCGCGCGCGGCGCTGCCGGCCTACTACGACACCGACCCGTATCCGTACATGGGCTCGCGCGTACTCGCGGGCGCCCGCGTGTGGAGTGCCATGCGGGCCCGCCACGCGCATCGTGATCTCTACGACGACGACATCGATGACGTGTTCGCACGGACGTTGCCGCGTCTCGAAGCGGCGCGCTATTCCACCGAGTATGCCGCGGCGCTCGTGAGCTTCGCGAGCTCGTTCGACGATGCGCAGGTGAGTGTGCGCGGCGCCATGGTAGACACGGTGCAAGGGATCGCCACGGTGCCATTTCGTGTGCGCTGGGTCGACGGACGCGCCGTGATCAGCGACGTGATCCCCGATTCGGTCACGCGCGCGCTCGACCTGCGCGTCGGACAGGAAGTGGTGGCCGCCGATGGTTATCCCGTGCCCGCTTGGATGCAGGAACGGCGACGCGCCGTGTCCGCCCCCAACGACTGGTCGCGTCAGCAGCAGCTCGCGACGCTCATGCCGCGCGGCGCCGTGGGGGGGACGCTGTATCGCCTGCGTGACGTGACCGGGCGCGAGCGTCAGCTCAACATTCCGCGCCGCGTCGAGTACATGGCGTTGCAGCCGCAGGTGGAGCGCCCGGCGCAGTCGGCCTCGCTCACGCTCCCCAACGGCATCGCCTATCTCGACGTGAATCGGCTCACCGAGCAGACGGTGGATGCCGAGCTCTCG
>NZ_JBIJAW010000004.1:0-41163 GCF_044345575.1 Gemmatimonas sp.
TCTTCACTTCGACGACCGGCTTGAGGTTGTTCAACGCCTGCTTGAACACCCCCACGCCCGGCTGGCTGGTCTTCGCCTCGACGATGTCCATGGCGGAGTAGAAGATGCCTTCGGCAGTGCTCTTCTTACCCTGGATCATCAGGTTGTTGATGAACTTCGAGACGGTCTGGCTGTCGTAGCGTGCATCAGGCAGCACGGTACGCTTCACGGCACTCTTGCGACGGCTCACTTCTTCTTACCTCCGGCGGCGGGCGCAGCGCCCTTCTTGGGACGCTTGGTGCCGTACTTGGAGCGGCTCTGGTTACGGCCGTTGACGCCCGAAGCGTCGAGCGTGCCGCGAACAATGTGATAGCGTACGCCCGGAAGGTCCTTCACACGGCCACCACGCACGAGCACGATCGAGTGCTCCTGGAGGTTGTGGCCTTCGCCGGGGATGTACGCCGTGACCTCGAGCTGGTTCGTCAAGCGAACACGCGCAACCTTGCGCAGCGCCGAGTTGGGCTTCTTGGGCGTCGTGGTGTAGACGCGGGTGCACACGCCACGCTTGAACGGATTGCTCTTGAGCGCGGGCGCCTTGGACTTCTCCACCACGTCCTTACGGGCGCGGCGGACCAGCTGGTTGATCGTAGGCATCAGGTTCTGGTAGCCCGGCGCATGGTGTGTACGCCGGGAAGTTCGTACTCCGACTTCTACGTGGATCGCCCCCGGCAAAACCGGGAACGGCACGGAACAGAACCCTGAGCTTAAGCTGGCCGGGGGCCCCAGTCAATTGGCGCCCCGGGCCATTTCACCGTTTCCCGCCGGGTCGCTTCCCCGATCAGCCGCCGGTGAGGGTCTTCCTGACCAGCTCGCCGATCCGCTTTTCCAGCGCCCCCAGGGAAGCACACCGGACCTCGTTCGAGGCGGCCGTCGTCGGGTTACGCCCGGTCCCCTCGAGGGTCGTGAGGATCACACTGCCACCGGCATCACTGGGCACGACCTTCGACTGAATGGTCAGCGTGAGCTGATAGGTCTCGGCGTTCGGCATCCCCGAGTCTCCACCGCAGTCGAGCGCCCGGAGGGTGGGCACGTCGCCGACACGGCGGCGCGTGCGGAAGGCGCTGTTGCCGATGGTGCGAGCCTGTTGGTTGATGTCCGTGACCGGGATATTGAGCGCGGCATACGCGGCGGAGAGCGCCTGGAATGCGCGCTCCGGCGGCGCGGCCACGAGCGTGCGGTTGACCTCGGTGATGCTCACCATGTTCATCCCGCGCGCGCTGCCGGACGCGTTCGAGAGCACCGCCGTCTGTACCGAGGACCCGCCCATCTCGGTAGACGCCTTCGACGCACTGGCGCTCGCACAGGCACCGGTGAACAGCGTGGTCGGCACCAGCAGCCACGTCGCGAACGACGCGTGGCCACGGCACCACCGCCGCGAGAGGGTTTGGCGGAACGTCTTGGGCATCGAATTAGCGCTGAAGGGGTCTGACCAGAGGGGAGGCGGTCACCGGGATCGGACTGCCACGATCTGCACGCTGCGAACGTATGATTGAGAGGGTGGGTGCGCCATCCCCGGTGTGCGCCCGGTTGACACCATCGGCGCGAGTTCGGCCTTCAGGAGACACGTGAGCGACTTTCAGACCCGTCTACAGCACGCCCTTGCCGGCGCCTTCCGGATCGAACGCGAACTGGGCGGTGCGGGAATGTCGCGCGTGTTCGTGGCGACGGAGACGGCACTGGAGCGGCGCGTGGTGGTGAAGGTACTCCCGCCGGAACTCGCGGCCGGCGTGAACGTGGAGCGCTTCCGGCGAGAGATTCAGCTGGCGGCGCAGCTGCAGCACCCGCACATCGTGCCGCTGTTGGCCGCCGGCGACGACGATCAGCTCCTGTGGTTCTCGATGCCCTACATCGAGGGCGAATCGCTGCGCGGTGCCCTCACCCGTCATGGGCGCTTACCGCCGCGCGATGTCGTGCGCATCCTGCATGACGTGGTGGATGCGCTGGCCTACGCCCACGCGCGGGGCGTGGTCCATCGTGACATCAAGCCCGACAACATCCTCACCTCGGGGATGCACGCCCTCGTCACCGACTTCGGCGTGGCCAAGGCGCTGAGCGCCGCCATTCCGGTGCACGGCGGCACCACCACCGGCATGGCCATCGGGACCCCGGCCTACATGGCGCCCGAACAGCTGGCCGCCGACCCGGCCGCCGATCATCGCGTGGATCTCTACGCCGTGGGATTGCTCGCCTACGAACTCCTCACGGGCAGCAGTCCCTTCACGGGCGCGTCGCCCCAGGCCACCTTGGCCGCGCAGCTCACGCAGGTGCCGGAGCCGCCACACCGGACGCTCAGGGACATTCCCGAGCCCCTGTCCGCGCTCATCATGCACTGCCTCGAGAAGGACGCCGACAGGCGGCCGCAATCGGCGCTGGCGCTGCTGGGCCAGCTCGAGGCCCTGCCGCTGATGTCCGCGACCACATCGGGGGCCGCGAGCGTCCTGGGGAGCCGCCCAGGAGGGCGTCAGCCACGGGCGGCGGTGCTGGCCGGGGCGCTGGCGCTGGTGGCCATGGCCGCCTGGGCGCTGATTCCGCGCGGCGGCGGGCCCCCAGGCGAGCAGGTCGGTCTCGACGCGCGTGATGCCGGCCCCGGCGGCGATGTGCGGTCGCGTCTTGCGCCGCGCCGCGCCAACGGTGCGGCGTCGGTGGCGGGTGACTCGGCCGCGGCGCTCGCCGCCAACGATTCCGTCGCGGGCTACCAGGCGATCACCGATGCCGCGTCGGGCACGGTCGTGCCCTTCGTGATTACCCGCGCCGAGTCGCTGGCCATCGCAGAGGCGGTGAGCCGGCGCGTCGGCACCCAACGGGCCGAAGTGGACCGTGCAGAGCTGGTCGCCGAGGTGGGGCGCATTTTTGCCGACTCCATGTCGCGGGCCATCAAGGAGATGGAGACGGCCATGCAGCGGGCGCCGCAGTTCGTGCGCCCCCCCGAACTGTCCCCGGCGCCGGGTACGGCAACGCGGGTCGAAGCGCGCCGCGATGGGTTCGACGCCCGCACCGCCCCCAAGGCGACGGCGTTCATGACGCCGCTGTTGGCACCGCCCAGCGATGATCGGATTCGCGTGGTCGTCACCACCTTCACCAACGCCACCGGCCGCCGTGAGATCGGTGTCATCGCGCGCGATGCCGCAACGCAACTGCGGAGCGCCGTTCCCGCCGACCGCTTCGACGTCGTCTCCGCCGACGTGACCGAACGCGCGACCCGCTCGCTCCCCGACAAGATGTCCGTCGGCTGGGCGCTACGCGCCGACTTCGTGGTGAGCGGCTGGGTGATCGCCCGCGGCGACTCCCTGTCGATGGTGACCATGCTGACGGATGTGCGCACCGGACGCTTCCAGCGCGCCACCGAGAGCGTCACCGCGCCGGACGTCGCCAGCACCAAGCCCGCGCTCGAAAACGCGAGGAAGCAGATGGGGGCGTGGCTGGACACGGCGGCGACGCTCGCGGCACGGCGGCGGGCGGCGGATACCGTGCGACGCTGAGATCGGTGACGTGAGCGGGAGAGTCGAGGGGCGAGTCTGAGACATGAGCCCGGATAGAAGCGAGACGTCAGCGTTCTCGAGGTGAGAAGTCAGGTGGTTCTGGTGGTGGCAACGCGGCAGTGTCTTGTGCCGACAACACGCGCTTGCGGAAGCCGTAGGTCATTTTTCTGACTTCGATGACCTCGTCGATGAGGGGATCGTATTCCGATGGGATCGCGCCGAGTGCACGCGCGAGACGGAGTTGCAGTTCGACTTCGTTGCAGGAGCCGATGGCGATGGCGCAGAATGTGGCCGTCTTCCCGGGGCTTTGGTGTCCTGCACCTTCCGCGAGATTGAGCGCGATCGAGTTGACGGCGCGTAACAACTGATTGCGCATCCCGGGCGAGAGCCGCGCGATGGCGGGCTGATGGCGGTCGGCCATGCGGTGCACATCGACCGACAGGACGAAGGCGCGCTGCACGACCTGCAGCCGGTGTGGGTTGTGCGACATGCGCCACGATAGGCGATGGCCGCGCATCACGTCTCACCCGAAACTCACGCATTGTGCCAATGCAACGCCCTCACTTCTCACCTCGAGGACGCTGACCTCTCACTTCTATTCGGGCTGATCTCTCCCGCTCACATCTCCATTCCTGATCTCACGTCTCGGATCTCACGTCTCATGAGGCGGGAAAGACAAAGGGGAGGCCAAATGGCCTCCCCTTCGTCATTCCCGTTCTCACTCGTCCGGCATCGTGAACGCCGACGGTTCGAAGCTCGGCAGCAGCGCATCGAAGTTGGGTTCGAGCGGCTCCGGCAGCGGTTCCGGCTCGGGGAGCGCATCGCTCTCGACGTCCACTTCCTGGTAGCGGTACATGCCTGTACCGGCCGGGATGAGGTGACCGATGATGATGTTCTCCTTGAGCCCCAGCAGGTCGTCGCGCGAGCCGCGGATGGCCGCGTCGGTGAGGACGCGCGTGGTCTCCTGGAAGGAGGCCGCCGACACGAACGACTGCGTGGTGAGCGAGGCCTTCGTGATACCAAGGAGCAGCGGCTCCGCCGTCGCCGGCGCGATCTTCCGCTTCTTGGCATCCTCGTTGACTTCGCGGAACTGCGAACGATCGACATGCTCGCCTTCGAGCAGTTCGGTGTCGCCCGAATCCGCAATGCGCACCTTCTGCAGCATCTGCTTCACGATCACGCCAATGTGCTTGTCGTTGATCTTCACGCCCTGCAGGCGATAGACCTCCTGCACTTCGTTGAGCAGATACTCCTGCACCGCGCGCGGGCCCTTGATGCGCAGAATGTCGTGCGGATTCACGGGGCCTTCGCTGATGCGGTCACCGGCGCGCACGCGGTCACCCTCGTGCACACGGAGGTGCTTACCCGACGGCACTTCGTACACCTGCTCCGCCTGGGCTTCGTCCACCTGCCACACACCCTTGTCGATGATGGCCGGGCGCACGAACACCTCGCGCTTGCCGCGCTTGATCTCGCCGAAGCGGACGAACCCGTCCACCTCGGAGATCGTCGCGGGATCCTTCGGACGGCGCGCTTCGAAGAGCTCGGCAACACGCGGCAGACCGCCGGTGATGTCGCGCGTCTTGTAGGCTTCGCGGCTGATCTTGGCGAGGATGGTACCCGCCTTGAGTTCCGAACCGTCGTCGATCGTGATCACGGCGCCCACCGGGAGGATGAAGTCGCGCACGCGCTTCTCCTTGCCACCCTTGTTCTGCCAGATCTCGATGTGCGGGTGCAGCTTCTTTTCGCGGTCTTCGATCACGACGCGCTGACGGAGACCCGTGAGTTCGTCGAGCTCTTCGGCCAGCGATTCGTCTTCGACGAGGTCCACGAAGCGCACCGTACCCTCGACGTCCGCGATGATCGGATTCGAGTACGGGTCCCACGTGAACACCGTGTCTTCCTTCTTCACGGCCTGACCATCTTCGACCATGAGGTACGCGCCGAGCGGTACCTGCAGGCGGGCTTCGATGGCCGCGTTCTTGTCGGCCGAGGCCTTGATGATCAGTTCGCCTTCGTACGACGTCACGACCTTCTGGCCGTCCGGGTTCACGACCGTCACGAGACGATCGCCGAACTCGATGACACCGGCCTTCTTCGTCTTGCGCGCCGTCTGCTCGGCGATACGCGCGGCGGTACCACCGACGTGGAAGGTACGCAGCGTCAGCTGCGTGCCCGGCTCACCGATGGACTGCGCGGCGATGATGCCGACGGCTTCGCCCAGGTCCACCATCTGCATGGTGGCGAGGTTGCGGCCGTAGCACATGCGGCAGAGACCACGCTTGGCTTCGCACGTGAGCACGGAACGGATCTTCACCGTCTCGATGCCCGCGTCTTCGATCATCTGCGCCATCTCTTCCGAGATGAGCGTGCCGGCTTCCACCAGCAGCTTCTCACGACCCGCTTCATCGCGCTCCATGGGATCGTACACGGCCTCCGCCGCGACGTTGCCCGTGATGCGCTCAGCGAGCGGCTCGATCACGTCTTCGCCTTCCTTCAGCGCACTCGTGTCGAGGCCGAGGATCGTGCCGCAATCCTCTTCCGTGATCGTCATGTCCTGCGCCACGTCGACGAGACGACGCGTGAGGTACCCGGCGTCGGCCGTCTTCAGCGCCGTGTCGGCCAGACCCTTACGGGCGCCGTGCGTCGACGAGAAGTACTCGAGCACCGAGAGGCCTTCACGGAAGTTCGACTTGATGGGGTTTTCGATGATTTCACCGATACCACCCGTCAGCTTCTTCTGCGGCTTCGCCATGAGGCCGCGCATACCCGCCAGCTGGCGGATCTGGTCGCGGCTACCACGTGAACCGGAGTCGAACATCATGAACACCGGGTTGAACCCGCCCTGCGACTCGCGCATGGTCTTGATCATGGCGTCCGCGATGTCCGTATTCGCGTGCGTCCACGTGTCGATGACCTTGTTGTAGCGTTCGCCGTTCGTGATGTTGCCCGTCGCGTAGGCACGCTGGAAGCGCTCCACGCGCTCCGACGCTTCCGTGAGAAGCACCTGCTTCTCCTTCGGAATGTGGAGGTCTTCGATACCGATGGAGACACCGCCGCGCGTCGCGTTGCGGAAGCCGAATTCCTTGAGGCGATCGAGCATGGCCACGGTTTCCGCGAGCCCCGCCGAGCGGTAGCTCTCGAACACCAGTTCGCCGAGCGCCTTCTTCTTCATGTCCTTGTTGAGGAACGGCAACGCTGCGGGCACGATGCCATTGAAGAGCACACGGCCACACGTGGTACCGATCCACTCCGACCCCGACTCCGTCTCCAGGCGCCAACGGATCGGCGTCTGGTAGTTCGCACGCCCGTTCACGATCGCCATTTCCACCTCGGCGGCGGACGCGAACGCGGGCAGCGTCTTCACGAAGTTCGGATCTTCCTTCTTCTTGTCGAAGTCGGCCGACGGCGCCTTGGTGGCAACGTAGCAACCGAGCACGATGTCCTGCGACGGCTCGGCCACCGGACGACCGTCCGACGGCTTGAGGATGTTGTTCGAGGAGAGCATGAGCACGCGCGCCTCGATCTGCGCCTCGAACGACAGCGGCACGTGCACGGCCATCTGGTCACCGTCGAAGTCGGCGTTGAACGCCGTCGTCACGAGCGGGTGAATACGAATGGCCTTGCCTTCCACGAGCACGGGCTCGAACGCCTGAATACCCAGACGGTGGAGCGTCGGCGCGCGATTGAGCAGCACCGGGTGGTCCTTGATGATGCCTTCCAGCACCTCGTAGACCATCGCGTTCTCGCGCTCCACGATCTTCTTGGCGCGCTTCACGGTCTCGGCTTCGCCGCTCTCCACCAGCTTGTGGATGATGAACGGCTTGAAGAGCTCGAGCGCCATGGCCTTCGGCAGGCCGCACTGGTGCAGCTTGAGCTCGGGACCCACGACGATGACCGAACGGCCCGAGTAGTCCACGCGCTTGCCGAGCAGGTTCTGACGGAACCGGCCCTGCTTGCCCTTGAGCATGTCGGACAGCGACTTGAGCGGACGCTTGCCGCGGCCACGAATGGCCTTCGAGCGGCGACCGTTGTCGAAGAGCGCGTCGACGGCTTCCTGCAGCATGCGCTTCTCGTTGCGCAGGATCACTTCCGGCGCGCGGTGCGAGATGAGCTTCTGCAGGCGGTTGTTGCGGTTGATGACGCGACGATACAGATCGTTCAGGTCGGACGTCGCGAAGCGGCCGCCATCGAGCGGCACGAGCGGACGCAGGTCCGGCGGAATGACCGGGATGACGTCGAGGATCATCCACTCCGGGCGATTGCGGATCTCGCCGCCCTCACCCGACGTACGGAACGCATCGACGATCTTGAGACGCTTGAGCATCTGCTTCTTGCGATGCTGGCTCGTCTCGCCCACCACGGAGCCGCGCAGCTCCTCGGCCGTCTTGTCGACGTCGAGCTTCTTGAGCAGTTCACGCACGGCCGGCGCACCGATGTCGCACTGGAACGCCGTGTCGCCTTCGGCCTTCGCCTTCTGGCGCAGCGTGAGGTACTCGTCCTCGTCGAGCAACTGGCGCTCACGCACCTCCTGGTTGCCCGGCTCGATGACGATGTAGTTGCTGTAATAGATCACCTTCTCAAGGTCACGCAGCGTGACGTCGAGCAGGTTGCCCATCGGGCTCGGCAGGGTCTTGAAGAACCAGATGTGCGCGACCGGCACGGCCAGTTCGATATGGCCCATGCGCTCGCGACGCACCTTGCTCAGCGTGACTTCCACGCCGCACCGGTCGCAGATCACGCCGCGATAGCGGATGCGCTTGTACTTGCCGCAATGGCATTCCCAGTCCTTCACGGGACCGAAGATGCGCTCGCAGAACAGGCCGTCCTTCTCAGGCTTGAAGGAGCGGTAGTTGATGGTTTCGGGCTTGGTGACTTCGCCCCACGACCACCAGGTGCGCAATCCGGCCATCTCGAGCCGTTCGCGCTCCTTGGGGTCCTTCGGGCCGCGGATCTCTTCCGGAGAAGCGATGCGGACCGACATGTAGTCGAACGCCGACGCGCGGGCTTCGCGCGAGCTGCGGAAATCGATCATGCGTTATTCCTCTCCGCCGTTACCACCGTTGTTCCCGCCGGCGTCGATCAGTTCGACGCCGGTGCCATCGCTGGCACCGAGCGTGACCTTGATACCGAGGGCCTGCAGTTCCTTCACGAGCACGTTGAACGACTCCGGAATGCCCGGCTCGGGCAAGTTCTGGCCCTTCACGATCGCCTCGTAGACACGGCTGCGGCCGTTCACGTCGTCGGACTTGACCGTGAGGATTTCCTGGAGCGTGTGCGCCGCGCCGTAGGCCTCGAGCGCCCACACTTCCATTTCGCCGAAGCGCTGACCACCGAACTGCGCCTTGCCCGCGAGCGGCTGCTGCGTGACGAGGGAGTACGGTCCGATGGAGCGCGCGTGGATCTTGTCGTCCACGAGGTGCGACAGCTTCAGCATGTAGATCTCACCGACCGTGACCGGCGAGGTGAAGTACTCACCCGTACGGCCGTCGCGCAGCTTGGCCTTGCCCGTGGGCGTGAGGCCGGCGAGACGGATGAGCTCCGCCGCCGCCGCATCCACATCGTTCTCGCCGGCGAGCAGTGCGGCAAGCGCCGGCTGACCGACACGACGGAGCGTGTCCGCCGGCGACAGGGCCGCTTCGGCTTCGAGGGCCGTGATGGCCGCCGCCGCCGAGGCCGCCGTGGCGTCGCCCGGCAGCTCATCACCAGAGCGATGCACGGCGATCGCCGCCTGCACCGCCGCCACTTCGCGCTCGGCGAGCGCACGCGCCGACGCCGACACGAAGCTCTTCACCTTGTTGAACAGCGCCTTCGTTTCGGCGCTCATCCCCTTGGCATTGAGATCGTTCAGCGTCGAGTCGGCGAGCAGCTCGACCTTGTCCGGCAGACGACGATCCGGCTTGATGTCGGCGAGCAGCGCGCGCACTTCGGCCGGCGTCGCATCGTGTGCGGCGTCACCGAGCACCAGGGTTTCCCGCGCCCAGCGCAGGCCGGCGAGCTTGAGCAGCAAGCCGATTTCGCGCTCGTTCGCGCCTTCGAACACCGGCGTCTTCGCGTAGAAGTTGAGCAGCTTCGCCGCCCAGCCGAGGTGCGTCTCGAGGATCTGCCCCACGTTCATTCGCGACGGCACACCGAGCGGGTTGAGCACGATGTCCACCGGGCGACCGTTCGGCAGGAACGGCATGTCTTCCTCGGGGACGATACGCGCCACGATACCCTTGTTGCCGTGACGGCCGGCCATCTTGTCACCCACCGAGATCTTGCGCTTCTCGGCGAGGTACACCTTCACGAGCTGGATCACGCCCGGCGGCAACTCGTCGGGCTGCAGGATGCGGTCGATGCGCTCTTCCGCACGCTCCTCGATGCGGCTCTTCTCTTCGTTCGCGGCGTCGATGATCTCGCGCACGCGCTCGTTCGCGCCCTTCTTCTCGACGCGGAACGTCTTGAGGTCGAGCGTCGCGAAGCGCAGGCCGGCCAGGATCTCCTTCGTGAGCACGGTACCGGCGGGAATCGCTTCCTCGACGGTGCCGGCCTTGAGGGCGAGCTGGATGGTTTCGCCTTCGAGCAGCGTCGCAAGTTCGGCATCGCGCACTTCGTTGACGCGGATCTTCTCCTCGCCCTCGAGACGACGCACTTCACCGATGCGCTCACCACGATCCTTTTCCACCACCTGATCTTCGACGCGCGAGAAGATCTTCACGTCGATGACGGTGCCTTCCATGCCGGGCGGCACCTTGAGCGACGAGTCCTTCACGTCCTTCGCCTTCTCACCGAAGATGGCCGTGAGGAGCTTCTCTTCCGGCGACAGCTCGGTCTCACCCTTCGGCGTGATCTTGCCGACCAGGATGTCACCCGGCTTCACCTGCGCTCCGATGCGCACGATACCGCGTTCGTCGAGGTCGACCAGCGACTCTTCGGCGACGTTCGGAATTTCGCGCGTGATTTCTTCCTGGCCGCGCTTCGTGTCACGCACATGGAGCTCGAGCTCCTGGATGTGGATCGACGAGAACACGTCGAACTTCACCAGGCGCTCGGAGAGCACGATGGCGTCTTCGAAGTTGTGACCGTACCAGGGCATGAAGGCCACGGTGACGTTGCGGCCGAGCGCCAGCTGCCCCATTTCGGTGGCCGCGCCGTCGGCGAGCACTTCACCCTTCGCGACCTGCTGGCCCATGCGGACGAGCGGACGCTGGTTGATGGCCGTGTCCTGGTTGGTACGCCAGTACTTCTTGAGCTTGTAGCGATCGAGCTGGCCAAGGCGCGCCAGCGGACGGTCGCCGTCCACCGGACCGGCGATGAGACCGGCGTCGACAATGATCTCGTCGGCGGTCACGCTGGTGACGATGCCGGCACGACGGGCGATGATGACCGCGCCCGAGTCGACCGCCACCGTGGCCTCGAGCCCGGTACCCACGAGCGGGGTGGCCGGGTTGAGGAGCGGCACGGCCTGACGCTGCATGTTCGAGCCCATGAGGGCGCGGTTGGCGTCGTCATGCTCGAGGAACGGAATGAGCGCGGCAGCGATGGAGACGAGCTGCTCCGGCGCCACGTCCATGTAGTCGATGTCCGTGGGCGGTACGAGCGGCAGGTCGCCTCGCTTACGCGAGAGCACCAGCCCGTCGACGAACGTGCCGTCGGGATTGAGCTTGGAGTTGGCCTGCGCGATGATCGCGTCTTCTTCGCGGTTCGCGTCGAGCCACACGATTTCGCCCGTCACCCGGCCGTCCTTCACGATGCGGTACGGGGTCTCGATGAAGCCGAGATCGTTCACGCGGGCGAAGCAGGCAAGCGACGTGATGAGGCCGATGTTCGGACCTTCCGGCGTCTCAATGGGGCACATGCGGCCGTACTGCGAGTAGTGCACGTCACGGACTTCGAAGCCGGCACGCTCGCGCGTGAGGCCGCCCGGTCCGAGCGCCGAGAGACGACGCTTGTGCGTCAGTTCGGCGAGCGGATTGGTCTGGTCCATGAACTGCGACAGCTGCGACGAGCCGAAGAACGCCTGGATGACCGCCGACACCGTCCGGGCGTTGACGAGGTCGTCGAGCGAGATCTTCTCCGGATCGGTGTTGATCGACATGCGCTCCTTGACCAGACGCGCCATGCGCGAGAGGCCGACGGAGAACTGGTTGGCGATCAGTTCACCGACCGAGCGGATACGGCGGTTGCCGAGCTGGTCGATGTCATCCACATCGCCGCGGCCTTCGTGCAGTTCGACGAGCTGGCGCATGATCTCCACGAAGTCTTCCTTCGTGAGGACCGTGGTGCTCATCGCCGTGTTGAGGCGCAGGCGCTGGTTGATCTTGTAGCGACCGACGCGGCCGAGGTCGTAGCGCTTGGGCGAGAAGAACAGACGCTCGAGCGCCTGCTTCGCCGTTTCGCGGTTGGGCGCATCACCCGGCCGAAGGAGCGCATAGATCTGCTTGAGCGCTTCTTCCTCGTGCTTGGTGGGGTCCTTGGCGAGGGTGTTCTTGATGAGCGTCGACTCGGCGCGGCCGGAGGCGACGAACACGAACACCTTCACGATGTCGGCCTTGCGGATCTTCTTGATCACGGCGTCGGTGAGCGCCGTGTCCTTCTCGGCCACGACTTCACCGGTGTCCTGATCGATCACGTCGCGGGCGAGCGTGCGACGGATGTCGCGCTCACCGCGATCGATGGCGTCCTGCTCGTCGCGCAGATCGATCTGCGTGTACGAGGCGAACACCTTGATGGTCGTGACGCCCTGGCGCACGAGACGGTTGAGCACCTCTTCGGTGAGCTCATCGCCTTCACGCACGAGCAGCTGGGCTTCGTTACGCTCGCGTTCGGCCTTGGCCTTCTTGGTCTTGGGCTTCGGCGCGTCCTCGGCGGTGACTTCGCCCTCGAGCGTGATGTCTTCGGCGATAATGGCGCCGAGGACTTCACGGATATCGTTGCGCGTTTCGCGCTTCTTCATGAGGTCGAGCTCGCGCTCGGCGAAGAACAGGCGCAGGATGTCGCGGTTCTCGCCGTAGCCGAACGCCCGGAGGAGGGCCGTAGCCGGGAACTTCTTTTTCTTGTCGATGTGGACGTAGATCACATCGTGGATGTCCACGGTGAACTCGACCCACGAGCCGCGGAAGGGAATGATCCGCGACGAGAGGAGGCGCTGGCCGTTGGGGTGGGTGCTCTCTTCGAACACGACACCCGGCGAGCGATGGAGCTGCGAGACGATGACGCGCTCCGCGCCGTTGATGACGAAGGTGCCGAGCTCGGTGAGGAGCGGCAATTCGCCGAGATAGACTTCCTTCTCGATGATGTTCCGGGGACGCTTGCCGTCGCCGGTATCCTCGAAGATGACCAGTTGCAGGGTGGCCTTGAGCGGGGCCGAGTACGTCATGTCGCGCTCGATACATTCGGCGACCGAGTACTTGGGCTCACCCAGAGAGTACCGGACGAACTCCAGCGAGAAGTTCTCGTGGACGTCCGTGATCGGGAACAGGTCTTTGAAGACGCGCTCGAGGCCGACGTCCTCGCGCTCCTGCTGCGCGGCATCCAGTTGCAGCAGCGACTCAAAGGCGCGCGTCTGGATGTCCAGCAGGTGGGGCATGTCCATGCCCGTCTCGAGCTTCGCGAACGAGATCTGGTTCATCATATCCTTAAGGGGCTCACCCTCTGGCGGGGCGCGCGGTCCCGCGGCGGCCGTGGCTCGGCCGGGCGGGGGCGCAAAGCGCTCCGTCCCCGACGGCGTCGGTCACTTTTTCGTGACCGACGCCCCCGGGGAGGAGCGTTACAACGACGGAACTACAGAGTGTCGACGTAAACCGGTGGCTGGAGGCCAGTCGGATTACTTGATTTCGACGCCAGCGCCTTCGGCCTCGAGCTTGGCCTTGATCTGCGCCGCTTCGTCCTTCGACACGTTTTCCTTCAGCGTCTTCGGCGCGCCATCGACGAGGTCCTTGGCTTCCTTGAGGCCCAGGCCGGTGAGCTCGCGCACCACCTTGATGACCTGGATCTTCTTGGCGCCGGCTTCCTTGAGGATGACGGTGAACTCGGTCTGCTCTTCAACGGCCGCGGCCGGGGCCGCCGCGCCGCCGCCGCCCGCCGCCACCGCGGCGATGGTGACGTTGAACTTCGTCTTGAACTGCTCAATGAGGTCGGAGAGCTCGATGACGCTCATCGCGCCGATCGCGTCGAGGATCTCGTCCTTGCTGATCGTGTTAGCCATGGTAAAACGTTCTCCGTGAATGTCCCCCAGGGGTCCTGGGGCGTGTAAATCAGGCGTACGCCTGGGGAACTCAGTTGGAGCCTTCGAGCTGCGCCTTACGGGCGTCGAGGGCGAGGGCGAACATCATCGGGATGCTGTTGAGGTAGCCGGCGAAGATCGAGAGCGCCTCTTCGCGGTTCGGCAGCGAGGCCAACTTCTTGACCATCGCCTCGTCGACCGCATTGCCCTCGTAGATGCCACCCTTCACAGCGGGCTTCTGGTCGTTCTCCTTCGCAAAGTCGGAGAGAACCTTGGCTGCCGTGATGGCATCCTTCGCCACCACCACCCCCGTCGGGCCCTTCAGGCGCTGCGCTACGAGACCGCTTTCGTTCACGGCACGGAGCGCCAGCGTGTTCTTGATCACGACGTACTCGACCCCGGCCTTGCGGAACCGGCGACGGAGCTCCGTCATGCGCTTCACGTTCAGCCCCGTGAAGTCGGTGTAGTAGAGCGCCTGCGCGCCTTCCAGCGACGTCTTCAGGCTGTCCACCAGGATCTGCTTATCGGCCTTCTTGGCCTTCGGCTTGGCTTTCATGGTTGCGTCTCCCTCTTACCGGAACGGCGTGGTGTCGACGGTGACGCCAGGACCCATGGAGCTCGAGATCGCGACGTTGCGGATGTACACACCCTTCGCCGCCGCCGGCTTGGCGCGGACGATGGTGTCCATGAGCGCGGAGAAGTTGGTCTCGAGCTGTTCCGGGGTGAACGAGACCTTGCCGATCGGGGCATGCAGATTGCCACCCTTGTCGACACGGAACTCGATCTTGCCACCCTTCGACTCCTTGACCGCCTTCGCCACGTCGAACGTGACCGTGCCCGCCTTCGGGTTCGGCATCAGGCCACGCGGACCGAGGACGCGGCCGAGCTGGCCGAGCTGTCCCATCTGGTCCGGCGTCGCAATCAGCACGTCGAAGTCGAGCCAGCCTTCCTTGATCTTGGCGAGATACTCGGTGCCGACGTAGTCCGCGCCCGCATCCTGGGCTTCCTGGACCTTCGCACCGGCGGCGATGACGAGCACGCGCATCGTCTTGCCCGTACCAGCCGGGAGAACGACGGTGCCACGCACCACCTGATCCGCGTGACGCGGATCGACGCCAAGGCGCACGGCGATTTCCACGGTCTCGTCGAACTTGGCGAATGCCATGTCCTTCACGAGCGCGATCGCCTGCTTCGCCTCATACGCCTTCGCCTGGTCGCGACGCTCACTCGCGGCGCGGAACTTCTTTCCATGCGTCTTCATGAGGCTCAATCCTTGACCGTGATGCCCATGGAACGAGCCGCACCGGCGATCATCGCCACCGCGCTCTCCATGTTTTCACAGTTCAGGTCGGGCATCTTCACGGTCGCGATCTTCTCGAGCTGCGCACGCGTGATCGTACCCACCTTCACCTTGTTCGGCTGACCGGACCCCTTCGGCACGCCGATCTCCTTCTTGATCAATTCCGCCGCGGGGGGCGTCTTGAGAATGAAGGTGAACGACTTGTCCGCGTAGATCGTGACCTCGACCGGGATGATCATATCACCGCCCTGCGTCCGAGCATTAAACTCTTTGCAGAAGCCCATGATGTTGATACCCTGGGGGCCGAGGGCCGTACCCACTGGGGGCGCCGGGTTCGCCTTGCCGCTTGGAATCTGCAGCTTGACGAATCCAGTGACCTTTTTGGCCATGCTACTTCCTCATCGCGAGTTCCACCGAGGGACCATCCCACGGCGGTCTAGCTGCCACGTTGTTTTCCGTCGAGTGGTGGCGACGAGGTACGAGGACGACCTCAGTACCCGCGAAGCTGGAGATAATCCAGCTCCACGCTCGTCGGACGGCCAAACAGGCTGACCGACACGCGCACCTTGCCCTTGTCGGGCAGGATCTCTTCCACGGTCCCGTTGAAATCGGCGAACGGCCCTTCGGTGATCGCCACCGCCTGCCCGACGAGGAACGGAATCTCCTCGCGCACCGGCGACTCGTCGGCCGGATCCGCTTGCCCCAACAGGCGACGCACTTCGTCGTCGCGCAGCGGCATGGGATCGCGATCCTTGCCCACGAACTTGATGACGCCCTGAATGGCGTTGATCTCGTGCAGGGTATCCTGCGACGCGACCATCTCCACGAGCACGTAGCCCGGGAAGATCTTCCGCTCAACGGTCACCTTCTTGCCGTTCTTGATCTCCACGACTTCCTGCGTCGGCACGAGCGCCTGACGAATCAGGCGATCCTCGGGCTGCGCCGGATCCGTGTCGATCTTGCGCTGGATCAGGCGCTGCACCTTGTTCTCGTGGCCGGACGTGGTCTGAATCGCGTACCAGCGGTGCTCGAGCATCGACACGGACATGGGCGTCACGTCAGCGACCGAACAGCATGGACGGCAGGCGCACGAGCGCGAACTGCAGCGTCACGTCCACCAAGCCGATGAGCGCACCAAGGATCAGCACGAAGATGATGATCTGGATGGTCGCCGACTGCAGCTGCGGGCGATCAGGCCAGGTCACCTTCTTCATCTCGGCGACCACGTCGTTGTAGAACGTGACCAACCGCGTGCCGAGTCCCGGACGGGAAACCTCGACGGGAGCCGTCATGGCTTACTTGGTTTCCTTATGGAGCTGGTGCTTGTTGCAGCGCGGGCAGTACTTCTTCCACTCCACGCGTTCCGGATGAAGACGCTTGTTCTTCATCGTGAAGTAGTTGCGGTTCTTACACTCGGTGCACCCGAGGATGATCTTCTCGCGCGGCATATCCCGGCTCCGTCACAGCTCTTCGAAAATTCCCGATAGTTCGGACCCACCTCCGGCTTTCACCGGAGTGGGGTGAGCCTTGCAACGTAGTAGAGCCGGTCGCCACCCGCAAGTCACGCGCCCAAGCTGTCCACACCAGCCGCCTCCCCCCCGCAAGTGCCGATGGAACCGCACGTTACCGCCCGCGTTGCCCGCCCGAAACGCCACCGAACCGTCCGTCAATAGCGCCCGCCCCGCATCCGGTACCCCTACGAGAAACCCGGAACGGATCCGTTCCGGGTCGCGAAGTACGGGTGCCCGGTTGCCAGCGGGCTACAGCCCGACCGACGCCGCGAAGCGCACCAGGTCGGCCACCGAGGCCGCCTCCATTTTCAGCATCACCCGACCGCGGTGCACCTTGACCGTCTTGAGGGCGATCCCCAACTGGGCGGCGATCTGCTTGTTCGGGAGTCCCTGCACCACCCGCTCGAACACCTGCCGCTCACGACCCGTAAGCAGCGCCAGTCGACGCACCACCCCCGCCCGCGCCTCGGCCCGCGCCTCCATCGCGGCAGGTGTCGCGACAGGTGTCGCGACAGGCGTCGCGGCAGGCGTCGCCTCGCCGGTGTCGACCACCGCCACCATCGCCGGCACTGCGTGTCCAGCATCATGCATGCATCGTCACCTGTCGGGGAACCAGATGGTCGGTAGTATCGGTCGATAACGGCGGCCGCGCCAACGACCGTACGACCGCGCCCAGCGCCGAACGCACCACGCCCCCGCCATCGACTGTGCGATAACGGGGGCGTGGTGTAGAGCTCACGACCGGGATCGAACCGGTGACCTCATCCTTACCAAGGATGTGCTCTGCCGACTGAGCTACGTGAGCGTCCTGCACCTTCGAATATCAGAGCGGGAGACGGGACTCGAACCCGCGACATCAAGCTTGGAAGGCTAGCGCTCTACCAACTGAGCTACTCCCGCGTTGCCTTCATGCTACCCACCGGATCGTATGACGATCCAGCGGTCCTGCCGTGATACAGTGGTGGGGGAAGGATTCGAACCTTCGAAGGCTTGCGCCGTCAGATTTACAGTCTGATCTCGTTGGCCACTTGAGTACCCCACCCAAGTTCCGCCGGCTCTTGCTGACCCGCCGCGAAAGCTGACGAGGGGGCTCGAACCCCTGACCTGCTGATTACAAATCAGCTGCTCTACCAACTGAGCTACGTCAGCAGAAAAGGACCCGAACTCCCAGAGACCCCAATGCTAATGGGGGACAGGGGCTTTGGGTAGCTCCCCCGCTGCAGTGGCGATGGGGCCTGCTCTCGTGCCCTTATCCGCGGCGCCAGCGCGTCCCGCTGGGACCGTCCTCGATGAGAATGCCGCGCGCGGTGAGCTCAGCCCGAGCCGCGTCGGCGGCGGCAAAATCTCGCCGCTCCCGGGCCGCCTTGCGGGCAGCCAGCCGCTCCTCCACCCACGCCGCCAACTCCCCCTCGGTGTCCTGCTCCGGCACCAGATCCAGCACCGAATCCATGAGCCGGAATGCCGCCCGGGCGCGCTCCAGCGCTGCGGCATCGGCGCCGCCCGCATCCAACTCGCGATTGGCCTCGGTGATGAACGTGAACAGCGCCGCCATCGCCTCGGGGGCATTGAGATCGTCGAACAGCGCCTCGAGAAACGCCTTCTCAGCGCGCGTGGCGGCATCGGCCAGCGCTGCCGTACCGCCAGTGGCTTCGGCGAGCCGCCGGGCGAAGGCGCCGATGCGGTTCACCGCCGTGCGCGACTGCTCCAGCGACTCCTCGCCCAGGTTGAGCTGCTTGCGGTAATGCGCGCTGAACACGAAGTGGCGATAGGCGGTGCCGCTGATCCCCTGCTCACGCAGCTCCACCACGTTGGCCACGTTGCCCACCCGCTTGGCCATCTTGGCGCCGTCGGTGAGCAGGAACTCCCCGTGGCACCAGCACCGCGCGAACTGCTTGCCCGTTGCCGCTTCACTCTGCGCGATTTCGTCTTCGTGGTGCGGGAAGATGAGATCGATACCGCCGGCGTGCAGATCGAACGTTTCGCCAAGGTACTTCATGGCCATGGCCGAGCACTCCAGGTGCCAGCCGGGACGTCCACGCCCCCACGGCGAATCCCACGCCGCTCCCGTCGCTTCGTCTTCGGGCTTGGCGGCCTTCCAAAGGGCGAAGTCCTGGGCGTTCTCCTTGGCGTACTCGTCCTGCGCCACACGCGCGCCGCTCTTCACTTCGCGCTTGTCGAGCTGCGACAGCTTGCCGTAGTCGGCGAACTTGTCGATCGCGAAGTACACCGAGCCATCTTCGGCCACATACGCCACGCCGTTGGCCACGAGGCGCTCCACGAGCTCGATCATCTCGGGAATGTGCTCGGTGGCCTTGGGATACCGCTCGGCGTCCTCGATGCGCAGGTAGCGCCGATCCGTGTGGAAGAGCGCCGTGAACGGCTCGGTCACTTCGAGAATGTGCTGGCCGTTCGCCTGCGCCTTGCGGATGATCTTGTCGTCCACATCGGTGAGGTTCATCACCTGCTCCACCTGCCAGCCGGCCAGACGGAAGACGCGACGCAGCAGGTCCTCGAACAGGAACGTGCGGAAGTTGCCCAGATGCGCGGCGTTGTAGACGGTGGGTCCACACGTGTACATGCGCACCGTTTGGCCATCGACGGGTGCGAACGGCTCGACGCGGCGCGTGAGCGTGTTGTACAGGCGGAACTCGGGCATCGGGGACCGGATTGACGGGAACGGCGCAGCCTTGAAACGCGTGGGATCTTCACGCAAAGTAACGCGTTGAAGATAGAGGGGCTGTCATCCCCCTTGGTCCCCCACCCCTTCCGGATCCGTCCATGTCCGCTTCGTCGTCCCCGTCGCGTTCGTCCCGCGCCCGCAATGCCGCCGTGGTGGTGGCACTCGTGGCGGTCGGTCTCGCAGCACGTAGTGGAGAGCAGCAGCCCGCCGTTCCCGCGGCGAAGACCACCCCGGCGGCGCAGCCGGTGGCCGCGCAGCCGGCTCCTGCCCCGGCGCCCACCGATAGCATGAAGCCGGACAGCGCCGCGGCCGACAGCGCGGCCATGCCGGCGGACTCGCTCGCCGATTCGACGGCCGCGATGACGGATTCGATGGCCGCACCCGCCCCGGTGACGGCTGCCGCGCCGGCCGCTCCGGCCACCTGGCCGGTGGATCCGGTTACGGGACAGACGCTGATCAACGGCCGTCCGGTCGTGGGGCGCGTGTTCATCATGCAGAAGACCGACGGTACGGTGAAGTATCCCAACGTGGCCGACGTGGTGTCGCACGAGGCGCTCGCGCCGTTGCCCGCCGTGGTGGGCCAGAGCTACGCGCAGGCGCCGCTCACCAGCCAGCGCCGTCATCGCGGCATCATGATTCAGGCGACGCTGTGGAACCTCGACGGCAAGCGCTCGGCCGTGCGCCAGCGCTACTATCCGGCGAGCACCCCGGCCAATCAACTGAATCCGTAAGCGACAGCACGCCGCAGGCTTTCACGACGCGCCCGGTATCTCTGGTACCGGGCGCGTCGTGTTTCCAGGGCTCCTCACTCCCACGCCCGCAGGTTGCACAGACGCCCGTGGCGCAGCCAGAGCGCTTGGGTCCGCGCGTCGGTCTCTGCCGGTGCATACGCGGCACCGGCTCGCTCGCGTAGCCGGTCACCGGTGCCTGCATCGAGGCGCGGTGGGGCTGCACGCACCAGCGCCGGCAGCGGCGTGCCGGGGGCCACGATGACGAGGGCGCCACCGCTCACCCGTACCCGATGGGCCCACCCGTGCCACTGTGCGCGCTCATGCATAGACAGGCCGGTGTGCCGTGATGCGCGCAGGAGATGCACCACCGACTCGACACCACGTGGTGTCCCACACTCGGACGCCTCGGCGGCGGCGAGCTGCTGCCACCCGGATTGCAGCGCCGAGACGGCGGCGGCGGGAATACTGCAGCGGCGAATGCGCACACCGGGCCCGCACAGCCGCTGTCCCTGCCATCGGCGACTCACGGCCGCGGCGTGGTGCCCCCCAAGGGCCGCCAGCAGAACCCGCGCGCTGGCCGGGTCATCATGGTGGACCACGACACAATCACCGCGGTACACCGTGAAATGCACGCGGTCGAGCAGTCGGACGCTCGCGCTACATGTACCAGGAAGCCCTGCATGCCACTCGGCCGTGGCATTCACGAGCGCCAGCAGTGGCGCCCGGTCGGAGGAATGATCTGGTGATCGCATGCGCCACGATGGCGCATCGCGTGCACTCGCGTGTCATCGAAAAGCGGCCGATCCCATCGAAATGACGCACCGGAATGCCAAACGCCTCCCGTGTGTTCACACGGGAGGCGCGGCATGTGCTGGCTGGCGGCGAACTGACGTGCGTGCGATCAGGCGCGCGGGTTCGTCTGCCCGAGCTGCTCGATCTCGGCGATGAGATCGGCTTCGGCCGTCT
The DNA here is from genome assembly GCF_044345575.1 of Gemmatimonas sp. GTDB lineage: Bacteria > Gemmatimonadota > Gemmatimonadetes > Gemmatimonadales > Gemmatimonadaceae > Gemmatimonas. Next base: position 20,914 of record NZ_JBIJAW010000004.1, read on the forward strand.
TGTGCTCCGGCGTGGCGGCCGGCAACTGCGCCGGCGCCGCCGCGGGTGCGGCCTGCTCGGTGGCCCCAGCCGCCAACTGACGCGCAGCCTGCGGTGCACCGGCCGAGAGCATACCCATGCGCTGCTTGAGCGCCATGAGTTGCATGTCCGCCGACGCGCCCCCCGTGGCGCGCTCGAGCTGCTTGAATTCCCCGGCGAGGCGATCGCCGCTGAACTCTTCGTCGATCTCCTGCGCGGCCTGCAGCTGCCGCTCGTTGGAGGTGATCTTCTCCTCCATACGGGCGAACGCCTCGAACGCCGAGTTTTCGCTGAGTCCCGACATCGTCTGCGAAATGCGCGCCTGCGCTTCCGCGCGACGCTGGCGCGCGAGCAGCAGGTTCTTCTTGCGCTTGGCCTCTTCGATCTTGTCGTTGAGATCACGCAGCGACTGCTTGAGCTTCTCCGTCTCGATCTTGTGCGCTTCCCACGTGGTGGCGAGCGCCTGCCCGTGCTCGAGATGCTCCTGCCCGCGCATGAGCGCCTGTTTGGCGAGATCATCACGACCTTCCTGCACCGCGAGCATCGCGCGCTTGTCCCAATCGTCGGCCAGCTTGAACTCGGCGTCGGCCTGGTCCTTGAGGCGCTTTTCGTCGGCAATGGCCGCGGCCACCTGCTGCTTGGCCTTCGCCAACTGGTTGCGCATGTCGACGATGATCTGATTCAGCATCTTCTCGGGGTTTTCCGCCGAGGAGATGAGGTCATTCAGGTTCGACTTGATCAGTGTCGAAAGACGATCGAAGATACCCATGGATCAGCGAGCCTCGCGGAAGGCGGCCAGCTCACGCAGATGTCCCGTGAGCGAGAGAGTCATGCTTTCGAACGACGCGAGGAATTCTTCGAAATCCAGATGCGCGAGTTCGAGCGCTTCGGTAAGCACCACAGCGTCGCCATCGATGCCATAGGCGCCGTGCAGCAGGTCGGTGGCGTTGAGTTCGAGCAGGCGGCGATTGAGCGCCGCCGCATTGTGCGCGTCGGTAGGCAGCGGCATGACCTTCACGCGCAGCAGTACCACCGGCGGATTATGGGTGACGACCACATCGAATTCGAGCGCTCCCCCGGGCCGTACCACCCAAAGCCCGGGTTCAACTTCCTGCGAGGTGGCGCCGTCGGCACTCAGCCGGTCGAGAAACGCCTCGATGTCTTCACGCGTGACCATGGACAAATCCCTGTGGGTTCGGATGCTGAGCCGTACGGGAGCGCGGGCGGTTTCGTTTCGACACGATGCGGACGCGAGTGCGGGAAGATACGTCGCTTCCGCGTGTCAGGGGCAGCGTCCCCGGTAAATCGCGCCCCCCGTCCCCTCGGTCCCGACCTGGATCCGCCCGTCGCCAAGCCACGCGACCGACTCGGCGGTGTCCTCCCGAATGGGGAGCGTACAGCGCGCCATGAGGGCACCGGGACGGCCGGTCGCGGGATCGGCGTCGAAGACGTACACGGCGCCGTAGGTCAGCAGGACCACCCGACGGCGTCCATCCGGCTGCAATGGCGACAGGCTGGCGTCGGTGACCCAGTCATGCAGTTTCCCTTTCTCCGGCGTGACCGGCAGCGAGTCGACGACCCGTGCAGTGTACTCACCGCCGTCCCAGGCCGTCCTGGGCACCTCGTAGACGCGCACCGGGCGTAGTGCTCCGCCGCTGCCTCGCTGGGGGCGTTTGGTGACCAGCCACAACGTCCCGTCCGGGCCGGCGTACATGGCTTCCACATCGTGCGGGGCGTCGGCATAGCGCAAGGACAGCGTCCGCAGGACGGGAACGCTCACCGCGGTCTGCGGCGGTTCGGCGATCTGATAGAGCGTCAGGTCGTTGCGACGCGCCAAGTTGTCGCCGACGTCGCCGATGACGAGACACTGCCCCTCGGCGCACGGCCCCGTCGTCAGCGCCTCCCAATCCCGATTCTTCCCGCCGCGCACGAGCACACGTCCGCGTGCCCTACCAGTGGAGTCGTAGGCAAACAGATGCTCATCGTTGCCGCTGTCGTTCTGGCTCCAGAACACGCCGGGCTCGGCGACCGACGCCACCATGCCCGACGATTCGTCGAGTTCCGTGTCGGCGAGCCGCCCGGTCTGCACGGCATCGCGCATGAACGTCTCGCCATCGCGAAGCCATCGGTTACGCCCCTTCGCGCCGTCACAGGCAACGAGGCCAACCACCGCCACTGCCAGCATGAGCGCCGCAACGCCACCGCCACGGCGCGCACGGGTCGAGCGGCCAGCCACCGGTCAGCCGCCAGCGCGCTTCAATTCGTACAGCCGCTCGCGGGCCAATCGGCGTCCGGTGGGGGTGGCGGCCAATCCGCCGCCGGCCGTCTCGCGGTAGCGCACGTCCATGCTCGCACCGATCTCGCCCATCGTGTCGATGACCTCGTCGGCCGGAATGGCGAACTCGATGCCCGCCATGGCCATTTCGATCGCCGCCAGGGCGATCGCGGCGCCAGTGGCGTTGCGGAAGACACAGGGCAATTCCACCAAGCCACCAAGCGGATCGCATACCAACCCCAGCGTCCCCTGCTGCGCGAGCGCGGTGGCGTGCCCCACCTGTCGTGGCGATCCGCCAAGCATCTCCACGGCGGCGCCGGCCGCCATCCCGGCTGCCGCGCCGGTCTCAGCCTGACATCCGCCTTCGGCACCTGACAACGAGGCGCGCTCGGCCACGACCGCGCCGATGAGTCCCGCCGTGGCCAGCGCATCGATGAGCTTCTCGTCGTCGATGCCACGCGCCGCCGCGAGCCCGGTGAGCACGGCCGGCAGTACGCCCGCGCCCCCCGCCGTGGGCGCCGCGACGATGACTCCCATGGCCGCATTCACCTCCTGTACGGCCAGCGCGCGCGCGAGCACATCGCGGAACGGCGTACCCGCGAGCGGACCGGCCGGACCGGTGCGCAGTTTGGCGGCATCGCCGCCCACCAATTCGGAGCTGCTGCGAAGGTCTCCCACGAGTCCGCGATCGACCGCACCGCGCATGACCTCGAGCGCGCGCCGGAGCGCGTCACGAATGTCGGCAACGGTGCGCCCCTGGTCCTTCGATTCGGCGGCGAGTGCCACCGCCGACAACGTGGTGTTCTGCGCTTCCGCTTCGCGGATCGCATCGGCCAGACTCCTGAACATCAGCGCGCCCCCGCGGTCATGCACTCACCTTGTCGAGGCGGAACGCCCAAGTGACCCAGGGGAGCGTGCGAATGGAATCGCGCACTTCTTCGCCGGGCTGATCGTCCACCTCGATCACCATGAACGCGTCGCCGCCACGTTCTTTCCGAGACAGCTTGAGCGTGGCGATGTTCACGTTGGCGTCTGCCAGAATACCGGCGATGCGCGCCACGGACCCCTTCACGTCGTTCGCCACGAGGACGATGGTGTGCAGGTTGCCCGACACCTCCACGGGGTAACCGTCGATCTCGGTCACCAACACGCGGCCAGCACCTAGCGAGGCGCCGACCATCTGCGACGAGCGACCGCCCCGCTCGAGGGTGATGCGCACGGTGTTGGGGTGGGCGTCATCACCGAGCGATGTCTTTTCGAACTGATAGTCGAGCCCCTCGCGCTCCATGATCTCGAGCGCGGTGCGGAGTCGTTCATCGTCGGGGCGGAAACCCATGAGCCCACCGACCAGGGCCTTATCGGTCCCGTGCCCCTCACCGGTGCGCGCGAAGCTGCCATGCAGTTCGATGTGCGCCTTCTCCGGCGTGCCGCCAACCAGGCAACGGGCAAGCAAGCCGAGGCGACACGCCCCGGCGGTGTGACTGGAACTCGGCCCGACCATGACGGGACCGATGATATCGAGGAGGGAAACCATACACGTGCAATGTACCCGGCCGCGCAGGAGGCAGGGAGCAGGGCCTCGCCGCTGATTACCGCACGAGCATCGGCGCGAGATATCGACCGGTGTGACTCTCCGGTACGCGCGCTACCTCCTCGGGCGTCCCCTGCGCCACGATCGTGCCGCCGCGCACGCCCCCTTCGGGCCCAAGGTCCACGAGCCAGTCCGCCGTCTTGATGACGTCGAGGCTGTGCTCGATCACCAGCACCGTATTGCCACGATCGACCAGCTTGTGCAGTACATCGAGGAGCACCCGCACATCCTCGAAGTGCAAGCCGGTGGTGGGCTCGTCGAGAATGTAGAGGGTACGGCCGGTATCCCGTTTCGACAGTTCGGTGGCGAGTTTCACGCGCTGGGCCTCGCCTCCGCTGAGCGTAGTGGCGCTCTGGCCGAGATGGATGTAGCCGAGGCCTACATCTCGCAGCGTTTCGAGCTTCTGCAGAATGCGCGGCTGATTCTCGAATACCCCGCAGGCATCCTCGACGGTGAGATCGAGCACCTCGGCGATGCTGAGGCCGCGGAAGCGCACCTCGAGTGTTTCGCGGTTGAAGCGTTTGCCCTTGCACACGTCGCACGGTACGAACACGTCGGGGAGAAAGTGCATCTCGATCTTCACGAGACCGTCACCCTGACACGCTTCGCAGCGCCCGCCCTTCACGTTGAAGGAGAAACGCCCGGGGCCGTAGCCTCGGATCTTGGCCTCGGGGAGTTCGGCGAACAGTTCGCGTACGGGCGTGAAGATGCCGGTGTACGTAGCCGGGTTCGAACGCGGCGTGCGTCCGATGGGGCTCTGGTCGATGTCGATGATCTTGTCGAGGTGCTCGAGCCCGGTGATACGCGTGTGCGCTCCGGGCAACACGCGCGCCCGGAAGAAGTGCCGCGACAGCGCCTTCTGCAGGATGTCGGTGATGAGCGTCGACTTGCCCGACCCGGACACACCCGTCACCGCCACGAAGCACCCCAGCGGGAACTCGGCGGTCACGTCCTTGAGATTGTGTTCGCGCGCGCCCTGCACCGAGAGCACGCGCGACGCATCGCGCTGGCGACGCTGCACGGGTAGCTGAATAGAACGGGTTCCGCGCAGATACGCCCCCGTGATCGACGCGGGCGTATCGATGACGTCCTGCACCGACCCTGCCGCGATCACTTCCCCGCCATGCTTGCCAGCGCCCGGCCCGAGATCGATGAGGTAGTCCGCCTCTCGAATCGTTTCCTCGTCGTGCTCAACGACGATCACGGTATTGCCGAGATCGCGGAGCTGTTTGAGGGTGGCAAGGAGACGACCGTTGTCGCGCTGATGGAGGCCGATACTGGGCTCATCGAGGATGTACAGCACGCCCACGAGCCGCGAGCCGATCTGCGTGGCCAGCCGGATGCGTTGCGCCTCGCCGCCGGACAGCGACTCAGCGCTGCGATTGAGCGTGAGGTAGTCGAGGCCGACGTCCACGAGGAATCGCAGGCGCTCCCGCACTTCCTTGAGGATAGGCCCGGCGATGCCCGGATCGAGGCCAGGGTGGCCGGCGCCGCGCACGGGTACGCTCTCGAAGAACGCGAGCGCATCGGCCACGCTCTGGTCCACGACATCGCCGATGTGCTTGCCGTGTACCGTAACCGCCAGTGATTCCGGCTTGAGGCGTTGGCCGGCGCACGACGGACAGGGCGCGGCCACCATGTACGCCTCGAGTTCGAGGCGCACGCCATCAGAGCTGCTCTCGTCGTACCGCCGCTGTACGTGGGTGACGATCCCCTCCCACGTGGTGTCGGCGGTCTTGGCAGCAGTCTTGGCGGCCGCCCCCTTCACCGCCTGCTTTACCGCCTTGCGGGCCCGCGGGGGCGCATCGCTCATGCCGTACAGCAGTTGCCGGCGTACGGCAGCAGGGATCTTGCCCCACGGCGCGTTGAGATCGAATGCCAGGAGCTTCGCGAGCCCGGGGAGGATGACCTTGCGGAGGTAGCCATCCGGTTCGCCCCACGGCAGCACCACGCCTTCGAGGATGGAGATACTGGGGTCTCCCAGCACGAGCTCTTCGCTCACGCTGCGCGTCGTCCCCAGACCGCTGCACGTTTCGCAGGCGCCGAACGGCGAGTTGAAGGAGAAGTGCCGCGGCTCGAGCTCCGGCATGGAGATACCGCAGGTGGGGCAACCGTAGCGCTCGGAGAACATTTCGGTCGTCGGCTCGTTCCCGTCGTACCGCACCACCTCGGCCAACCCTTCGGCGAGGCGCAGGGCGGTCTCCACCGAATCCGTGATGCGTCCGCGATCCTCCGTACGCACGACCAAGCGGTCGACGACTACCGAGATGGAGTGGTTGAGCCGGCGATTGAGCTTGGGCGGGTCGGCCAGCTCGATGAGCTCGCCATCGACCACCGCGCGCACGAAGCCCTGCTTGCGGGCGCCTTCGAAGAGCTCGCGAAACTCACCCTTTCGCTCCTGCACGAGGGGCGCACGAATCTCGAGGCGCGTGCCCTCGGGCCACGCCAACACCTGTTCAGCGATCTGCGTGGGGCTCTGCCGCTGGACCGCGCGTCCGCAGGTGGGGCAGTGCGGCGTGCCCGCGCGCGCATAGAGCAGGCGGAGATAGTCGTAGATCTCCGTCACCGTTCCCACGGTGGAGCGCGGGTTGTGCCCGGCGGTCTTCTGCTCGATGGAAATGGCCGGCGAGAGCCCCTCGATGGCGTCCACGTCGGGCTTTTCCATGAGCCCGAGGAACTGCCGTGCATAGGCGGACAGCGACTCGACATACCGCCGCTGCCCTTCGGCGTAAATCGTGTCGAAGGCGAGCGAGGATTTGCCCGAACCGGAGAGCCCCGTGACGACCGTCAGCTTGTCCCGCGGGATCGTGACGCTGATGTTGCGCAGGTTGTGTTCGCGCGCGCCACGCACCACAAGCGCGTCGGAGGCCGGCGCCACTCCAGGAGCTGGAGCCGGGAGCACAGACGGTTTCGTCGATTTGGGCATAGTCTCGGAAGCTGCGAGGAGCTGGAGATGGAAACAACCCCGCCGAGCGGGACGGACGTGGTGATCGCGCTCACCTCCCTGCCGCCCAATGCAGATGCGGCCGCATTTGTTCGAACGCTCGTGGAGCACGGCCTTGTCGCGTGTGGCACGCTGCTGCCCGGCGCCCGGTCGATCTACCGGTGGCAGGGCCAGGTGGAGGACGCCGCGGAAACGATCGTCCTCCTCAAGACCACGACCGCCTGCGTCCCGTTGCTCCGTGAGCAGCTTCCGTCACATCACCCGTACGAGGTACCGGAACTCCTCATCCTGCCCTGCACGGACGGGTTACCGGCGTATCTGGCCTGGGTTCGCGGAGAAGTTGCCAAGGGGTAGCCGTCGGTCGTCTTCCCGGCATGATCGAGATCACCTCGCTTTCCAAGCGCTTCGGCGATTTCACCGCCGTGCGCCAGCTCGACCTCGTGGTTCCCGCCGGTGAACTGTTCGGCTTCCTGGGGCCGAATGGCGCCGGCAAGACCACCACGATGCGCATGATTGCCGGCATTCTGCAGCCCACGGCCGGCCGTATCCGCATCGCCGGCCACGATCTGCTGGCCGATCCGCTTCGCGCCAAACGCGCGCTGGGCTTCATCCCCGACCGGCCGTTCATCTACGAGAAACTCACCGGGATCGAGTTTCTGCGGTTCAGCGCCGGGTTGTACGGGGAGGCGGGCGCCGATGTCGACCGGCGCGGGCACGAGCTGCTGGCGCTGTTCGACCTCGAGCCGTGGCGCGACGAACTCGTGGAGAGCTACAGCCACGGCATGCGCCAGAAGCTGATCATCGCGAGCGCGTTCGTGCACCGCCCTGCGGTCATCGTGGTGGACGAGCCGATGGTGGGGCTCGACCCCAAGTCGTCGAAGATCCTCAAGGATCTCTTCCGCGAGTACACGCGCCGCGGGCACACGGTGATGATGAGCACGCACACGCTGGAGATCGCCGAAGGCATGTGCGACCGCATCGGCATCATGCAGCGTGGTGAACTGGTGGCGTGCGGCACCATGGACGACCTGCGCGACTCCAGCGGGACCGACGACGCATTGGAGGACATCTTCCTGCGTCTGACCGGCGACCGCGTGGCACGTGAGCTGGTCGAGGTGCTCGATGCCTGAGGCGCTCGCGGGCGGAGCCCCGACGCTGCCCGAGGCTGGTGCCTGGTCGCTGCTGCGCCCCAAGTGGCAGATGGCCCGCAACCGCACGCGCCACCACCAGCGTGGCGACGTGCGTCGGGTGGTAGTGGTGAGCGCCGTAGCGATGGGTTTCTGGAGTGTTGCCTTCCTGCTTGCGCTGCGGCTCCTGCGGTACTTCCGGGGCGCGGAGGACATCGGTGATCTGCTTGCGGCGAAGCTGCTGGCCATGATCCTGTTGTCATTCGGGTCCATCCTGCTGCTGTCGAATACGATCGCGGCGCTGTCCAACTTCTTTCTTTCACGCGATCTCGATCAACTGGCGGCAGCGCCAGTGCGCAGTGGCGCATTGTATCGCGCACGGCTCGCGGAAACGGCCTTGCACTCGAGCTGGATGGTGGCGCTGCTATTGGTACCGCTCATCGGCGCCTATGGTGTGGCGTATCGAGGCGGCGCGGACTTCGTGCTCTTCGCCATTGCCGTGCTCGTGCCCTTTCTGCTGATTCCCGCGGCGTTGGGATCGGGCGTGACGCTGTTGCTGGTGAACGTGTTTCCGGCCCGACGCACACGCGACCTGCTGAGTGTGATCGCGGCGATGGCCATCGCCGGGCTGGTCCTGTTGTTCCGCGCCGCTCGCCCGGAACAGCTCGCGCGGCCGGAGGGGTTCGCCAATTTCATGCAGTTCGTGGCGGCCCTCGACACGCCGTCGTCGCCGTGGCTCCCCAGCGAATGGGTCAGCGAAGCCATCGTGAAGTATTTGCGCGGCAAGGCGGCCTGGCCGCCACTCCTCCGTCTATGGGGCGTTGCCGCCACGTTGATCGCCATCGGCCATGTCTTGTACGCTCGCGGGTGGCGTCGCGCCTACAGCATGGCCCAGGAGGGCGCGACAAAGCGCGGCACCGCGCGTACACAGCGGCCGTGGCTCGATCGCGCGCTCTCGTTCCTTGGTCCGCTCCGCCGTGAGCTGGTCCTCAAGGAGCTGCGGGTGTTCGCCCGCGACAGCACCCAATGGTCGCAGCTGGTGTTGCTGGCCGTACTGCTGGTGGTGTACGTCGCGAACGTGCGCTACCTGCCGCTCAACGGCTCGGGGGTCACGGTGCTGCTGCGCAATCTCATCCCGTTCCTGAACCTGGCGCTCGCCGGGTTCGTGCTCGCGTCGATCGCCGCGCGATTCGTCTTCCCGAGCGTGTCGCTGGAAGGGCGCGCGCTGTGGCTGCTACGCTCGAGCCCCCTCCCGGTACGCGAGCTGCTGTGGGCCAAGTTCTGGGTTGGCGCGATTCCCTTGTTGCTGCTCGCACTGCTGCTCGTGGGGGCCACCAACCTGATGCTCAAGGTGCAGCCGTTCGTGCACACGGTGTCACTGGTGTCGATTACCGCCCTGGTATTCCCGCTCACCGCGCTGGCCCTCAGCTACGGCACGTTCCATCCGCAATACGATTCGGAAAACGCCGCCCAGATCCCGACCTCCTTCGGCGGGTTGCTGTTCATGATTACCGCCATCGGGCTCATTGCCGCCGTGGCGTTTCTCTCCGGACGTCCAGCGTCCCGATGGGTGGTGGCGGAGCATTTCGGCCGCGAGTCCGATCCGGTGGAAATGGTCCTGCCATTCGCCGTTGGGCTTGTCGTGTGTGCGTCGTGCACGGTGATACCGCTGGTTCTTGCCCGCCGGAAGCTGGAGCGTCTCGAGCGCGCCTGATGGCCCGTCGCTGACGGGGGTGAACGTGGCGCTCTCGAGCGTTTAGCTTTTCGCGCCATGCCCCCCCGAAAGCCGGTCGCGCCGGCGCCGCAGGTCCCCGCCGACGCCGCTGTGGCGTTCCGCCGCAAGCTGCACCGCTGGTTTCGCGAGCATTCGCGGGACCTGCCGTGGCGGCGCACCCGCGACCCGTATCGCATCCTGATCTCGGAGCTGATGCTCCAGCAGACTCAGGTCTCGCGGGTGCTCGATTTCTACCGGCGGTTTCTCGAGCGTTTTCCCGATCTGCACGCCCTGGCCAAGGCCAAGCCGCAGCGGGTACTCGAGGCCTGGGAGGGACTCGGCTACTACGCCCGTGCCCGCAACCTGCACAAGCTGGCGAAGCATGTGACGGAAGCGCGCGACGGCATCATTCCCAGCGAGCCCGAAGAGTTGCGCGCGCTCCCCGGGGTGGGGGCCTACACGGCCGGCGCGGTCGCGTCGTTTGCGTACGAGAAGCGCGCCGCACTCGTGGACACGAACGTGGCGCGCGTGCTGCACCGCGTGTTCGCCCCCGACCTCGACCCCAAGAGTGGTGCGGGGCTCAAGCGGCTCTGGCAGATCGCCGAGCAGTTGCTGCCGCGCACGGGCAAGGTGGTGTGGACGCATAATCAGGCACTGATGGAGCTCGGCGCCCTCGTGTGCTCGGCCCGCTCCCCCAAGTGTGGGACGTGTCCGGTGCATCGGGTGTGCGCGAGTCGCGACCGCTTCATGGCCTCCGACCCCGTGGTGCCACTCACGAAGAAGCGCACGCGACGCGTGGTGAAGCCGGAGTGATCACCGCAACCGTGGGTAGCGTCTGCGCGCGTACGGCGCCGCTCTCGGACCGCGCGGCCCACGATGCGGCGGAAGCGCTGGGGCAGCAGTGGTTCGGCCCGAATTTCGACGAGGCGCGATTCGACGACTGGGCCCGGCGCGTGGAGCATCTCCTGTTCGTCGCCGAAGGCGCGGCGACCGGCGAGTTCCTTGGCTACGCCGACCAGCTCTTCATTGCGCCGCATGTTGACGTAGCACTACGCGCCGGTACGATCAGCGAGGAGGCGTTCGGGATCGATGCCATCCTCGACGACGCGGCGATGCATGCCATGCCGGCCGGCACGCGGGTGACGCTCTATCTCGCGGGCATGTGCGTCACGGCGCCGCGTACACCTGTGGGGCATGAAGCCGCGCGTGCGCTACGAGCCTGTCGTCGTGCGCTGCTCGCGCAGTGGCGCGGCCGTGGTCTCGAGGTGACGATGCTGATGGCCGCCGCAACGGTGGCCGGTCGTACTATCGCCACGCGCGCCGGAGGAGTCCTGATCGGACCCGCCGACGCGCGTGTGGATGGCTACGACTTGTACGAACTGCGGGAACTGCCGGACAACTAGAGACGCGGAGGCGAGGGGACGCAGGGACGGCCCTTTCCTTCTCGTATTCAGGCGGCGGCCAGTTGGTCTCCACAGCCGCTGCAGAAGCGCGAGCCGACCAGATCGATGCTCGTGCCGCAGGAGCCGCACTTCTCGGGCAGATAGCGGCCGCAGCTGGAGCAATAGGTTGCATCGGGCTCGGGGCGCGGCCCACACACGCCGCAGCTGCGTACGTCGGCGCGGGCACGGGCGATGGCGGCTTCGACTGGATCAAGGCCGGCGGTTACGACGCTCGCGGTGGCCGTCGCCGTACCGGCACCCTGCTCTGCCGCACGCAGTTCGGCGAGCGCCTCACGGGTGTAGCGTTGCTTGAGATCGGCGTAATCGCTTTCGCTCAACTTGCCGGTTTCGCGATCGAATTCGATCTCGCGCAACGCATCGACTGCGGTGCTCGGCGCATCGATTTCGGCGGCAAGCTTCACCGCTTTCCGCTTGGCGGGCGTATCGGAAGCCGGGTCGATGGCACTGAGCAGCGGTGACAACACGAGCGTGAGGGCACCGAGAACGAGTGCGGTCCCTACCACCAGCGGCAGCGCACCTTCGGGGAGCGCCATCAGCGTTCCTCCCGCAGCGCTGCTTCGAGGCGCGCGAGCTCTTCGGGTGTGGCATCAACGGCCGGCGCGTTCGCCGACTGCGCCGCGGCGCGTGCCGCACGCGCGGCATCGGCCGTCTTGGCATTGAGACGCCAGCTTCGCAGCAACGCGCCGATGCCCACGGCCCCAACGGCGACCGCCGCGAAGGGCGCGAACCACGCGGCAAGGCTGAACCCTTCCTTGCGCGGCGAATTCAGAATGAAATCGCCATAGGTGCCCGTCAGCGCCTCCATGATCTCGGTGGCCGTGTAACCACCATCGACGAGACGCTGAATGTCGCCGTGCACTGCCGGCGAAATGCCGCACGAGAAGTCCGTCGTGCGGCAGGTATAGATGTCGAGGGTACACGGACACGGGCACGCCAACTGCCGTTCGAAGTTCTCGACCTCGACCTTGCCCATGGTGGGCTGGGCACCCGGCTTGGGAGGACGTGACACCGGCTTGTAGCTGTCCGAGGTCATCTCCTCGCCGCTGTTGGTGGCGCCGGCCTGCTGCTCCGCCTGCTCCTGCGCAGCAGCGCGGCGGACGAGCAGGCTTAGCCCACCCACCACCGCCCCCGCGCGCACCACGAACGCGCGCCGGGACTGCGCACGACCGTTCGTCATGGGGTTCCGATCGACGCTCACGCGCCCGCTCCCACCGGCTCCATGTCACGGCCCATGGGGATCTGCGCGACGTAACCGCCCTCGCGCTCACCCTTGGTGGCCTGAGGCCACATCACGATGAGGCCGCCGAACGCCATGATGATGCCACCGAACCACACCCACCACACGAGCGGGTTGAAGTTGATGTGCACCGCGGCCGTGTCACGATCCACCGCACCCGTGAACACGAGATACACGTCCTGCTTGGGCGACTCGAGGATCCCCACTTCGGTCGAGGGCTCGAAGGTGGGCTCGTTGCGTGAGTTCACGTGCTGACGCTTTTCGCTGGACAACAGCCCCATGTTCTCGCCGTCGCGCGTCACCGCGAATGTCACCGCGGTCACGAAGCGATTGAGCTGCTTGTCCGAAGAAATACCCTGGCTCGTGAACACCCACTCGTGGCCGTACGCATCGGTGGCCTTCACCGACTCGCCGGTCTTGAGCGTGGCGGTCACGTCGCGCCTGAACATGAGCCCGGCAAAGGCGCAGAAGAGCACCACCACGCCGAAGTGCACAATGTAGCCACCGTAGCGGCGGCGATTGCGACCGATGAGACGGAAGAACGCCGCGAAGAACCCTTCGCTGTACATGCGGCGACGCGCGCCCACGCCCTTCACGAATTCCTGAATGATCGTGCCGAACACGAAGCCGGCGAGCAGGTACGACGCGAGCGCGTACACGTCACGCATGCCGAGCGCGAACAGCGTCACGAACACCACCACACCGGCAATGAGCGGCGCCGTGAACTGGCGCTGCAAGTTGGCAACCGACGCGCGACGCCAGGCGATGAGCGGTCCGATGCCGGTGAGCGCCAGCAGCAGCAACCCGAGCGGGCCGTTCACCGCGTTGAAGAACGGCGGGCCTACCGTGATCTTGTCGCCCTTCACCCATTCAGAGAGGATGGGGAACAGCGTGCCCCAGAGCGTGGCGAAGCAGATGCCGACCAGCACGAGGTTGTTGTAGAGGAAGGCGGCCTCGCGGCTCACCATGCTCTCCAATTCGGCTTTGGCCTGCAGGTCGTTGAGACGCGTGCTCACGAGATACGCCGTGAGCACCGTGGCCACGATGAGGAAGCCGAGGAACCAGTTGCCGATCGACGAACGCGCGAACGCGTGCACGCTTTCGATCACGCCGCTACGCGTGATGAAGGTGCCAAGGATCGTGAGGAGGAACGAGAGCACGACGAGCGTCACGTTCCACTTGCGCAGCATGCCGCGCTTTTCCTGAATCATGATGCTGTGCAGGAACGCGGTCACGGTGAGCCACGGGAGGACGCTCGAGTTCTCCACGGCATCCCACGCCCAGTAGCCTGCCCAGCCAAGTTCCACGTACGCCCACCACATGCCCAGCGTGATGCCGATGGTGAGGAAGAACCAGCTCACCAGCGCCCAGCGACGCACGGCGCCAAGCCACTGCGCATCGAGCTGTCGGGTGACGAGCGCGCCCACGGCAAAGGCGAACGGAATCGCGGTCCCCACATAGCCCAGATAGAGCATGGGCGGATGTGCCGCCATGCCGGGATTCTGGAGCTGCGGGTTCATGCCGCGGCCATCGGGGGGCACCCAATCGAGACGCTCGAACGGATTCTCCGAGAACGTCATCGTCATGAGGAAGAACAGTGCGACGATGCCCAACGTGCCGGTGACGTACGGCATCATCTCGCGGTTCCGGTTGCGGTTGGTGAACACCGCGACCGCCGAATACATGGTCATGATGAGGGTCCAGAACAGCAGTGACCCTTCCTGTCCGGCCCAGAACGCCGTGAACAGGTAGACCTTGGGGAGGTTCGCGCTCGTAAACGAGGCGACGAATTTGAGCGAGAAGTCGTGCGTGAAGAGCGCGGTCCACAACCCGATGGACGCCAGCACGACGAAGCCGAACGTGGCGTACATGGCCCGTTCGCCGCTCTTGATGAGATCAGGACGGCCCTGCATGCCGCCTGCGAAAGACACCGTGGTCGTCCAGGCCGCCATCAACAGGGCGATCCAGAGCGACAGCTCACCAACCAGAATCATGACGCCTCGCGCTTCGCGCGGAGGCCGGGCGCCGACGAGCGCCCGGCGCGTGAGTTACCACTGTGCCGACCGCGCGGGACTTCGCCCACGCGTTCGGCGAACGCTTCAGGCTTACGCCTTGGGGACGTTGTCGGGGTGCTTGGCGCCCGGCGGATACTGACCGGGCTGGCCAGGCGCGTTCTCGTAGCGCGACGCGCACTTGGCGAGCAGCGTGGTGGCCTGAAACACCCCGTTCCCGTCGAGACGCCCCTCCACAACGATGTCCACGCCGTCGGTGAACGTGTCCGGCGCCACGCCGCGGTAGTGCACCGGGTATTCCTGCTTCCCGTCGGTCATCACGAACGTGAGCTCACGGCCGCCGGGATCGCGCTTGATGGTGCCCGTGACCACGCGCGCGCCAACCTTGACGCCGTTCTTGGAGAAGCGCGGGTTGTCGTCCACCTTCGCCGCCAGTTCGCCCGGCGTGAGGTAGTACGTGGCCGTCTCGTCGATCGAGCTGGCCATGAGGTAGGAGGCAGTGCCGAGCACGAGCACACCGCCGAGCAGGAACTTGTTACGAGCTTTCACGGGATCGCCGTCCTATAAGGTCGGGAGGGTATCGCTGGAAGATACTACATCCGGGCGGAAACGGCACTGTTTTCCGAGTTCTTTTATCGGGATAGCTAGTCTACGTCCCGGGCCCAGGCGAGTGCCGAACGGACAGCCCGCCGCCATCCTCCATACGCCGCAGCGGCGGCAGCCGTTCCGGCGTCAGAGGGGGTGAAGCGGGTAAACTGGCGGCTAGCCAGGAACTCCGCACCCGATGCCCACACCCCGGCGGCCAGGCCGGCGAGGCCCGCGGCGCCGAGGGCTGTGGTTTCGACCATGTTTGGCCGGTCCACCGGTACCCCCAACACGTCGGCCTGGAACTGCATCAGCCAGTCGTTCGCCGTGGCGCCGCCGTCCACCCGCAACCGATCGAAGGGCACCTCCCCCTGCGTCCGCATGTCGCCTAGCACGTCGCGGGTGGCGTAGGCCATCGCCTCGAGGGCCGCGCGCGCGAAGTGGGCTCGCCCCGTTCCGCGGGTCAGCCCCACGATGGTCCCGCGGGCGTTCGGCTCCCAGTCGGGGGCTCCCAGCCCCACCAGTGCCGGCACGAAGTACACCCCTTCGTTTGAGGGCAGCGACCGGGCCAACGCCTCCGTCTCGGTGCTATGCGCGATAATGCCCAATCCGTCGCGCAGCCACTGCACCGCCGCGCCGGCGATGAAAATGGAGGCTTCGAGCGCGTACACCGGGTTGCCGCGTTCGTCGCAGGCGATGGTTGTGAGCAACCCCGAGCCCGGCGCGGGCCGGTGGGCTCCGGTGTTGAGCAGCAGGAAGGCGCCGGTGCCGTACGTGTTCTTGCCGTCGCCCGGGCCCCAGCCCCCCTGACCGAACAAGGCGGCCTGCTGGTCGCCGGCCATGCCGGTGATGGGGAGCGACACGCCAAGGGTCGCCACGGTGGAACGTCCCATCTCGCCGCTCGACGGCACGACGGTGGGGAGCACCTGCGGCGGCACGTTGAACAGCCCCGTCAGCTCGTCACTCCACGCGCGCGCGTGAATGTCGTACAGCATCGTGCGCGACGCGTTCGTGTGGTCGGTCGCGTGTACCGCGCCACCGGTCAGGTGCCACACGAGCCAGCTGTCGATGGTGCCCGCGCACAGCTCCCCGCGCTGGGCGCGGGCGAGATGGTCCCCCTGCCCCAGCAACCACTCGAGTTTGCTGGCGCTGAAGTACGGATCGGTCACGAGCCCCGTGAGTTCACCGATGCGCGCCGCGTGCGGCGCCAGAGCACGGCACCGATCGGCGGTGCGACGGTCCTGCCACACGATCGCCTTGTGCACCGCCCGGCCGGTCGCGCGCTCCCACAGCACGATCGTTTCGCGCTGATTGGTGATGCCGATGCACTGCGGCGCGTCGGCTCCCGCCTGCTGCGCCGACGCCATCGCCTCGCGCGCCGCATCGAGCGTGCGCTCGAGAATTTCGTGTGCATCGTGCTCCACCCACCCCGGCGCGGGATAGTGCTGCGTGATCTCGCGATACGCGCGTCCGACGACGCGGCCGTCGCGGGCGATGACGAGACAGGTGGTACCGGTGGTCCCCTGATCGATGGCGAGTACGGACATGGACGGCAGGAGGGAGGTGGGAGATACCGCTTACGCGAACGGCGGGGCGACGAGGCCTTGGTCGGTAAGGTACGCCGACACGAGCGACCGTGGCGTGACATCGAAGGCCGGGTTCCACGCCGGCACGCCGGGGGGCAGCTCACCGAGTTCGTCGCTGGCGCGATGCTCGATCACGATGTCGGCGCCCGTGGCGGTAGCCGGGTCGATGGTGCTCCAGGGCGCCGCGACATAGAAGGGGATCCCGTGCGCGCGTGCGGCGAGTGCCACAGCATACGTGCCGACCTTGTTGGCCACATCGCCGTTGGCGGTGATGCGGTCGGCGCCCACGATGACGAGATCCACCTGGCGCTGCGCGATGAGCGAGGCCGCCGCGCCATCGGGGAGCACTGTGACGTTGATCCCGGCCCGCGACAGCTCCCACGCGGTGAGGCGCGCGCCCTGACGCAGCGGGCGTGTTTCGTCCGCGTACACCGTGACCAGCCGCCCCGCCGCATGCGCCGTATAGATCGGCGCGAGCGCCGTGCCCATGCCGGCCGTGGCCAGCGCACCGGCGTTGCAGTGTGTGAGTACCCGCGCGCCGTCGGGAATGAGCGACAGGCCATGACGACCGATAGACGCACACATGCTCACGTCTTCCTGCCGGATAACCTCGGCTTCCACACGCAGCGCCTGAACGAGGTCCGCATCGGACACATCGCCCGCGCGGCGCAGCATACGCTGCACCGCCCAGGCGAGGTTCACGGCGGTCGGCCGAGCCGCAATGAGCTGTGAAGCGTACGCTGTGACCAGACGACGCGCCCGTGCGCCGTCGCTCTGGCTCGCCGCGTCGAGCGCGACGGCGAGGCCGATGGCTGCCGCGACCCCGATGGCGGGCGCACCGCGCACGGCGAGGGTGCGGATGGCGTCGACAACGTCGTCGAGCGTGACGAGATCCCGCAGGACTTCCTCGGCCGGCAGACGACGCTGGTCGAGAATGCGGAGGGCGGCGGTGTCGGGGGACCAGCCGACGGAGGGAGAGGGAAGCACGGGGGGAAGATAGTGTGGCGGCGAGTCGGGTTGAACAGCAGACGGCAGACGGCAGGAACTACAGCACGCAGTCTCGGAGGAGTGTGGTACAACAAAACGGGGGCGACCGCTTCGCGGCGCCCCCGATTTCCTTTGCGGTTGGGCCATCGCCGGCGCGCGCAGCGCAGGCTGGCGTGTTGTTCTACCGCATTCCTCCGGAACTGCGTGCTGTAGTGCCTGCCGTCTGCCGTCTGCGGTAAAGTCGCTAGGTTTAGCTAGCCACCCCACTCACAGCCCCCGCCACAGCCCGCCCCATGTACCAGTTCCTCGCCTTCGATGTCGCCGACCGGATCGCCACGATCACCGTGAACCGGCCGGACAAGCTGAACGCCCTCAACGACGCCACCATCGCGGAACTCGGGCGCGCCATCGACGAAGCGAACGCGCGTGACGACGTGGCGGCAGTGCTCCTCACGGGGGCGGGTCGGTCGTTCATCGCGGGCGCGGACATTTCCGAACTGGAGAGCCAGTCTCCGCTCGAAGCCCAGCGTCGTGCGCGCGCCGGTCAGGCCATCTTCCGTCGCTTCGAGACCAGCCCCAAGCCCACCGTCGCGGCGATCAACGGGTTTGCACTCGGTGGCGGCTGCGAGTTGGCAATGGCTTGCCATGTCCGCATTGCGAGCGAGAAGGCCAAGTTGGGGCAGCCCGAGGCGAAGCTCGGTATCGTGCCGGGCTACGGCGGCACGCAGCGCCTGCCTCGTCTGATCGGTCGTGGTGCCGCGCTCCGCCTGCTGCTGACGGGCGACATGATCGACGCCGCTGAAGCGTATCGATTGGGGCTGGTGGATCAGGTGGTGGCGCCGGAAGCACTCATCGACACCGCGCGCGCCATGCTCACGGCGATGGCGAGCAACGCCCCGCTCGCGTTGGCCGGCTGCATCGAAGCGGTGAATCGTGGCCTCGACGTGCCACTCGAGGAGGGGTGCACCATTGAGTCGGACTTCTTCGGCCTGTTGTCGGCCACGGCCGATATGAAGGAAGGGATGCGCGCGTTCCTCGAAAAGCGCGCCCCGAATTTCACGGGCCGCTGACCAACGGCTCGAGGGTCCGCCGTGCTCGTTCATCTCGCGGCGCGCGAGTATCGCAACTTTTCCCGACTCGATGTCGACGTGCCCGCGGCCGGGCTCGTGATCATCGGAGAGAACGGGCACGGCAAGACCAATTTGCTCGAAGCGGCGGCGTATCTGGGGCTGCTCCGGTCGTTTCGCGGCGCCCGTGATGCCGACGTAGTGCGCTTCGGCGCCTCGGCCTTCCACGTGCGCGCCACGCTGGCCGCGCCGAGCCGGTGGCACACGGTCACCGTAGGCTACGAGCGCAGCACCAAGAAGAAGCGCGCGACGCTCGACGGTGTGGAACAGCCGCGCCTGACCAACGCGCTGGGGGCACTCCCGTCGGTGGCGTTCTCACCCGCGGATGTGGCGCTCGTGGCCGGTGGCCCCGGTGACCGCCGCCGCTACCTCGACGTGATGCTCGCGCTGTCCTCGCCGGCGTACCTGCAGGCGCTGCAGCAGTATCGTGCCGCACTGTTGCGGCGCAATGCGGCGTTGCGCACCGCACAGCGGGAGGGCGGACGCGGCGATCACGAGGCGCGCGTCCAGGTGTGGGAGCCGGCCCTCGCCGAGTATGGTGGCGTCGTGGCCGCTGCCCGGCACCGCTTCGTGCGCGAGCATGCCGAGCGATATACGCAGCTGTGCGCCGCCATCGGCGAGCGCGTGGGGGCAATGCTGCGCTACAGCGCCGTTGGGGGCGACAACAGCGAGGCCGAGAGTACGAGCAGCCTCGTGCAGACGGACGCGCTCACGCGGGCGTTCGCCGCGCAGCGCGGTACGGAACTGCGTCGCGGCATCACCCTCGTAGGGCCGCATCGCGACGACCTGCATCTCCATCTCGGCGGGCGGGATCTGCGTACGTTCGGTTCGGCGGGGCAGCAGCGCAGTGCGGCGATTGCCCTGCGCTTGCTCGAACTCGCCACGCTCCGCGATGCGCTTGGCCACGCTCCGCTGCTGCTGCTGGACGACCCGTTTGCTGAGCTCGACCTCGGCCGCGCGGGCCGTGTGCTCGATCTGTTGGAGCACGCGGGCGCCGCGCAGGTGCTGCTGGCGGTACCGCGTGAGGAAGACATCCCACACGCCTTCACCCGACTTGAGCGTCGCACGATGCGCGATGGCGCCCTGTCATGAGTGAACACAAGCGCCGGCCACAGAAGCTCGGCGACGTGGTCTCGTCCGTGTTGGCGCACGCCGGGCTCACCGATCGCATCGCGCAGGCCGCGGTCATCCCCGAGTGGCCACGCCTCGTGGGCCCGCAAATCGCCGAGGTGACGGAGCCACTGCTGCTGCAGCAGGACGGCACGCTGGTGGTGATGGTGAAGACGCACGCGTGGATGCAGGAGCTCACGTTGCTGGAGCCGGAATTGATGAAGCGCCTGAACGGCGACGCGGCGCGTCCGCCGATCAGCAAATTGCGGTGGATGCTGCGGGGGTAACGCGTGAAAAAGCACCCTCTTGGCGGGCTACGGCACGCCGGCGGGCGACACCCCCAAACCGAGCGTCCGTAAGTCGTTCTACAGCAACACCTTACAAAGCGCTTCGCCAGTTGCTTGCGGACACCCGCCTTGGGTATATTTGGAGGTTGTGTTTCCGGGCCAGCTTTTCGCCCTCCAAACCCTCCCG
>NZ_JBIJAW010000297.1:0-3986 GCF_044345575.1 Gemmatimonas sp.
TACGCTTGTCGAGAATGGCGGCGCGCGTGAACGTCATCGAGAGGCGCACCACCGCGGCGGTTTCGCGATCGAGATATACCGACCCGATCGCTCCCGGCAGCGCACCATTGCGCGGACGGAATTTCACCTCGTCCACGAGGATGTCCCGGCCCGGCAGCCCGATGCGCACCGGACTCCCCATGGTGTACTCGTACAGCTGCGGCGCATTGGCGCCGAGCGGATGCGACACATCGCGCACGTCCTGCCCGTCGCCGAGGCGGATGCGATCGGGCAGGTTGTCCAGCACGACCCCGTAGCGGTCGCGATAGTACCCCACGTCGGCGGGCAGCAGCGTGGTGTCGCGACGCCCCACGAGGCGCTGGGCGCTGCGCCCCGGCTGCCACCACGCGATCTGCAATGCCAGTTCTTCGCTCTGCACCACGCGCGGCGGAATCACCACGCCTTCGCCAAGTTGCGCGAGAAAGGCGAGGAACCCGTGGGCATCGGCGCGATAACTCAGCAGCGTGCTGTCGGCCAGCTGCAGCCCCCGTCGCGCAATCGCGCGTTGCACGAGCGAGTCGGCCGCGGGATCACGCCACGCGCCGGCGCTCACGCGGTTCGGCTTCGCATCGGCGGTCGACTGACCACCCGCGACGGAAAACGCGGCACTGGCCAGCAGCGTCAACGACATCGCTGCAGGAAAAAACCGGACGCGCATCAGGGCGTTGGTACGAGAGGCCAAGGGTCGAGCAACGGCCAGCCCCGAGGCAAGGGGCCGGCGGGTGGTGGTCGTGCGATTCCCCCGTAAGATATGCCCACTCGTGCCCACTCGTATCGCCTCTCGCGGCTAGCTTGAGGCATGTCTCACGACACTCCGATCAACGACGAAGAAGGCTACGTCTCCGAGAAGTCGCCGCCACCGAGCCAGGTGTTCAGCGGAGTCCTGTTGCTCGTCTGCGCCGCCGTGGCCATCACCTGGGCCAACTCGGCTGCCGGGTCGAGCTATCGGGCACTGCTACACGCGGAACTCTTCGGTTGGTCCACGCTGCATCTGATCAACGACGGCCTCATGGCCGTGTTTTTCCTGCTGGTCGGACTCGAGATCAAGCACGAAATCCAGGACGGGGCGCTGTCGTCGGTAAAGCAGGCCGCGTTGCCAGTCGTCGGTGCCGCGGGCGGCATGCTCGCGCCCGCGCTGATCTATACCCTCGTCGCCGCCGGCACGCCCGCCGCGCGTGGCTGGGGCATCCCCATGGCCACCGACATCGCGTTCGCGCTCGGCATCGTGGCGCTCCTCGGCGATCGTGTGCCCGCGCCGCTCCGCATCTTCCTCGCGGCGCTGGCCATCGCCGATGACATCGGCGCGGTCATCGTGATCGCGGTGTTCTACACGCCGAGCGTGGTGACGGTGGCGCTGGCGGCCACGATCGCCATCATGTCGGTGCTGCTGTGGCTCAATCGGCGCGGCGTGCAGACGGTCTGGCCCTACCTGCTTGGCGGCGTCCTGCTGTGGGTGGCCGTGTACCAGTCGGGCGTGCACGCGAGCATCGCCGGCGTCCTGCTCGCAGTCACGATCCCCTCGCGGGGCGACGACTGCGTGCAGCGGAAGATCGAACGAGTGCTGGCCAAGCCGGTGAATCTCGGCATCGTGCCGCTCTTCGCGCTGGCCAACGCGGGCGTGACCCTCCCCGCCGACGTGGCCGCCTTCGCCATGCAGCCCGCGGTCACGGCCACCGCGCTGGGGCTACTCATCGGGAAGCCCGTGGGCATCTTCGGCGCGGCCTGGCTGGCCGTGAAGCTCCGGTGGGCAGAGCTTCCCACCGGCAGCACGTTCGACGGTCTCTTCGGCGTGTCCATTCTCGGCGGCATCGGGTTCACGATGGCGCTGTTCGTCGCCGGGCTGGCGTTCGGCGAGAGTGCCCAGCTCGATGCCGCCAAGATCGGTGTCCTCAGCGGGTCCGTCATCACAGGAACCATCGGCGCGCTGTACCTGGCGACGCGCGCCAGGGTGGTGGCCTCACGCGAACGCGGCGCCCCGGCGAACTGAGCGGCGTAAGGCGGATGGTATCGTCCGCCGAAGTTGCCACGTGGTGTCCCCTTGGGCGGACAGTGGGGTTTCGTCGCGAGCGCACCGCGCCGTGGCCGGCCCCCGGGCATCGAACGCGTAACCGATTGCGTGCACAGGCACTTGGGTGATGGTGTCGGTTGGCGGAGAGTCCCAGGGGCGGGTGGTGGCAGGGATGGCATTGCCGATGCGCTACGGTCGGCTACCTGTCACCCAGAGGACACCATGATTCTGCGTCGTTCGACCCGTGTGCTTTCGCCTGTGCTGTTTGCCATCATGTCCGTCGCGAGTGCGGCCGACACCGTGGCCCATGCTGCGCCATTCGATCGCCAGCTCTTCACGTGGAACGGGCGGGTGGACCGCGAGGTGTACATCACCATGCGCGGCCGGGACGTGCGTACCCGCGGCGTGGATGCCGGGCTTCCCAACCGTGCCCGCATCACCGAGGCGTTGCCGCGCAATCGCGGCGATGTGGAGGTGCAGCTGCTCGACGGCCGCGGCGACGTGGATGTGGTCGAGCAGCCGTCGGCGCGGAACGGCTATGCCGCAACGATTCGCATTCGCGACCCGCGCGGCGGCGCCGATAGCTACCGCGTGACCGCGTATTGGACTGGTGACGGACGCTACGACGATCGAGACACGCGGGATCGCGACCGGCGTGACCGTGATCGTGATCGTGATCGAGGGGATTGGGACCGCTGCGGCTGGAACAACAACGGCGGCGGCTGGGGGTGGGGGTGGAGGCTGGGGCGCGGCGGTCGTGATCGGGACTGTGACGATCGGCGCGACCGCACCAGCGACAACCGCGATGACCGCCGCGGCGACGGAGGGCGCGGCTCCATCCGCTGGAGTGGTCGCGTCGACGATGTAGTCGAATTGCGCATCAACGGGCGGAGCGTCGAAACGATCACCCGCAGCGGTCGTCGCGTCGAAGACGTGAACAGCAACGTGCGTGGCGCCGGTCTGCCCAATCGGGATGTCACCGTGACCGTCGATCAGAACGGCGGTCGCGGGAGTGTCCAGGTCGTACAGCAGCCCACGGCGTGGAACGGCTACACGGCGGTCATCCGCATCTACGATCCGCAGGGGGGCTCGAGCTACTACGACTTGAGCGCCTACTGGAACTGAGGCCCCCGGGTAGCGAATCGGCTACCGGCCAAGAGAAAACCCGCCGTGCCCCAATCGGGGACGGCGGGTTTTGCAGAGGCGCCGGTCGGAATCGAACCGACGAATGCCAGATTTGCAGTCTAGTGCCTTACCACTTGGCGACGGCGCCGATCTCTCAGTGCTCTCATGGTCGTGGTGCCGCGTGTGACCATGTTCGTGGCGCAGAGAAACGGAATGTATTGCACGCCACACGGTGTTGGTAGCGGAGGCCGGCGAATTATCCGCGTTGGGTTCCTTGACGACATTCGTTGAGACAGTACACTTAGTACTAAGATGAGTACCGAATCCGCCCCCGACACCCATCTAAGCCTCAGCAGCACCGTCTTCGCCCTGCGCGCGGCGGCGGCGCACGTGGAGCGGTCGCTCACCCGAGTGCTCGAACCCTTCGGGGTCACCGCCGCGCAGCTCGAGCTGCTACTGGTCGTGGAACGCCTCGCGGCGTCGGGTGCCGGGTGCAGCGAGCTGGGTCGTCATCTGGCCGCTCCCGGCCCGGATGTGACCAGAATGCTCGACCGGCTTGATAGTGCTGGATTGGTGTCTCGATCAAGAGATACACAAGACCGTCGAATCGTGCATGCGATGCTCACGGAGAAAGGACGCGAGCTGATCGCCCAGGCCGGCCCCAGCGTCGCCGAGGCGGAGGCGGGGGTGTTCGAGGGGCTCTCCGAGCCAGACCGCCAGCAGCTGCTCGCGCTGCTCACGGGCGTGCGCCGTAACTGCCCCAACAGCTGATCGCATCGACACGGAGCGCGTCCACCGGCCACCGGAACATTTC
>NZ_JBIJAW010000298.1:0-3984 GCF_044345575.1 Gemmatimonas sp.
AAGCCGACTTCGTCGGAGATGACCTGACCCTTCGTGAGCGTCGCGATGTCCTGCAGCATCGCCTTGCGGCGATCGCCGAAGCCCGGCGCCTTCACGGCGACGATGCGGAGCGTGCCGCGGAGCTTGTTCACGACGAGCGTCGCGAGGGCTTCGCCTTCGACGTCTTCAGCGATGATGAGGAGGGGCTTGCCGAGCTGCGCCACCTTCTCGAGGACCGGGAGGAGGTCCTTCATGGCCGAGATCTTCTTGTCGTGGATGAGGATGAGGGCGTTCTCGAGCACGGCCTCCATCTTCTCCGGGTCCGTGACGAAGTACGGCGAGAGATAGCCGCGGTCGAACTGCATACCGTCGACGGTCTCGAGGGTCGTCTCGAGGCCCTTGGCCTCTTCGACGGTGATCACGCCGTCCTTGCCGACCTTCTCCATCGCTTCCGCGATGAGGTTGCCGATCTCGGGATCGTTGTTGGCCGAGATGGTGCCGACCTGCGCGATCTCCTTCTTGCCCGTGGTGGGCACGGAGATCTTCTTGAGCTCGTCGACGATCGCGGCGACGGCCTTCTCGATACCGCGCTTGAGCGCCATCGGGTTGGAACCGGCCGTGACGTTCTTGAGGCCTTCACGGAAGATGGCCTGGGCGAGCACCGTGGCGGTCGTGGTGCCGTCACCGGCGAGGTCCGACGTCTTGGTCGCGACTTCCTTCACCATCTGCGCGCCCATGTTTTCGATCGGATCGGCGAGTTCGATTTCCTTCGCGACCGTCACACCGTCCTTGGTGACCGTCGGGGCGCCGAACTTCTTGTCGATGACGACGTTGCGACCCTTGGGGCCGAGCGTGACCTTCACCGCTTCGGCGAGCTGATCGACGCCGCGCTTGAGAGCCGCGCGCGCCTCAGTGTTGA
Source organism: Gemmatimonas sp. (assembly GCF_044345575.1). Lineage (GTDB taxonomy): Bacteria > Gemmatimonadota > Gemmatimonadetes > Gemmatimonadales > Gemmatimonadaceae > Gemmatimonas. The sequence continues at coordinate 899 of NZ_JBIJAW010000298.1, forward strand.
AATGCAGTTCCTTGGCAGCCATGGTTGCTGAATGGAGTTAGAGTGCGGTTCAGTTGATCACGGCGAGGATATCGGACTCACGAAGGATGAGCAGCTGCTCGCCCTCGATGGTCACTTCGGTGCCGCTGTACTTTCCGTACAGGACCTTGTCGCCGACCTTCACGTCCATCGGGACGCGGGCATCCTTCTCGAAGCGGCCGGGGCCCACGGCGACGATGTTACCCTGCTGCGGCTTTTCCTTCGCGGTATCGGGGATGTACAACCCACCGCGCATCTGCTCCGCCTCTTCGAGCGGCTTCACGACAACGCGATCCGCGAGCGGCGCGACCTTGGACATACGAGATGATCTCCTGGTGCTGTGTCAGGGGAACGGACTGGAAATGGATTAGCACTCACAGCGAGTGAGTGCTAACGAGGTGAAAGCTAGGAGGTCGCCAGAGGCGCGTCAAGGGGCGAAGAAGACCGCTAAACCCATACATTGCAACAGTTTAGCAACTTGCCAGATAGGCAGAACCCTTTGCCATCGTGGCAAGCGCATTGGCGGTGGCGCGTCAAAATGGCAGCCGGCCTTGGCTGACTCGGGGAACCGCGACCACACAGAGATCACCGAGGGGGGTGAGGGCATGGAGGGGGGCGGGCTCGCAAGCCGAGGCACGCGACGCCGGGCCGTGCTCGGTGCCCTCACCAGCCTCGGTGATCTCCGTGTTCACGCGCTTCCCCGCACGGCACCGGGCCGCTATTCGAAGATCAGGCTGCCGCTGTGACAGGCGATCGTGCCCGTCTCTGTGGCGATGACGACGGCACCGTTGGGGGTGATCCCCTGCACCGTGCCCTGCGCCGGTGAGAGCACACGTCGGCCAACAGCCAGATCGCGCGCGGCCCACGCTTCGCACTCGTGCGTGGTGAGTACACCATCCGCCGCGGCCGCCTGGCGTAACGCGGGCGCGACCACGGCGAGCAGCGCGTCGCGCGTAATCCCATTCCGCACATGGGCCACGTCGGGAAAACCAGCCGGCACCACGCGATTGATGCCCACGCCAATGGCGACCCACTCGGGGCGCGCGTCGCGCCACCGCACTTCGATGAGGATGCCACCAAGCTTGCGCACGCCCACATACAGGTCGTTGGGCCACTTGAGCTGCAGGGTCCCATCGACGACGGGCGCCAATGCCTGCGCGAGATGCAACCCGACACGCAGTGCGAGCACCTCGAGTGCGCGGCCATCACGCGGCCGTTCGATGAGGGTGCACCACAACCCGGCATCGGGCTCCGATGTCCACGTCTTCCCGCTGCGCCCCCGCCCGGCCGCCTGCGACGACGCCAGGACCAGCGTACCCGCCGGCGCCCCTTCCTCGGCGAGCGCGTGTGCCACGTCCATGGTCGACGTGACGCGCACATGGTAATCGAGACGGACGAGCCCCAGCTGCGCGGCGAGCCCCGGTGCAGGCGCCGTGACTCGCGTACCGTCAGCCGCCACGTGTGGCCAGCGTGTAGAACACGACGCACGCCAGCACGACGCGGTACAGCGCGAAGATACCGAAGCTGTGTTTACTCACGTAGCGCAGCAACACGGTGATCGCGAGCCAGCTGCTGACAGCCGCGGCAATAACCCCGTAGAGCAACGGCATGGACAGCCCCTCAGCCCGGAGCGCCTCCGGCGCCTCCTTCAGCACCGCCGCCACGGTAATGGGCATGCTCATGAGAAAGCTGAAGCGCGCCGCGCTCGGCCGATCGAGGTGCAGCAGGCGGCCCGCCGTGATGGTGGAACCGGAACGCGACACGCCGGGCACGAGCGCCAGCACCTGAGCGCAGCCCACGATGATGGCATCGCGCAGGGTGACCTCCTCGATGCTGCGCGAGCGTACGCTCCACTTGTCGATGGCCCAGAGCAGCACGCCGAGCAGGATGAGCGTGGTGCCAATGATGTAGGGCGACCGAAACGTGGTCTTGGCCAGATCATTGAGCAGCAGCCCGCCGACGCCGGCCGGCACTGTCGCCACCATCAGATACACCAACCGCCGATCGTGTACCGTTTCCACACGGCGGGTGCGCACGATGCTGAAGGCGCTGCGTGTCATGTCGACCCACTCGGCGCGGAAGTACCACATGAGCGCCACGAGGGTGCCGAAGTGCAGCGCCACGTCGAAGGACAGCCCGGGATCCTGCCAGCCAAGCAGATAGGGGGTGAGTGCGAGATGCGCACTGCTGGAGACGGGCAGCAACTCGGTGAGGCCCTGCACGAGCCCGAGCACGATGGCCTGAAAATTCGTCACGACGTGCCGACGAGAGAGGAGAGGGGCGCACCATCAAGGGGGCCCGCGGGACTGCGCGAGGGCTCGCGCAGCGTGCGTTCGTACAGCGCTTCATACTGCGCCACCACCGCGGACTCCGAGAATCGCATCCGGGCGTCGGCGGCGGCGGCGTCACTCATGGTCTGCCACCGCACGGGATCGCTGAGCAACGCAACGCCGGCGCGCGCCATGCTCTCCACGTCACCGACGGGGTAGAGGAACCCGGTCACGCCATGCGTGACCACCTCCGGCAGCCCACCAGCCTCCGCCCCGATAACAGGCACCCCGGTCGCCAACGCCTCGAGTGCGCTCAGGCCGAAGCTTTCTTTGTCACTCGTGAGCAAAAAGAGATCAGCGCCAGCGAGGAGCGGGGCGATCGCATCGATCTTGCCGAGAAAGAGCACGTGGTCGGCCACGCCGAGATCGCGCGCCTCGGCCTCGGCTTCAACGCGCTCGGGACCGTCGCCCACCATCACCAATACCGATGGCACCTCCCGGTCGATGCGCGCGAAGGTCTTCACGATGTCGCGCACCCGCTTTACCGGGCGGAAGTTGGAGATGTGCATGACCACCTTGCGGCCGCGGATGACATCGGCCGGGATGGGGAACACGTGCCGACCGCGATCGAACAGTGCCGGATCGATGAAGTTGTGGATGACCTCCACATGACATCCGACGCACCCGAACGCCCGATAGGTCTCGTCGCGCAAATACTCCGACACGGCCGTCACGGCGTGCGATTTCTCGATGGAGAACTTGGTGATCGAGAAGAACGAACGCTCCTGCCCCACGATG
>NZ_JBIJAW010000299.1:0-3967 GCF_044345575.1 Gemmatimonas sp.
TGGCCACGCAGGTGAGCGATGCGGACGGGCTGCCAGCCAACGGCGTGCTGGCCATCGCGCGCAGCCGTGTGGCGTCCAACGTGCTGTGGCTGGGCACCAGCTTCGGCGTCGGTGTGGTGGATCTTGCTCGCGCCACCCAGTTGCCGCCGGCGCGGTTGACCATGCGGGTGCTGTCGGAAGCGCAGCGTCGTCTGGTGGGGCAGGGCGATGCGTTGAGTGTCGGCGAGAACGATCTGTACGTCGATCCCGTGTTGCTCACCTTTCACCGGGAGGAGCTCACCCGGTTCCGGGTGCGGTTGCGTGGCGAGGCCGAGTGGCCATCGCCGACGGCCGCTGTGCGGAATGATCCGCGGGACGGCGAATGGCTGGAGGTGCCCAACCGCTATTACGACGATCTCGCGCCCGGCAGCTATGAGGTGACGGTGTGGGCGTACGACTGGGCAGGACGTGAGTATGGGCCGGTGCAGCGCAGCTTCTCGGTGCTCACGCCGACCTGGCAGACGTGGCCGGCGCGCATCATCTACGTGCTATGCGGCGTGTTGCTGCTTACCGTGGCATATCGCTGGCGCGTGCGGACCATTCGGGAGAGTACGCGGCAGCTGCTGGCGAGCGAGCGGCGCGCGAGTGACAGCGAGGGACGGTTTCGCGCCATTTTCGAACAGGCGCTCGATGGTCACCTGCTGCTCGAAAACGGCAAGATCCAGGCGGGGAACGCTGAGTCCGCACGATTGTTCGGGGTGACGGCCCCGGAGGCGCTGGAAGGGCGCACGTTGGGCGAACTGCTGGGCGCCGACGCGGAAAGGCCCGGCGCCTCGGTCGCCGGGGAGGCCATGGTCCCGACGGCGCGAGGTCAGGTACCGGTGCAGTACACCATCATCGAAGTGCCGTCGGCTGACCGCGTGCTGCGTCATGCCGTGGTGCGCGACCTCACGGAGGTGCGCAAGGCGGAAGCGGAGCGCGCCTGGTTCCAGGCGCAGGTGCGCGAGGCGCAGAAGCTCGAGAGCCTCGGCACGCTGGCCGGCGGGGTAGCGCACGACTTCAACAATCTGCTGGGCGTGATTCGTGGCAACGCCGAACTGGGGCGCACGGCGCTCAAGCGCGGCCGCAGTAACGACGACAACCTTGGCGCCATCCTCGATGCGTCTGATCGTGCGCGCGACATCGTGCGTCAGATCCTCACCTTTTCGCGGCGGTCCACGCCCACGCGCGAGTACGTGAATCTGTCGCGGCTGGTGCTCGACCTGCAGCCGCTGTTGCGGCGCATGATTCCGCGCACGGTGCAGCTGGTGATCGAAGGCGCCGAAGCGTCGCACCTCATCATGGGCGACCCCACCCAGTTGCAGCAGCTGCTGCTCAATCTGGTGTCGAACGCCGAGTATGCGATGCGCCAATCGACCAACGGACTCCTCACGATCGCGATTGCGTCGCGCATGGTGCCCGAGGGACAGCCGGCGCCCACGGGGATGAACGTCGTGCTGCAGGTGCGGGACACCGGGGCGGGCATGACGGAGGAAGTGCGGACCCGCATCTTCGAGCCGTTCTTCACCACCAAGCCTACCGGCGAAGGCACCGGGTTGGGCATGGCCGTGGTGCACGGCATCGTCACATCACACGAGGCGCGCGCCGATGTGCTGAGTGCGCTGGGGCAGGGGACGACATTCGAGATCCGTTTCCCGCAGGCGGTCATCGCCGGGCTGTGGGACGAGGAGCTCGATCCCACCGCGCTGCTGGACGACGAGGTGGAGGACACACCGGATACGCCCGGGGTGGTGGAGCGGCCGAACGAGAGCGACGATACGATCGACGTGTTGGAGGACAGCCCGTATGCGGGGACGACGATCGTCGTGGTGGACGACGAGCCCGCCGTGGCGCGCGTGGTGGAGCGGGCGTTGCAGCATTACGGCCATATCGTGCACGTGTTCAACAATCCGGAGCTGGCGCTGCAGTTCATCCAGCAGCAGCCGTCGGCGGTGGATTTGCTCATCACCGACCAGATGATGCCGGGGATGACGGGCGATCTGCTGGCCGAGAGTGCGCATACCCTGCGCGCCGATCTGCCGGTACTCATTCTCACCGGATTCAGTCATCGACTTACCCCCGAGCGCATTGCGGCAGCGCGGGCGCATGCGGTGATGCTGAAGCCGGTGGAGCTGGATGAGCTGAAGCGGCGGGTGGACGAGGCGCTGGCGAAGACGTTGCGGCGGTGAGCGGGGGATTCGGGGGGATTGTGGCGGCGGGGGCTGGTCCGCGGGGCGACCGCCGGTTACAATGCGAGTCTGTTCACGGAGCGGCTGGCGACAGCGGCGCTGTGACGGGACGTAGCGCAGCCCGGTAGCGCACCTGAATGGGGTTCAGGGGGTCGCGGGTTCGAATCCCGCCGTCCCGACTTGGTAAGCGAAAGCCTCGCAACGACTTTGGTCGTCGCGAGGCTTTTGTGTTGCGACAGCCGGATGCGCTCACCCCGCCGTCGCCAACTCGCCCAGGAGTTCGTCGCGGAAGCGGTGGTAGTCCACCTCCGTGGAATGGCGCGGCACCTTGTCCATCGCGTAGTGCGGATGCGCGACTTCGTGGGCGATGCGTGCTGCCAGATCCGCCGGACGACGGTAGCGCCCCGTGATCTCCGCGCACGCGAGCTTCGCCTGATGATCGGCCAGCGGCCAGATGCACCCGAGCGGCTGGAAGAGGCCGATGAAGTACAGCGTCGGTACGTCGGGGTGCAGCATCTTGCGATAGAGCGGCACCTCCGTCGCCTCCGAGAGGTCGAGAAACCCGGGCTCGAAGAAGGGGAACGTGATCTTGAACCCCGTCGCCGCCACCACCGTGTCGTAGGTGCCCTGCGTGCCGTCGCTGAAGTGCACCGTGTGCCCGTCGAAACGTGACACACCGGGGCGCACCACCACGCGGCCGTGACGGATGAGATCGAGCAGGTCGGAGTTGAGCGTGGGATGCTGCGACAGTACCGGGTTGGTGTTCTCCGGCAGGCCGAGGGCGGCGTACGGGCCCTGCAGCAGGCGGAGGAGGCGCGTGAGCCCCCATTGGCGCAGCCCCTGCGGTACCCAGCGCTGACGCGCGGCGATCACGTCGGCCGGGAGGCCGAAGAGATACTTGGGCACGAACCACTGCGGGGAACGCACGGCCATGTGCACGTCGCGCGCCACGCGTGAGGTTTCCACCGCCACGTCGGCCGCGGAGTTGCCGGCGCCGATCACGAGCACACGCTGATCACGCCACGTGTCGTCGGCGCGCTTGAAGTCGCGGCTGTGCAGGTAGCGCCCCGCAATGTGGCCGGGAATCTCCGGCCACCGCGGATTCCAGTGATGGCCGTTGGCCACCATGAGGTGGGTGAACTGCGCCGCCTCCTCACCATCAGGGCCGCGCACGGTGAGCACCCAGCTGCCGTTGGCCTCGCGCCGCGCCTGTTGCACCGTATGCCCGAACTTCACCTGCGACAGCACACCGAAATGCCGCGCGTAGTCCTCGAAGTATGCCTGCACCTGCCGATGACTCGGGTAGTCGGGATACGACGCCGGCATCGGGAAGTCCTCGTACGACGACAGCGTCTTCGACGAGATGATGTGCGTGTTCTCGTAGACGCTGGAGTGCCCGGTGGCGTCGTCGAAGACCCAGTTGCCTCCCACCTTGTCGCCACGCTCGTAGAGCGTGAAGGGGATGCCGGCCTGCTGGCAGTTCTTGGCCGCCGTGATCCCCGAGGGGCCGGCGCCGATGATCGCGACGTGCATGGGCGGGAAGGTAGGGCGGCTGGCGTGTGGCCACCAGTGCGACGGTTGGACGCCCCGACGCACGTGGGGGGAAACGCGTGAGCACGGAGCTCGCCGAGGGTGGTGAGGGCACAGAGGATGCCCGGCCAACTTAGGACACTTCAATGATTTCTAAGCGCAGTTCTCGGTGTCCTCACCAAGCTCGGTGATCTCCGTGAGCACGCGTTCCAAATCACACTCGCCGATCT
>NZ_JBIJAW010000069.1:0-12882 GCF_044345575.1 Gemmatimonas sp.
TATCTCATCTGCGCAGCCGTGATGGGCTTCGTGGTGCTCTGCTTCGCGGAAGCCGGCAGTCGCATCACGCTCACCGGTGGCCCCTACGCATACGTGGAGGCGGTGTTCGGCCGCTACGTGGGCTTTCTCGCCGGCGTGCTGCTGTGGATGCTCGGCACCACGGCGGTAGCGGGTGTGTCGAGTGCGTTCGCCGAGGGGTTGGGCGCGCTCTTCGGCATGCCGTCCATCCGCGTGCCGGTGATCGTGGCGATGTTCGTGCTGCTCGCCTGGATCAACATCCGGGGCGTCGAGCAGGGCACGAAGCTGATCGTCGTGGCGAGTGTGGCGAAGCTGCTGCCGCTCATCGCGTTCGTGGCGATCGGCGTGTTCTACATCCAGCCAGACAACCTCGCGATTCGGGAGATGCCGTCGCCGTCGAGCCTCGCGCGCGCGGCGATCGTGCTGGTGTTCGCGTTCAGCGGCGTGGAGACGGCGCTCGTCCCCAGCGGCGAGATCCGTGATCCCGCGCGCACGGTGCCGAAGGCGCTGGCCATCGCGATGATCGGCGTGACGCTGCTGTATCTCGCGGTGCATCTCGTGGCCGCGGGCTTGCTGGGCGAGTCGCTCGCGACACGCACGACCGCGCCGCTGGCGTTCGCAGCGGAGAGCTTCCTTGGCACGCCAGGCCGCCTGCTGCTGCTGGTGGGGGCGAGCATCAGCATGTTCGGTTACGTGAGCGGCATGACGCTCGCCGTACCGCGCGCGCTGTTCCGCTTTGCCGAAGACGGGCTGCTCCCGAAAGTGGTGGGCTCGGTGCATCCGACGTTTCGCACGCCGCACATCGCCATCGTCATTCAGACCACGCTGGTGGGCGGGCTGGCGGTGTTCAACTCGTTCGAGCAGCTGGCGGTGATTTCGAATCTCGCTGCGCTGCTGCTGTACGCCGGCTGTGCGGCGGCCACGTTCATGCTGCGCAAGCGTGGCATTCGCCAGGAGGGCGCAGTGCCCTTCTCGGTGCCGGGTGGCCCGGCGGTGCCGTTCATCACGATCGCGCTCATCGCGTGGCTGCTCACGAGCATCACGCAGGCCGAGTGGACGGTGCTGCTGGCGACGCTGGGGGTGGCGACGGGGTTCTATCTCGTGGCGGCGCGGGCGGGGAAAGCGCCGGCGTAACGGCGGCGGTGACTGCGGCGTACCTGCAGACGGCAGACGGCAGGAACAACAGCACGCAGACGGGAGAAATTTGGAAGAACAATTCGGGCGCGGCCGCTTTGCGGCGCGCCCGATTGCCTTTTCCCCTTGCTTCAGCGATCAACGACTCTGACCCCTTGATCCTGTGATCCGGCCACGACCGACAGCGCCACGTGCGCAGTCGGCCCAAGCAACGTGCGGAGTCCTTCGCGATCGACGTGCGTGACGGACGCGGGGGCTGTGGGCGCGGCGAATTCGAGCGACTGCCACGCGCCGGCGTGCGTTCTGTGCACGCGCAGCTGCATCCCCGGAATCTGCAGCGTGACCAGGCGCGTGAGGTGTGCATGCCACGCGGGCAGGTCATAGGCGACCGGGAGCGGCAGCGCACTCCGCAGGTGACCGCGCAACGGGCGGACTTCGTGTGGCAGTTCGAGGTGCCACGTGCCGGGTACCGTGAGTGTTCCGTTGTCACCGGTGACTCGAACACAGCCCGCCCACGCACGCGTCGGCGCGGTTGCGAGCTGGCGCTCGATGAGATGCGATTCCGGTGTGGACTTCTTGCGTGCGTGCTCGGCCATCGGGGCAAGATAATGCGCGTGGCCAGTGGCCCCTCTTCCCTCCCCTGCGTTCGTCCTGCAACGTCCAGCCACTCGTGTTCTGCGCCCCGCCTGCGGCCTCTTCCCCGTGCCCGTGTCCATCCTCGATCGCGATCCGTACCACGCCTTCTGCCGCCATACGCACGTCGAACTGTCACCGACCGCGGCGGGGCCGCTCGACGGGCTCACCTTCGGGCTCAAGGACATCTTCGATGTGGCCGGGCATCGTACGGGGTTCGGCAGTCCCGACTGGCTGCGCACGCACCCGCCAGCGCCAACGCATGCCTCGGTGCTCACGCGCCTTCTGGCCGCCGGCGCCCGCATGGTGGGCAAGACGCATACGGAGGAGATGGCGTTCAGCCTCACGGGCGAGAACGCGCACTACGGCACGCCGGTGAACCCCGCCGCTCCCGATCGCGTGCCCGGCGGCTCGTCGAGTGGGTCCGCATCAGCGGTGGCGGGTGGGCTAGTAGACTTCGCCATTGGCAGCGACACGGGCGGATCGGTGCGCGCTCCGGCCAGCTTCTGCGGCGTTTATGGCCTGCGCCCCACGCACGGGCGCATTGCCCTCGACGGCGTGTGTCCGCTGGCCCCGATCTTCGACACGTGCGGGTGGTTCGCGCGCGACGCGCAGATGCTGGCCCGTGTCGGCAGCGTCTTGTTCGATACGCCGATTCCCACCGAGCTCCCACGCGTACGTGTGCTGCTTGCCAGTGATGCGTGGGCCCTGTCCACCGCCGAGACCACGGCGGCCCTTGCGCCCGCCGTGCAACACATCGAAAACCAACTGGGCCGCGCGACCCCTGTGACGATTGCCCCCGAGGGACTGTCGTCGTGGTTCGATGTGTTCCGCGTGCTGCAGTACGACGATATCTGGCGTACGCATGGTGAATGGGTGCGTTCGTGCACACCGACCTTCGGCCCGCAAGTTGCCGCGCGCTTCGACGCGGTGTCGCGGGTAGCGCCCGACGAAGTACGCACCATGACCGTGCGACGCGCGGAGATCGTCGCACGACTCGATGCGCTGCTCGACGGCGACACGGTGCTACTCATGCCCACGGTGCCAGACGTGGCGCCGAAGCTCGCGCTGCCGCCGCAGGAGACCGTGGCCGTTCGCGAGCGCATGCTCGCGCTGCTCTGCGTGGCCGGGCTGGGTGGCCTGCCGCAGCTGTCGATGCCCATGGGCATCGTGCACGGCGCTCCAGTGGGCTTGTCGTTGATTGCGGGGCGCGGGCGCGATGCACTGCTGTTGGCCCTCGCGCAGACACTCACACCAGCTCAGCCCGCGGGGTGACTGCCCCGCGTCTGCCTAGTTCGCCTGTGAGGCCGCGCGCCGGTTGCCGAGCAGCCACACGCCGTAGCCCACCACCACCGTGGCCAATCCCGCCAACGAGGCGCCCGGCCGCTGCATCAGCAGCGTGCCCAGCGTCCACACACTCAGCGCCACGTACACCAGCGGCGTGATCGGATAGCCCCACGCATGGTACGGCCGCGGCATCACGGCCGCCGTGCGGCGCAATCGCATCATGCCGAGCACGGTGAGGAGTGACATGAGGTTGAGGGTGAAGCCCGCGTACAGCATGACGGCTTCGAAGGAGTTAGTGAGCAGCAGCACCAGGATGAGCAGCCCCTGCGCGATGATCGCGTTGCGCGGCACGCCGTCGGCGCCGCGCGTGCCGAGGATGCGCCACTGCGGCAGCGATTCCGCCACCGCCTGCGTGACGCGCGAGCTGCCGATGACCATCGAACTGATGGAGGCCAGCAGCACCGCCGCAATGATGCCGCTCATCGCCTGTCCTCCCCATTCGCCGAACATGGCCCGCGCCGACAACGCGCCCACTTCCACCTTGCCGGCTAGCTCAGCCAAGGGCACGGTGCGCAGGAACGCGAAGTTGAGCAGCAGGTAGAGCACGGTCACCACCAGCGTACTGGCCACCACGGCCCGCGGAATGGTGCGCTCGGGGTTCACGATCTCGCCGGCGATGTACCCGGCGGCGTTCCAGCCGGTGAACGCGAACGACACGTACACCAGCGACACGGCATACGGCGCCGAAAACACTTCGCTGAGCGCCTGCCCGTTGCCGAAGCCGCTGTCGAGCGGTACCGGGCGCCCATACATCAGCCCAGCCACCACGAAGGCGGCCACGAGGCAGAGTTGCGTGGCGGTGATGGCCACCTGGAATCGCTTCGCCACGTGCAGCCCGGCGAGATGCACCGCCACCACGACGCCGAGCATCGCGAGTGACGCCAGACGGGCGTCCACGGGAACGATGGCCGACAGGTAGCGACCGAACGCCATGCTCGAGAGCGCGATGGGGGCGGCGAAGCCCACGGTCATGCTCACCCAGCCGCCGAGAAAGCCGGCGACGGGATGCCACGCCTGTCCGAGGTACACATACTCACCGCCGGAGCGCGGCAGCAGGGCCCCGAGTTCCGCGTAGGCGATGGCGCCGCACAACGCCACCACACCACCCACGATCCAGAGACTCAGCAGCGCGCCGCCCGTGTGCAGGTCGAGCGCCTGAAAGCCCAGCGACGTGAACACCCCGGTGCCCACCATGTTGGCGATGAGCACCGAGGTGGCACCGGGGAAACCGAAGTGCCGCTGCGTCACGCGTGACGACTCACTTCTTTGCGTCGACGGCGCGGAAGAACTCGCGGGCATCCTTCACGCTCTGCTCCGCGGCATCCCACTGCGTCACGTGCGCCGCGTCCTTGTACACGATGAACTTCGCCCCGGGGATGAGCTTAGTGTGCTGCTCGATGAGCTTGGGGCCGAGTTCGTCGAATTCTCCGGTGGTCATGAGCACCGGCACCTTGATCTTGGGCAGGTCCGGCACCGCGTTGTAGCCGCGCAGGGCGCCCACGATCATCGTCTCGTTCTCGCCCTGGAAGTAGCGATACTGCTCGACGCCAAGGAGACTCATGGTGGAGTCCACATCGGCCGCCACGGGATGGCGCCACACGTTCTTCGCGTAGAACTCGTCCACCGCCTTCTTGTACGCCGGTGCTTCGAGATTCTTGTCCACGTTGTACTGCGCGAAGGCCTTCTGCGCCTCGGGCGACAGCTGCGCCACCGCCTTGTTGATTTCCTTTTCCGCAGCGGCGATATCGAACGCTTCGCCACTGAAGAGGATACCGGCCACGTGGTCGGGGTGCGCCTTGTAGTACTCGATGGCGACGATCGTGCCCCACGAATTGCCGTTGAGGAAAACCTTGTCGTACTTGAGCGTGCGCCGGAGCGAGTCGAGCTCCTCGACGTAGCGCGGGATCTTCATGAGCGCCGTGTCGGTCATGCGATCCGACTTGCCGGTACCCAGCTGGTCGTAGCGCACAACCGGGCGATCGTCGGCGAGCGCTTCCATGGACTTCATGTAGAAGCTGCCCATGCCGGGACCGCCGTGGATGAGGACCATGGGCGTACCCGTGCCCGTGCCACTCACCTTGTACCAGATGCGTCCGCCGGGGATGGCGAGCATCGCCTCACCGGGGCCGAGCGCGGGAGTCGCGGCGGCGGAATCGGCCGTGGCGGTTGCGGTGGCCGCAACCGAGTCGGCCGACGGTGCCTTGTCGCCGCCGCACGCCGCGAGGGCGAACAGGGACGACGCGAGGAGGATGGAAGACGTTCTCATGACTTGATCGTAGTTCCGGCGTGAACGCAGAGCGACCGCTTCAAGCGGTCAGGTGGTTACGGTGACCTTTCGACGGGACATGGCGAGACCCGCACCGATCATCGCAAAGGCAAGGAGCAGCGACACGAGGCTCACCATCTTGCCCGTCGCATATTCGGGCGACGAGAAGGTGAGCGTGACCGACTTGGCGCCGGGGGGCAGGTCAACAGTGAGCAGCGAGAGATCACCGCGCCGCACCACGCCCGGCTTCCCGTCCACCTGCGCGCTCCAGTCCTTGTACCAGTTTTCGCTCACCACGAGATGCGAGGGCGCGCGCTCCGCGCCGTTCACCGCAATCTCCATGGCACCAGGCTGCCACTTGGTCACCGTGGCCGTGGCGGTGGCCGCTGGGAAAGGCGGTGCGGCCGCCGGCGAGTTCACTGTAGCCGTGTCGTCGAAGATGGCGACCCGCGCGACCGGGAAGCGCTGGTCGGCGATGGTGGCCGCGGCCTCTGCCGGCTGGAGCTTGGCCGAGGCCGGCAGCACGCGCGCGTATGTCGGCAACGAATCGCGCTCGTACAGAACGGCCGGTGTCCCGAACGTGGTGGTGATCTTGGGCACCACCTGATGGAAACCGGGCACCGCCTGCGTGTCGGGGAGCACCAGATAGCGGATGGCCATGAGGTCGAGCAGGTTGGGCGAGAAGAGGTTCTGCCACCCACCGTCCTTGCCGCCCAACTCACGATAGCGCTGCAGTTCGAAGCCGTGATAGCCGAGCGCCGACGGCACCTTGTACGCCATGAGCAACGACCAGCCGTACGCATTGGCCGCATCGAGCACACGGTACGGCGGCTTTACTTCTTTCAGCTTGGTGGTGATGGCATCGTCGGCGAACAACTCCGACGCGCGCGGCGAGAAGGTATAGAACTCCTTGTTCACGCTCCACAGGTCGAGCGCGACCACGGCAGCGAGCAAACCGGTGGCAAGCGGCCGCGCCAGCTTGCCGCTCACCGTGAGTGCCAACACCGCCAGCCCCGCCACCGCGAACAGCAGCAGACGCACGGCGCCACTCTGCAGGTACGGCGCATTGCTCACGACGGCCTCGTACCGCTCGTTGATGGCGAGCGACTCGGCCAGCCCCTGCAAACCACCCACCGCGCCGAGCAGCGCGAAAAGCACCACAACCCCGCCCACACCCAGCACGGTCTTCATGCTCACCGTGCGCGCAAACACCCGCTCGGCACCGATACCCGCGAGGATGCACACGAAGAACGCCGGCAAGTAGAACACCATGCCCATGGCGCGGATCTTCTTGAGCAGCGGCATGAACTCGTAGAACGGCCGGTAGAACGGCGTATGACCGGCGAACGAGAGGAGCAGGAAGAAGAGCGCGAAGCCGGCGAGCGTGAACGCCATCGTGCGGCGCGTCTTGTCACCAAAGGCGAAGGCCGCGAGCACCAGCGGCAGCGCGCCCATGTACTCCGTGTGGAACTTGATGGGGTTGCTGCCCCAGTAATGATCGAGCACGCCGTTGAACTGCGGCAGCAGCAGCGTGAACACTTCGCTGGGCGGCAACGCGTAGCTGGTGGCGAACTCCCAGCCGAGATCCGTCGCGCCATCAGCACGCGGCGAGAACGGGATGTAGGCGAAGAACGGCATGACCTGCAGCGCCGTGATGCCCAACCCCACGGCCACCGCGCCGGCGGCGAGCGCGAGCGTGGGCACCGGCTTCACATCGGCGGGACGCTGCGGGTCCCAGAACACGAGGTAGAGCGCCCAGAGTCCCAGCGCGAGCAACAGGAAATAGGCCATGTGGTAATGGCCCAGAATGATGAGCGCGACCGTGATCGCAAAGGCACCGAACGCCCACGTTTTCTGATGACGGATGGCGTTGAGCAGCACCCAGAACCCGAGCGGCGTGAGCGCCGACACGAACAGCTTGCCGTCGTGTCCGGGGCTCATCTGCGACGCCACGATGCCAGTGAGTTCGTACGCCACACCGGCCACGATCGCCGCGCCCCATCCGAGGCCGAGCGAGCGGGCGAGGCGGTACATGAACCAGCCGGCGAGCACGAAGTGCAGCGCCATGGCGTACGTAATGGCGAGATCGGTGGGCATGAGCCAGCGCAGCCATGCCGACGGATAGAAGATGTCGCCGTGCATGGCGCCGATGTACGGCAGCCCGCCGAACAGGTACGGGTTCCACTGGGGAATACTGCCCGTCTCCTTGAACCACTCGGCGCCGAAGAGGCGGAACGAGTAGCCGGCGATGAACATGTCGGAGCGACCGCCGCCGAACATGATCTGTCCGGTGAGGAGGGGCCACAGCAGCAGCAGCGCGGCGGCGGTGCACACCGCCAGGGCGCCGAGGTGGGCGGTGGTGGCAGAGCCCGCGGAGGACGGAGTCGTCGTCTGGTCTTGGTGCATCCGGCAAATCTACCCGCCGGAGCGCATGGGAGGGGATGGCGGCCGGGGCCCGGGTGCAGGGGCTTTATTGAGAATCTGAGAAACGGCGGAACTGAAATTGGGAGAAAAGGAGGGTGGGAGAAAATGAGGAAGCTTCCCCCTTTCTCCCTTTCCCCCGTCGGCTAACCGTGCCTCAGTGCCCCGTCCCCGCCTTCGTATTCGGCGCAATCGGGCGGTTAGGCACCACCGGCCCCGCCTTCTTCGTGGGATACGTCTCGGCGAGCGTGTTGCCATCGTACAAGCGGCCGTTCTTCATCACGTAGCGCACCGTGTTGGTGTTGCGCAGATCGGCCAGCGGATCTTTGTCGAGGATCACCAGGTCGGCCAGCTTGCCCACCTCGATGGAGCCGAGGTCGTTGGCGAGGCCGATGTCGCTCGCCCCCACGATCGTGGCCACCTTGAGCGCCTCGTGGTTGGTCATGCCGCCACTCGCCATGGCCCACAGCTCCCAGTGGTAGCCGAGCCCCTGCAGTTGGCCGTGGCTCCCCACACCGAGACGGCCGCCCGCGCGCAGGATCTTCGTGGCATCCGCGGCGAGCTGCGGGAACACGTACTCCTCGTCGCGGAACCACCCGCCGGCGGTGCCGCCGTTCGGCATGCTCGCCATGCGACGCCGCGTCTTGAGCGCGAGCTCTTCGTACGCGGTGAAGCGCTGCAGCTTGGGATCGCCGTACGGATTCTCACGTGAGTAGAACCAATTCTCCGCCCACGGGCCTCCGTAGTTCACAAGCAGCGTGGGCGTGTACGCCCGCTTGGTGAAGGCCATGAAACTCGTGACATCGCTGCCGATGGGCGTGATCCCCATGCTGTGCTCGAGCCCCGGATACCCATCGAGCGTTTCCGACAGGTTGAGCTTCACATCGAGCGACCCTTCCGTCGTGGGCATGAGCTGCTGCTCGCGCGCGGCCGTGATGATCCACTGCCGCACCTGCCGCACACCGGCGACGTACATCTTGATCGTCTTCGTGTCGTAGTACTGGCTGTAGCGCTTGAGCATGCTGCGGGCATGCTCCTGATCGCGGATGTTGTCGGTGTTGAAGATGCCGGGGCCGGTGCTGTAGATGCGCGGGCCAATGATCTGCCCGGCTTCCACCATGTCCTGATACGTGAGGACGTCGGTGGTGGCCGTCTGCGGATCACGCGTGGTGGTCACGCCATACGCGAGATTCGCGAGATAGGCCCACGGCTGCGTCTCGTGAATGGTGCCACGCTCGGCGCGCAGGTGCGCGTGTGTATCGACCAAGCCGGGGATCACGGTTGCCCCCGCGAGATCCATCTCCGTCGCCCCCGCCGGCGCCGTCACGGTGCCCGCCGCGCCCACCGCGGCGATGCGGTTGTTGCGGATCACCACATCACCGCGCGCGATGATCTCGTCGCCCTTCATCGTGACGAGCTTCGCGTTGCGCAGCACCACCGCCCCACTCGGCAGATCACGCGTGGCGCTCACGCGCACCCGCGTCTCGGTCGGCATGTACGGCGTGGGGCGAGCACTCTCGGCGATCGTCGTATCGCGACGCGCGGCGGCGATGGCAGCCTCGCGCGCGACGGCGGCATCGAGATCGTACACCACGTGCGCGTTGCCGATGCTCCAGTGCACGCGCTTGCCGTCGGCCGACCATGTGGGGAACTGGCCGCCGATATCGGTGAGCTTGCGCACGGGGAAGGTCGCACCGGCCGGCTCGGCTACATTCACGGTGGCCTGCGTACCGCGCGGCGGGATGACCACGGTATAGAAGTCCCCGCCGATCTGCGCCAGCGCGACATCACCCGCGGGCGAGGCGATCACCAACTGCGCCGGCGGGCCCTGCAGCCCGGGCTCCTCGCTGTTGATCTTCAGCGCTTCCATATCGGACAGCGTCAGCTCGGTGTGGCCATGATCGTCGTCGTTCGCACCGCCGGCCCCCGCCCCCACCACACGCAGATGGCGCTGTTCGTCGGTGCCGTCCCAGCGAATGGACACGAGCCCGTTGCTCGACGTCAGATAGATGCGCGTGCTGTCGGCGGTGAAGTGCGGCTTGGTACGCCCTGCCGCGCGCGCGATCACCGTCGGTGCGGCGCCATCTGCGCCCACGGGCGACGCGTTGTACCACACCAGCTCCGTGGTGCCCGTCACACCGGTTTGGTCACGACGCCCCTGGGCCGGCGTGCGCATGGCCACGATGCGCGACCCGTTGGCCGAGAAGACCGGCATGCGCACCGTGGCCCCGCCGGCGCTGATGGGCACGATGCGCGTCGGACGACCGGGCGTGAGGGTGGCCTTGTACAGGCGTCCCCCCTGCTCCGTCCACGTCACGAACGCGAGCGACTTGCCATCGGGCGCCCATGCGGGCTCCGCCTCGATGGCGTCGAGCGTGCTCACGCGGCGCGGCGTGCCACTCGGCCAGTCCATCACGTAGAGCTTGTCCATCGCGACGAACGCCAGTTGCTTGCCGTCGGGGCTGGGCACGCCGTCGCGAATTTGACGCGCCGTGAACGTGGCGCTGTCGGTGATCGGATAGTTGAAGGCGAGTTCGGGGCCCACTTCGATCTGCGCCTGCACGCGGAAGGGAATTTCCTTCTGCCCGCTGCCGTCCACCGCCACGCGCCAGAGCTTGTTGCCATAGCTGGCCACGAGGTCCTTCGAGTCGGGGGTGAAACTCATCCCCGGCAGCGCGTCCATGGGCGCGCGCGACTCCATTTCGTCGCGCTGGGTGGGATACGCGAGCCACCGCTCGTCGCCGGTGGCGAGATCGCGGATGCGCAGCCCCGTCTTGTTCTCGTAGCGCGAGCCATACACCAGCCACTTGCCGTCGGGGCTCAGTGTGGGGCGCACCGCCGAGCCGTAGCGCGACGACATGGGTTCGCGATCGCCGGTCTCCCGGTCGTACGACCAGATCTGGTACTGCGGGAACTGCGCATTGTAGTTCCAGGCGCCCGTGCGCTGCGTGTAGTACAGATGGCGCCCATTGGCCGTGAACGCGGCCCCTGCCTGCTGCACGGCGGTTCCGGGCGCGGCGTTCGCCGGCGCGGTATACAGCGGTACCCCGGCGCCGCCCTGCACGTGGTACATCCACAGGGTGGGGAGTCCGCCCCGGAAGCCGCCCTTGCTCGCCACGATGTACTTGCCGTCGGGCGAGTATTCCGGGGAGAGGTACACGTTGGCGCGGCCGCGGGTGACTTCCTTCACCTCACGCGTCGCGAGATCCAGCACGTGCACGTTGTCGGCGCCCTGCCGGTCGGAGATGAACACCACCGATTTACCATCGGGGCTGAAGCGCGGCTGCGCGTCGTAGGGGAGGCCGGTGGTGAGCCGCACGGCGTCCCCGCCGGCGATGGGGAGCAGGTAAAGGTCGCCGAGCATGTCGAAAACCAGCTGCTGGCCATCGGGACTCACGTCGATGGAGAGCCAGGTGCCGTCGCGCGTGTCGAGCGGAAAGCGCCGAGTGGCTTCGAGCGGCAGCGGACGGGCGGCGGCGCCACGGCCGGTGGGCGACGGTGCGGGCGGCTGGGCGGGCGCTTGCGCGCCGAGGGATAGTGCCCCGAGGGGGAGTGCCGCGAGGAGGGCAGCACAGAGCGGAAGGGGACGCAGGCGCACGGAGTGCTCCGGACTGGAAACGGGACGGTCGCGATCGGAAAGCGGTCACGGCGGACGGGAGAAGGTGGACCGTGGCGACAGTCCCAGCAAGGCGGACATCCGGTCTTACCAGATGGCGGCAAATGCTTGCCGATCCGCCCCTTGGGGTGCACTATCGTGGCGTCGTCCCGCTCAATTTCGTGCTGTCCCCTCATTAAGCCCATCCGGGCACCCATCCCAGGGACAGGCAGTACCCCCCACGCAGGGCGGTGCGCCGCGGCGCGCCGAATCGTGGTCCCCCGTGTTCCCCCCCGTCCGGTCCGGACGGGTCCGTGCAGCAGTACGCAGACTTCAGGAGAGGTGCGGATGCTCTGTTCACGTACGTGGAGTCGGGCAATGTCGGCATGTGCCGTCGTTGCCGGCCTGCTCGTTTCTCCCTTCGGGCCAACTGGCCCGGCCCACGCACAAGGCGCCACCGGTACGGTACGCGGTAAGGTGACCAACACCGCCGGTAACGCCGTCCCCAACGCGCAGGTCTTCATCTCCGGTACGCAGAACGGCGGGCAAACCGGCGCCGATGGTTCGTACACCATCACCCGCGTTAACGCCGGCTCAGCCACGGTGCGGGTGCGCATGATCGGCTACGAGCCAATCGAAAAGGTCGTGACGGTGGCTTCTGGCCAGACCGCGACCGCCGATTTCGTGCTCAAGACATCCCCCATCTCGCTCGATCAGGTCGTCGTGACGGGTACCGCCGGCTCGGCGCGTAAGCGCGAAGTCGGTAACTCCATCGGTCAGGTGTCCACGAAGGACCTGCCGGAAGTGCCCACGAACGTGTCCAACCTGCTCGCCGGTCGCGTGGCCGGTGTGCAGATCTCGGGCGGCACGGGCAACGCGGGCAGCGGCAGCGCCATCCGTCTCCGTGGCGCCACCTCGCTGGCGCTCAGCAACCAGCCGCTCATCTACGTGGACGGGGTGCGTACGCGATCGGACGAATACCCGCGCAACGGCATCTTCCAGGGCGCCACACAGCGCGGCGCGAACTCGTACGGCAGCCCGCTCAATGACATCAACCCCGACGACATCGAGCGCATCGAAGTCGTGAAGGGTGCCGCCGCCACCACGCTCTTCGGCACGGACGCCGCGGCCGGCGTGATTCAGATCTTCACGAAGCGCGGCTCGCAGGGTGCGGCCAAGTGGACGACCCAGATCAACTCGGGCTTCCAGCGGCTCCAGAAGTTCGGCACCGACTCCGTGCCGCTCCTGAACATGGATCCGTTCGTGCGCGACGGCGGTCGCCTCGGCATGCAGGCGCAGGTGGCCGGTGGCACGCAGAACAATGTGAAGTACCTCTTCTCTTTCGGCGCCGACAACAGCGACGGCGTGCTGCAGCTCGACAACGAGCGCAAGTACCAGGTGCGCGCGAACGTCGATTTCAGCCCGATGAAGAACATGCAGTTCAGCTGGAACACGGCGTACAACAACT
>NZ_JBIJAW010000300.1:0-3940 GCF_044345575.1 Gemmatimonas sp.
CTGCTCTTCCAGGACCACGTGGAGCACTGGATCACCGACGCGCTCGGGGTTCGGTATGCCGAGCTGCTCGGCCCGCGACGCGTGGGGCTACCCTCGGTGCGCTGGGAATCCGATTTTCGCGCCATCAGTCGCATGGGCGATGACATCGTCGTGCGCCTGCGCGTGGAACGGCTGGGCGAGAAGTCGCTCACGCTGCAGTTCGCGGTCGTCGGCGACGACGGCGTGCGCGTCGAGGCCCGGCAAGTCATCGTGTGCACCAGTCTCGACACGCACCGGTCGATGCCGTTTCCCGATGATCTGCGTGCCGCCATCACCCGTTTTCAGGAGTCATCGGTATGAGCGAGGCCTTGTTGCCTGATGGCTGGATGCGACCGCGCGGCTACGCCAATGGCGTCGCGGCCACAGGGCGCCAGATCTTCGTGGCAGGGATGATCGGCTGGGACGCCGGCGAGCAATTCCAGAGCGATGACTTCGCGGAGCAGGCCACGCAGGCGCTGCGCAATGTGGTGGCGGTCCTGCGCGCCGGGGGCGCCGGGCCCGAACACATCGTGCGCATGACCTGGTACGTGGTCGATCGCGCCGAATATCAGGCAGCGCTGCCGAAGGTCGGCGCGGCATTCCGCGAACTCATCGGGCACTACACGATTGCGATGACGGCGGTGCAGGTGTGCGCGCTCATGGAACCACGGGCGCGTGTGGAGATCGAGGTGACCGCCGTGGTGCCGGAGGCCTGATGTCCGACCAGACCACTCCCGATCTCCTGCCAGTGAAGTCAGTGCTCGAAGACGGGCTATTGATCGTGACGATCGACCACCCGCCGGTGAACGCATTGAGCCACGCAGTACGCGCTGGGCTTCTCGATGCCGCTGAGCGGCTCGATGCCGATGATGCAGCCCGGGCGATGGTGTTGTGCAGCACGGGCACGGTCTTCGTGGGCGGCGCCGATATCCGCGAGTTCAGCGGTCCGCGACGAGATCCGCTGCTCAATGCACTCTGTCACCGCATCGAGGCGTGCACGAAGCCCGTGATTGCCGCCATACAAGGCGCGGCGCTCGGCGGCGGCTTCGAAATCGCCCTTGCGTCGCACTACCGGGTGGCGGCGCCGGCGGCCGTGGTCGCGTTCCCCGAGGTGCTGTTGGGGCTGTTGCCCGGCGCGGGCGGCACGCAGCGGGCGCCACGGCTGTGCGGCGCGGCACTGGCGCTCGATCTCATGCTCACGGGGCGGCGCATGACGGCAGCCGATGCGTTGACCGCCGGCCTGATCGACGTGCTGGCCGATGCGCCGCTCGACACGGCGAGGCAATGGGCGCGCGAGCTGTGCGCCCGGGGCGGACCATGGCCACAGGCGCGCCAGGGTCAGGCGCTGCTCGACCAGTCGCTCGCACACCGGCAGGTGGCAGAGGCGCTGGACCGCGTCCCCCACTCGGAGGTGCATGCGTTTGCGCGAGCGCGCATTCTCCGCTGTGTGACGGCGGCAATCGACATGCCCTTCGAGCAGGGGGCGCAGGTGGAGGCCGAGGCGTTTCTCGAGTGCCTTGCGAGCCCGGAGCGTGAGCAGTTGGTGGCGGCGTTCTTTGCCGCGCGCGCCGCGCGCAAGTCGCCGAGCGCGTAATCGGCAGACTCAGAACACGTAGGTCGTGCCGAGGAAGCCCCACCGTTCCGTTTCGGTGGTGGTGAGCGTTTCGCGCAGGAACGCGCCAGGCAGGACGAGCGCCCCACCGAAGATGACACGCAGGTGGCGCGTCGCGCGCCACGTGCCGGTGATGTCCACCTCTTCCGCCACGTGGCGGGCCTTCGAGCTGCCAGCGGCCCGGAAGATGGTGTTCTGCTTCGTGTATACGCCGTCGTCGAGCCGCAGGCGATCGAAGTGGTACCACGCGCCGCGCAGGTCTACGGTGGTGTGCGGCTGCCACTGGGAGATGGCGTGGACTTCGCGCACGTTCGGGCGCCCGATCACGTCGGCGTAGCCGCCGTGCTGATGCGCGGCGGGATACAACACGCTGAAGACCTCGAGTGTGCCGGCGGTCTGCGCGCGTTCACTCGTCGCCTCTTCGACACCGAGCGCAAGGGATGGAGCGCCGAACGCCCGTTTCCACTGCCACTGCGCCTCGGCGATCCAGAAGCCCGCGCTGATGTTGCGGGTCCCCACGTTTCCGAACTGCCGCGCTCCTTCGAACTCGAGTGAGCGACTTACCGCACTCGCTTTCGCCGTCCCCCATTGCCACTGCACACGTCCACCGCTGGTGATGCGGTAGGCATGCGACGCCGGTGCGTTCACCGGGCGTACCCGTTGTTCGTACCAGTACGCCTGCCACAGCGCCGGCAACCCACGTGCGAGCGGCTTGGCACCAGCGCTACTGCCGAGCGACAGTGTACGGAACCGCTGCGTGGAATCCGCGAGATTCGGTAGCTTGAGGCGAACCACAATGGGGCGTGCATCCACCGCTTCGACGGTGAAACGGCCGTGCACCAGCTGTAGGCGCGCGCCCTGTGAACTGCGTCGCGTGTTGGACCAGTCCGGGGCACCGAACAACCGCTCTCGGGCGAGGCCGATTTCCTGCCGGCCCACGCGGAGTTGTGATACGCGATAACCGACATCCACATACGCCGTCTGAAAATCGGCGCGGTCGGCATCGTTGGAGCGGACGCCGCCCGGCAAGGTGCGCCCATAGCTCTGCGCGTCGCGATACTCCGCGAAGGCACGGGCCCACGCCCCGCTGCGCTTGCCGGCCGCGAGCTCCGTTACGAGCAGCAGACGCGTCTGCGAATGATCGTCGTTCAGCGGCAACGTATTGAAGCCGCGAAAGAACTCTTCACGCCATCGCGCCTGCCCGGCGAGTGTGAGCGTGAGCGGCCACCGCGGAATGAGCCGGATGTTCTTGAGCGGGTCAGCCCAGTCTTTGGCTGGAGACGCCGTCGTCCCCTGCGCGGAAACGGCCGTGCACGCCGTCACCGAGCCGAGGCCGACGGCAACCAGATACCGCCAGCCACAGAACCACGACACCAGGGGGTCAGGCCGGCGTGATGTGGCGCATCGAGATCTGCGACAACGAGGTGATGCCACTCTGTTTCATCGTCAACTCGAATTCCTTGTGCATGATCGCGAGCACGGCTTCGACCCCTTCCTGGCCGAACGCGCCCAGCCCCCAGATGTACGGCCGACCGATGCCCGCCGCTGTCGCGCCGAGGGCGAGGGCCTTGAAGACATCGGTGCCGCGGCGGAAGCCCCCGTCACAAATGACGGGGATCTTGCCACCCGTTCCCTTGAGCACTTCGGGGAGCGACGTGATCGTGGCGCGCCGGGAGTTCTCGGCGCGTCCACCGTGGTTCGACACGAATAGCCCGTCCACCCCGTGTTCGATGGCGAGCGCCGCGTCCTCTTCGGTGACGATGCCCTTGAGGAGCACCTTCATGCCGGTGGACTGCTTGAGGCGGTCGACGAACTCCCACGTGGGCGTGCCCTTCTCGAGCTGCGGCGGCAGCTTCTCGTAGCCCACCAGATTGGGCTTGCGACGATTGTCGCGATCGTCCACGCGGCCGCTGACACCCGGGAGCGGCGGTCCGCCCAGATGGCACTTGATGCACTCGCGCGTGTCCTTGCGGGCTTCGCGAATCATCGTTTCGCGGTTGCTGCCGCCCAGCAGGTCCACGGTGAAGGCAATGGCGGGGGCGCCGGCGCGCTCCACCCGCTTGACCATCTGCTTGGTGATCGACCAATCGGTCTGGTGGTAGAGCTGGAACCACACCGGACCGCCGCGCGCGGCGATGGTGTCTTCGATGCTCGTCGTCGCCACCGTGGAGAGGACCATGAGGTGATCGCGCGCCTTCGCCGCCTTCGCGGTGGCCACCTCGCCGTCCTTGTGGAAGCCCTTCTGGCTGCCAAGCGGGTTCACCACGATGGGGGAGGCATAGCGCGAACCGAAGATGGAGAGGTGGCTGT
>NZ_JBIJAW010000301.1:0-3936 GCF_044345575.1 Gemmatimonas sp.
TGCATCGCCGCCGCAGTTTCTTCGCCGCTCAATCCGTCGAGCTCCCGCAGGGTGAGTACCGCTCGCTCCTCGATCGGCAACAGGGCGAGCGCACGATGCAGGAGTTCCGCCCGATCTTCTTCTGTCGTGGTGGCCGGATTGGCGGGGAGACTGCCCCAGCCCGCACGTTCCGCCAATTCCTCGATGGACTCGAGCTGCGCCGGTTCATCCACGCGACGGCGCTGCTGATGGTGAACCGCGTGCCGGGCGATGGCATACAGCCACCCACGAGCGCTCGAATCGCCGCGGAAGCCCGCTGCCGCGCGCCAGGCGGCGACAAACGTGTCCTGCACGGCGTCGTCCACATCAGGCGTACCCGTGAAAAGCGCGAGATAGCGCGTGACCGGCGCCTGATGCCGTCGCATGAAGACGGCGAAAGCTCCGGTGCCGCCGGCCGCCGACGCCGCCAGCAGGGCGGCATCAGACGGGCCTTCGACGGGACGATCCGCGTCCGGCATCACTGCGACTGGCGCACCTTGCACGTCGAGAAGCCAAGGAGCGTATACAGCGGGCACGTGCTCAGCGAAGCCGTGAGCAGCGGGATGAAACCCAGAAACCCCCACGCTGTCTTCGGGCCGGTGAAGGCGATGGACAGCAACGCAATGCCAAGGGCGAAGCGGAATGCGCGATCGACCGTGCCGACGTTCTTGGGCAGGAGGGCAGACATGGGGAGTCTCCAGTTGGGGTGAAGGCCGGTCCGGGAGGTGGACGAATCAGCCTCGCCAGAGAGAGCCAGGATACGTTGAAAAGGATTCAGCCGGTCGCAATGGCACTCGCCGTACGCAGTCCCACCGCCGCGAACGTGAGCGTTCCGTTGCAGCAGCTCGCCGTTGGCTGCGTGGGAGCCCCTGCCACCCACAGGTTCTCATGGTCGTGTGCGCGCCCCCGGGCATCCACCACGCTGGTGAGGGGATCGGTGCCCATGCGGCACCCACCGGTGGGATGCTCCTGCCCAAGATCATTGCTGCTGTTCTCCATGCGCAGAATCGAGCCACCGCCGGCCTTCGCCATGCGACGGAACAGGGTGCGCAACTCCTCCTCCTGCCACTCGCGCAGGGCCGCGCTTTCGGATGCGTCGCGGAACGCCACCTGTGGCATGGGATCGCCGAACCGATTGGTGCGGCCGCTGTCGAGCGTGAACTTGCTCTCGCGGTCGGGGAGCACGTCGTAGTAGCCACGCACGCGCGCCGTGGCGCCCTTGGCCCGCTGCTGCCAATCCTTCAGCAGCGCGTCGCCCAACAGCAGCTTGCCGTCGGTACCGCGCAACCGCGGCTCACGCCCCACACTCGACTCCCAGATGCGGAGGTCGTGGCGCAGGTAGCGCGACTGCTTGCCGGGACGCATGAACTGCTTGCTCACGAGCGAATGCTGCACGTTGATGCCCGGCAGCAGCTCCATGGGTAGTTCGAGATACGCGTTCACATTGCGGTGACCGGCGAGATACTTGCCGACGAGCCCGCTACGATTGGCCAGCCCATCGGGAAACGCGCTGCTGCGGGACAGCAGCAGCAGATGCGGCGACCACACGAAACCCGCCGCCAGCACAAACGTCTTTGCTCGAATCTCCACCGGAGCGCCGGAGGCATCGGTGCGGTTGCCGGTGGCGTGCGTGATGCGGCCCGTCTTCGCATCGGCTTCGAGCCGGCGCACGAGCGTTTCGGTGACGAGCGTGATCTTCTTGTCTCGCACCAGCGCATCCCACGTGAAGTCGGGGGAGTACTTGGCGCCCGAGGGACACACGGGGTAACAGGTGTCGCAGCGCTGGCACTGCGCGCGCCCCGCGTACGGGGTGCTGTTCTTCGCACTGGGGGTGCTCCAGGTGGCGATACCCGCATTCGTGGCCCACTGCTGGAGCTGCTTCAGGTTGTGGTTGATCGGTAGCGGCGGCAGGGGGTACGGCTTGCCACGAGGGTCGAGTGCGGCTGGCCCCTGCTCACCGGCGACGCCCATGCGCTCTTCCGCTTCCTGATAGAACGGATCGAGGTCGTCGTAGGTGAACGGCCAGTCGTCGCCGATCCCGTACAACGACTTCACCCGGAAGTCTTCCGGCGAGTAGCGCGGGGATACTCCCCCCCAGTGCATGGCCAGCCCGCCCACGTGCATGCTCGGGGAAAAGCCCCACGTGTTGCCGTAGGCGTTCTGGTCGTCCAGGTGATCCGATTTCCACGGGCTCTCGCCGTATCCCACGTAGCGCTCCCGCGCCTGCGCGCGCTGCGCGAACGGCGTGGTGTGCTTGCCGGCTTCCACCACGAGAATGGACTGCTTTGTGTGCTCGGCCAGATGCGCGGCCATCATTGCCGCTGTGATGCCGCTGCCCACGATGCAGATGTCCGCTTCGTGCCGCGTGGTATTCGTGTCCTGAATGATCATGACGTGGCCTCCGGCTTCGCCGACGCGCCGGCCGGTGCGAGCGGCAGCGGCGCGCGCAGCGCATCATCGAGTTTGCGGCAGGTTCCGGGCGACACCTGCGCGCCCAGCGCGAGATTCCACGCGTCGGGGGAGGCGCTCCAGTGGGCCAGCAGCGCGAGCGCGATGTGCCGTGCGGCGAGTGGTGACGGCAATCGCTCACCGCTCTCCGTGCGCAGTGCTGCTTCAAGTACTGCCGTCCGCTGCTCGTCGGTGCCGCGGGCAAAGGGGACGCGCTGTGTCTTGCGGCTCAGGGCGTCGAGCGCCTCGAGCTGCGCGCGCCACGCCGGCGAGGGATCGGCGGGCAGATACCGGATGTCGGAGTAGCCGTAGCCATGCATCTCCTCGGCCACTGGATCGTAGCCGTCGGCCCACGCCACGAATCGGTCGGTGGCGGCGCGCACGCCCGCCGCTCCCAGAATGGCGGGCAAGACCGTGGTGGCCAACGCGTCGAGGAGCGTCCGGTCGAAGCCGAGGAGGCGCGCCGCAGACGAGTCGTCCACCTGCGCGGGTTCCTTCACATCACAGGCAGCCGATCCGACGGCGGCCGTGCCGACCGCCAACACGCCGGCCGTCTTGAGAAACTGACGGCGCGCCGATGGCCCGTCGTTACGTGTAGTCATTCAACGAACTCCCTTGGCAAGGCTGGTACCATCAAGTCGATACACCACACCGCCGCGCATCACGAAACTCACGCGCAGCGACGCTTCGATTTCCTGCGATGGATCTCCGTTCGTCGCGATGATATCCGCGGTGTATCCCGGAGCGATGCGCCCCAGTTCCTTCTCCAGGTGCATCGATTCCGCGGCACGGCTGGTGGCGCTCACGATGGCATCCATCGCCGGCTGCCCGCCACGGCGGACCCGGCACACCAGTTCCTCGGCGTTGCGCCCGTGCGCGCCGGCCACGGCGTCCGTGCCGAAGACCAGCTTCACGCCCTTCGTCCGCGCCGCGCGGCCGATCCCGGCCTCGGCGAGCGGAATGGCCTTCTCCATCGCCGCGAAGCCCACCGCGTTGTAGTTACCGATGCCGTCGAACCACGGCTTGTTGTCGAGATAATTGCGGAACACGAGGCCACATTGCGGATCGAACCATGTGCCCTGCTCGGCGAAGAGCGCGAGGGTGGCGTCGTCGGCGAAGACCCCATGCTCCACCTGCGTGCAGCCAGCGCGCGCGGCGCGCTGCGCCGCGTCGGCCGAGTGCGCATGCACGACACTGCGGAGGCCGTGTGCCGTAGACTCTCCGCACGCCGCCTGCAGCTGCTCGACGGACATGGTGGCTTCGCCTCCGTCACGAATGCTCTTGGAGGCGAAGATCTTGATCACGTCGGCGCCCATCTGCTTGAATCGCCGCACGGCCGCCCGCAGCGAATCGGGGGTGCCGCCGCGCGTACGCTCGTTCATGGAGCCCAACGAGGTGAGCACGCGCGGCCCGGGGATGTGTCCGCGATTGATCGCGTCGCGCAGTGGAGCGTTGTCGGCTTCCCCGATG
>NZ_JBIJAW010000302.1:0-3932 GCF_044345575.1 Gemmatimonas sp.
TGTGCAGCTTCTCGCCCGTGTACTCCTGCGGCGACCGCACGTCCACCATGGGCAGCCCCGCCTGCATGTGCGCCTTGGTATCGGCGAAGTAAGCGCGGATACGCGAATCGTCGCGCTCACGCGCCACGTACGCCGACGCGGCGAACGTGGGCTTCGCTTCAGTGGTCTCGCGCCCCTCGGCCAGCCACTTCGCGCGGCCGCCGTCGAGCACGACGGTGTTGTCGAAGCCGAACAGCTGGAACACCCAGAAGGCATACGTGGCCCACCAGTTGTTCTTGTCGCCGTAGAAGACCACGGTGGTGCTGTCATCGATGCCCAACCGGCGCACGAGCGACTCGAAGCCGGCGCGGTCCAAGTAATCGCGCTCCACCTGATCGTTCAGATCCACGTGCCAGTCGAGCTTTTGCGCCCCCGGGATGTGCTCCACATCGTACAGCAGCACGTCCTCGTTGCACTCGAGCAGACGGAGCGACGGGTCGGAGAGGTGGTCGGCGAGCCACGCGGTACTCACGAGGCGCTCGGGGTGGGCGTAGCCCTTCGAAACGATGGCCGGGTCGGGGAGACCGGGCCGTGTGGTGACAGGAGTCATACGTCAACGCTAAGGCGTCTGCCCGTGAATGCAATCACATCGCCCGCTTCGGGGGTATGTTGATACGCATGGAACGCATTGACGAGTCGCTTGTAATGGTCGAGACCGGTGCAGCCATCGCTTACCGGCTGTTCGACGTGGGCTACGCCATCGATCTCGAGCGCGCCCTCGATCTGCTGGCCACCAGCGGTCCGGAACGGGTGCGGCCGGTGCGCGGTGAAGGGCAGGCGCTGCAGATCTCCAACCCACCCATCACGGTGCTGCTGGGGGGCGAGACGCTCATGCTCGCGAACCACTCGTACGACGTGGAGCTGTCGGCGCGCATCTTCGACTTCGGCGTGGTGTCGCTGCGTGTGAAGGTGCGGGCCGAACCGATGTGCCCCTGGACCGACTTCACGCTCTTCGGTCAGCGGCTGCATCAGCACCCATCGATCACGGCCATCGTCCAGCATCACCTGCGGCTGCTCACCGAGCGTATTGCGCCAGCGGTGGAGCGCCCCAGCATTGCCGCCTTGCACGAGGACTACACGGTGTTCCGTGTGGCGCGCATCCGCGGTGCCGACGGTGAACCGCTCGACGCCGATGCGCTCGCCGCGTTGGATGTCGCGCCGCTCCTCCTCAACGAAACCCGGCCGCTCAGCGCCGACGCCCGGCGCGAATTGCTGCCACACCGCTTCAGCTATTACGGCGACGATCTCGCCATTCTCACGTGGGACAACGCCCTCGTGGTGGAACCCGGCGAGCAGGACACCGACCTGCAGTACATCGTCGAGTTCGCGAATGCGCAGCTGCTCGAGCTCCGCTACTACGACGCGCTGCTCGACGCCGAACTGCCGCGTTTGTACGACGACATCGAGGCGGCGCGCGCCCGACACGCCGTGTTTCCCGGCCGGCGCTTCGCCGCGCTGCTGCAGCGCCTGCAGGCGCAGGTGGCCGACAGCACCGAACTGGTGGAACGCGTGGAGAACGCGCTCAAGGTCACCGACGACGTGTACCTGGCACGCGTGTACTCGGCCGCCCTCGAACTCTTCCGCGGCCGCACGTGGCGCGCAGGCATCGACCGCAAGCTCGCCATTCTGCGCGACACGTACGCGATGTTGAACGGGGAAGCGCAGGCGGCGAGAAGCGAGACGCTGGAAATCGCGATTGTGCTGCTGATTGTAGTGGAGCTGGTGGTGGGGCTGGCTCGTGCCTGAGGTCTGAGACCCGAGCGTCCAGCGGGAGAATCGAAGGGCCAGCGTGTGAGGTGCGCTCGGATAGAAGCGAGACGACCGCGATCCCGAGGTGAGAAGCGAGGCCGCACGCTCTCGCTTCTCACCTCGAGAATGCTGACCTCTCGCTTCTATCCAGGCTGGCTTCTGTCTCTCGCCCGTCGCGTCTCATTCTCACGTCTCGGGTCTCCCCCTCCCCGTCTCACGCTCGAATAGATTTCTGACGGTAGTCTCCTCTCGCCCCGGCCCATGCTTCTCGACCGCGATACGATCGCTTCCACTCTTGTCGCTTCCGGCGGCGCCTGGTTGCTCGGGTCCGCCTTGCTGCATTCCCGCAGCGGCAAGTGGAGCAGCGCGCAGCGCCGGGGGCTGGTGTACGCCGGCGTCGGGTTCCTCATGAGCGCGGCCGCGGCCCGCTGGCTGCAACACACGGGTAACCGTGGTGTCGCGATTTCCATCGTGGGCACCCTCTTCGCCATGCGCGGCATGTATATCTTGCTGAGGGAGCGGGCTCTGCAGTCGGCGGCCACACGACCGCCCAAGCCGCCCACGTCGGATTGAGTCCAAGCGCCAACGTTTTTCGGGAGATCGCAGGTTGGCCATGAAGCCGGAGATGGAGGCCTACTCGCGCCACGTCCTCGTGTGCACGGGTGGCTATTGCACCGAAAACCGCGCCGGGCGCGCCGTGTATGCCAAGCTCGCTTCCCTGCTGCAGCGACACGGCCTGCTCTTCGGCGCCACCCGCGTGAAGCGTAGCGAGGCGCCCTGCCTCGGCGTGTGCGCCGGCGGCACCATTGTGGCCGTGTACCCCGAGGGCGTGTGGTACCACGGCGTGACTCCCGAGAGCATCGAGCGCATCGTCGTGGAGCACCTCAAGGGCGGGCAGGTGGTGGAAGAGATGGTCTTCCACCGGCTCGGTACGGGAGCTGCTTCGACGGGCGACGCGGGCTAGCTCTGGGCTTCGGCTTGGGAACGCGCCAACACGGAGCTCGCCGAGGGTGGTGAGGACGCAGAGAACCGCACCAGCCAGAAAAAGGGGACCGCACACCCATGCGGTCCCCTTTGCTGTTCTACCTATGCTGTTTGGCTGTTCTCCGTGCCCTCACCCGCCTCGGCGATCTCCGTGTGGACGCGCTTCCCGAGCCCCTGAGCTGTCTCAGTACGCGCCGGCGATCTGACGCAGCGCCGCGATACGCTCTTCCGTCGGCGGGTGCGTGCTGAACCACTTGCTCACTCCGCGCATGCTGAACGCCGCGAGCGGGTTCACGATGGCCAGCGGGGCCGCGTTGGGGCTCACCTGCATGGGAATGCGACGCGCGCCCATCTCGAGACGCCCCAGCGCACTCGCGAGCGCCAGCGGCTTGCCGCTGATCTCCGCGCCCACCGCGTCGGCCTTGAACTCGCGCTGACGGCTGATCGCGAACTGGATCACCATCGCGATGATCGGGCCGATGATCATGATGAGGATCGCCAGCACCGGATTCGCGTTGTCCTCGTCGTCACGCCCGCCGCCGAAGAACATCGCGAACTGCGCGATGTTGCCGATGGCGCCCGCCATCGTGGCCGCGATCGTCTGCAGCAGCATGTCACGGTTCTTGATGTGCGCCAGCTCGTGCGCGATGACCCCCTCGAGCTCCTCGCGGTTCATCATGCGCATGAGCCCCTCGGTCACGCACACCACGGAGTTCTCCGGGTTGCGCCCCGTCGCGAACGCGTTGGGCTGGTCATGCGGCGCGATGGCCACGACGGGCATGGGTAGCCCCGCGCGCTGACGGAGACGGTCCACCATCTCGTACAGCTCGGGCGCCTGCTGCGCGTTCACCACCTGGGCGCCGTACGAGCGCAGCACCATGCTGCTCGAGCCCCAGTACATGAAGAGGTTCATCGCCGCGGCCATGAGCAGCCCCATGACGGCGCCGGAGCCGCCGCCGAGGAGCTGGCCGATGGCCATCACGAGGCCGGTCAAGCCGGCCATGAGCACGAAAACCTTGATGTTGTTCATAGTCGTTGCTGGTTATTTCCCGCTTCAGGTACCCGCACGAAAAAGGCGAGCCCTCGCACGAAAACCCACGGCCACCCACCGGCGGTCATGGAATTGCGTGTGAAGGTCTCGCCTGATGTGTCACATCCGA
>NZ_JBIJAW010000070.1:0-12778 GCF_044345575.1 Gemmatimonas sp.
ACGATCGCAAGCGGCGCATCACCATCCGCCATCTGCTCACGATGTCGGGGGGATTCGACTGGAACGAAAGCATTCCGTATAGCGATCCGCGCAACACGGCGGGCGCGCTCGAGGCGAGCCCGGACTGGGTCAAGTTCACCATCGACCGGCCGATGATGCGCGAGCCGGGCACCCAGTTCAACTACAGCAGCGGCGAAAGCGCGCTCATCGCACACATCTTCTTTCGCGCCACCGGCGTCGACATCGAGGAGTACGCGGCGCGCCATCTCTTTGCGCCACTCGGCATCACCCAGTGGCACTGGAAGCGCACCCCCTCGGGCGCCATCGACACCGAGGGGGGCCTGTATCTCGAGGCAACCGACCTGGCAAAGATCTGGCAGCTGTGGCTGCAGAGTGGCCGCTGGCAGGGAAAGACCGTCGTGTCGGAACGCTGGGTGCGCGAATCCGTAACGCCACACATCGCGACCAGCACGCGCGCGGGCGCCCCGCAGTACGGGTACAAGTGGTGGCTGTACAACAATCCGGTCCAGAAGGACGCGTTCATCTGGTCCGGGTCCGGATTCGGCGGCCAATTCCCGATGGCGTTTCCCGATCAGGAGATGGTAGTGGTGTTCAACGCGTGGAACATCAGCGGCGAGCCCTCGCTGCCACTGCGTCGTGTGCAGGAGCGGCTGATTCGCGCGGCGAAGTAGGCCACGCCGAGCAAGTAGCGGCCCGCATTCCCGGCGACGGCATCGGCGTCGAAGTTCTGCCGGAAGGTATGCGGGTCGTCGAGGCCGTGTGCACCATCGGCGCCGGACATCGCCGGTCGCGGGATTGCGAATCCGATCGGCATGATCAGGTCGGGTGCGCTGATGCTCGAGCACGTTGGCCACGCTGAGACGGCGGCTGAGTGTTGCAAGCCATCGAACGGATGTTGGCCGACCCACAGGCGCCGCGAACACCGGACATGGGTGGCACAGCGAGTACCGCCGACGTGGGGCGAGCGATCGCCGCGATGTTGTAATTCGGCTGCGCGGCGAAGCGGGCCCGCATTCGTTGCGCGCCGGCAGTGGCACTGGGCCTGACTACGGGGGCAACACCTTCCCCGGGTTCATGATGCCGAGCGGGACGAGCGCTTGCTTAATGATGCGCATTACCTCGAGCGCCTCGCCTGTCGCCTGCTCGCGCACGCCCGTTCCTCAACACCACGCCGGGTCGCGCCCCGGTCGGCACGCCATCTGCCACCACCGCCACTCCGTTCACGAACACCCACGGGATCCCCTCCGCATACTGGTGCGGCGCCAGGAACGTCGCCCGATCCCGCACGGTGGCGGGGTCGAACACCACCACGTCCGCCGCGCACCCCGCCCGCAGGCACCCGCGGTCCTTCAGCCCCAGGCGCGCCGCCGGCATTGACGTCATCTTCCGCACCGCCTCCTCAAGCGTGAGGACCCGCTGCTCGCGCACGTACTCCCCCAGCACCCGCGGAAACGTACCGTAGTTGCGCGGGTGCGGCACGCCGTTCCCCGGCACCGACAGGCGACCGTCGCTGGCGATCATCGTCGTCGGGTGCGCCATGATGCGCCGCACGTCCCCCTCGTCCATCAGGTGGAGGACCACCGCGGCCCCGCCGTTCAGGTACCCCTCGATCACCAGCGGCACGACCGCCTCCAGCCCAGCCCCCACCCCGCGCTGGTCCGCCCAGTCGCGGAGCGTCTTCCCGTTGAGCGTCGAGTCCCACGGCACGCTGGCGAACTGCACCCGCCGCACATCGCCACCGCCCCCGTCGTTCTGCAACAGCGCGAGGATCTCCCGCGCGATCAGCGCCTGCTGCGCCGGGACCGCCAGTCGCGCCCGTAACGAGTCGCGCCCCCCCGCCAGCGCCCACGGCGGCAGCAACACGTCAAACGCCGTCGATGCCGCCGTGTAGGGATACTGGTCCAGCATCACGTCGGTCCCCTCCGCGCGCGCCGAGTCCACCATCCGCAGCGTCGTCACGCTCTGCCCCCACATCTGCGGCCCCACCGCCTTGTGATGTGTCAGCACCACCGGGATCCGCACCCGTCGCCCGATCTCCAGCGCCTCGGCCACGCCGTCCAACAGCCCCAGCCCTTCTCCGCGCAGGTGCGAGGTGTAGATCCCCCGCGCGCGCGCGGCCTCGCCCGCCAGCGCGAGCACCTCGTCCAGCTTCGAGTAGGTGCCCGGAATGTAGATTAGCCCGGTGCTCAGCCCGAACGCGCCGTCGCGCATCCCCTGCGCCACCATCGCGCGCATGCGGGCCAGCTCCTCCGCCGTGGGCGCCCGGTTGGCGGTCCCCATCACCTGCTGGCGGACGGTGTTGTGCCCAACCTGGTAGCCGACGTTGATCCCCACCCCCAACGCGGCGGCCGAGTCCATGGTGGCCGCCAGCGGATACGGCCCGCCGCCGTCCGGTCCCCCCAGCGCCAAGGTTACGCCCTGCCGCGCGGCGCTCGTGGCGTCGGGAAGCTCCAGCAGCGGTTCGAGGTGCGCATGCAGGTCGATGAACCCCGGCGCCACCACCTGTCCGCGCACGTCGATCGTCCGGGGCGCACTCCCCGCGGTAAACGGTGTCGCCCGCACCGCCGCGATCCTCCCGCCCTTGATGGCCACATGCCCCGCGCGCCGCGGCGCGCCGGTGCCATCCACAATCGTCGCGTTGGCCAGCACCACGTCGTACGGGGGCACCGCCTGCGCGGCGGCGGTGGTGGGCAGCGCGAGTGCCGTCAGCAGCGGAAAGAGGGCGGTGAGTCTGGGCATGGTCGGGGGGCGGGGGGACTCAAGGTTTTGGAGGGCGAGGTCGGCATCACGCCGCCCCCGCCGGCGAGCATCAGCGCGGGGGCGCCGCACGGGTGAAGGTGACCGGCGTCCCGGCCATCTCCGCCACCAGCTCGCTCACCGTGCCGGTGGGGGTCACGCGGAAGCTCACGAAGAAGGGGAGCTGCGACGGGGAGTCGTACTTGCCGCGAAAGTTGTCGGCACTCCAATGCTCCAACGCGGTGGCGAGGTTGGGGCCGTGGGACATCCGCAGCGCGCCGCCCGCCTCACTCACCTCAATGGTGCCGTACAGGTTGTCCACGTAGCGCCCGGCATACCGCGCCAGCGGCAACGACGGAGTACCAGCGGGGGGGCGCAGCGAATCGGCGCGTCGCTGCGCCTCGCGGGCGCGCGCCTGCTGCGCCTGCGCGCGCACCAGCGCGTCGGCCGACCAGTCGCGCGCCGGCGCCTGGAGCTGCAGGTCGAACAGTTTGCGGGCCAGCGCCGCGGGGAGCCCGGTGCCGCTCATGTTGGTGAGGAGCACCACGCCGAAGCGCTCCTCCGGGAGTATGGCCACGTACGCGGAGAAGCCATCGGTGCTGCCGCTGTGCTGGACCACGGAGCGCCCGCGATAGTCCTCCAGGAACCATCCCAGCCCGTAGGCCGAATAGTGGGTATTGGGGTTGAAGGCCCGGGCGGCGGAGTCGATCCGGATGACGGTGTTGGGGGTGTGCATCTCCTCCGCCATGCGCCGGCTGTACAGCGTACGCCCGCCCACGGTCCCCAGCCCCAGTTGCAGGCGCACCCACTGCGCCATGTCGGTGGCGGAGGAGTTGATGGAGCCCGCGGGGCCGGCGTTGTCGATGTGGCGCCACGGGATGGGGCGCGCCACGCCGTCCACCTCGGCGTGCGGCGTGGCTCCATTGGGATGCCGCTCCATGTCGCGGTCGGTGGTGTTGGAGCCGGTCATCCCCAGCGGCGCGAAGAGGCGCGTGGAAACGAACTCCTCCCAGCGCATGCCGGCCGCGCTGGCGAGCACCTCACCGGCAACGATGTACATGATGTTCGAGTAGCCGAACTGCGACCGGAAACTCCACGTCGGGCGGAAATAGCGCAGGCGCCGGACGATCTCGGCAGGGGGAACCCCCGAGGCAAACCACACGGGTTCACCACGGGTGAGGCCAGTGCGGTGGGAGAGGACGTCGCGGACGGTGATCTCGCGGGTGACCGCGGGGTCTACATCTGAAACCCCGGCAGGTAGGTGGTGACGGGGGCGTCAAAAGCGAGCCGACCCGAGTCGGCCAGCATCGCCAGCGCGGCGGTGGTGAAGGCCTTGGATGTGCTGCCAATGGCGAACAGCGTCCGTTCGTCCACCGGCTGGCGCGTGGCGGTGCTGCGGACGCCATAGCCCTTGACGTACAGCACCGAGTCGTTGCGCACGATGGCGAGGCCGAGGCCGGGGACCTTCCAGTCAGCGAGTGCTTTGGTGACGTAGGCGTCGAGCCCGGCGAAGGGCTCACGGGGCTGCGCAGCGGCACCGCCGGCCAGGAGCGGAATCAGGGCGGCCGCGTGGCCGGTGCGACGGAGGCGATTGAGGCGGGCGGTCATGGCGATCAGGGTTGGAACGGCGGTCGGTGTTTCCGTGGGATCGGTATGACCATCGGGATGCGCTGAGCACGGACCACGGGTGCCCCGTGTCGCGAGCACCGCGTGGTCGGGTCTGAGGGAAGCCGTTGCCACCGCCGGCTCCGCTACCGGTGGGCGCGCCGGCGCCAGAGCACGTAGGCCGGTGCGCCCAGCAGTACCGCCCCGATGCCAATCACCGCCTGCCCGGGCCGAGAAATGACGGTGTTGAGCACAATGACGGCCGCTGCAAGAATGAACACGATCGGCGTGATGGGATAACCCGGCACGCGAAACGGCCGAACCGCATGTGGCCGTTTGATGCGCAACGCGATGACGGCCGCCGCGCCCAGCCCGTAGAAGATCCACCCGATGAACACCACGTACGTGAGCAACTGCTCGAACGTCCCGCTCAGCGCGAGGATGGCCGCCCACGCACAGCTGGTGATGATGGCGAATGCGGGCGTGCCGAAGGTGGGATGAATGCGCATCATCTGCGGAAAGAACACGCCGTCCCTGGCCATCGCGAAGTACACGCGCGGAACCGTGATCACGGCCGAATGCGCCGCGCTGTACATCGACACGATGATCGCCGAGGCGATGAGGTAGCCCGCCGCAGACCCCATCACCTGCGCGATCGCCTCGCCGGCGACGCGATCGGAAGCCGCCATGCGTGACACGCCAAGGGCGGCGAGATAGCCAACGTTGGCAATCAGGTAGATGAGGATCAGCGCCACGGTACCCCAGACGATCGCGCGCGGAATGGATCGCTGCGGATCCTTCGCCTCGCCGGCCACGAAGGTGACGTATTGCCACCCTTCGTACGCCCACAACACCGAAATGATCGAAAGACCAACACCCGAGGCGGTGAGCGGCTGCACCACGTGCGAGACGGGCGGGAGGGTACTGCCGTGGCCCAGCGCGAACATGACCGCGCTCATGCTGAGAATCGCGAGCACCTTGAAGCCGGTGGCCACATTTTGTACAGCGGCACTTTCACGTGTGCCGCGCACATTGATCACGGCCATGAGCAGAATCAGCGAGAGCGCGAACAGGCGCTTCGCCATCGGTGAAAGCGGAGCGAACTGCGTGAGGTAGTCGCCCGCGGCCACACACAGTGCCGCGATCGTGCCTGACCCGATCACGAAGAAGAGCGTCCATCCGTAGAGGAATGCCGGGAAGGAACCGAACGCGTCGCGGATGTAGGCATAGAGACCACCCGCACCCGGGTCCATGCCGCCCAACTCGGCGTACGACAAGGCTCCCAGCAGCGAGAGAAGTCCACCCACCAGCCAGACGGCGATCGCCACCGGCACCGACTCTCCACTCTGCGCCAGCACGGCGGCCGGTACGAGAAAGATGCCGGAGCCAATGACGTTGCCGATGACAAGCAACGTCAGGTTGCGTACGCCGAGTGTGCGTTCAAGCGTGTCAGACATGTCATGTGGTGGAGGTGGGTGCCCGGGCCGATCGTGATGCCATCCACCCCGAGCTTCTTCATGGCCTGCGCCCGCGCGCGCTTCGGCCGGCGTGTAGATGCGCGCAGAGCAATCGAACAACGGGTCGATGCACCTGCGCGACGTGCCTCATCAGGGCGGCAGCACCTTGCCTGGGTTCATGATGCCCAGCGGGTCGAGCGCTTGCTTGATGGTACGCATCACCTCCAGCGCTTCGCCGTGCTCGGCGGCGAGGAAGCGCAGTTTCCCCGTGCCCACGCCATGCTCCCCCGTGCAGGTGCCGTCCATCGCCAGCGCGCGCAGCACGAGCCGGTCGTGCAACCGCTCCGCCTCGGCCACCTCGCGCGGATCATCGCGCCGGACGAGAAACCCGAGATGAAAGTTGCCGTCGCCGACGTGCCCAATGAGCGGCGCCATGAGGAAGCTCTCGCGCAGGTCAAGCTTGGTCTCGAGGATGCACTCCGCCAAACGGGAGATCGGGACGCAGACATCGGTTGCCCACATACCACACCCGGGGCGCAGGGCCTTGTTGGCATAGGCCGCGTTGTGGCGCGCCGCCCACAGCTGCCCACGCTCCTCATGGCCGACGGCCCAGGCGAACGCGCCCCCACCCAGCTCCGAGGCAATCTGCTGCACCAGCGCTGCGTCCTCGCGCACCGACGACGCAGACCCGTGAAACTCGAGGAAGAGCGTGTCCTGTACCGGATGCGCTAACCCGGAGTACCGGTTCACGGCGTCCATCTGCACATCGTCGAGCAGCTCGACGCGTGCGATGGGGACGCCGAGCTGGATTGTGCGGATGACGGTGTTGACGGCTCCGTCGAGCGAATCGAATGAACAGACCGCGGCGGCGATGGTGTCGGGTACGCCGGCCAGGCGCACGGTGACCTCGGTGATGATGCCGAGCGTCCCCTCGCTGCCCACGAACAGCCGCGTGAGGTCGTAGCCGGCGGAGGACTTCCGGGCGCGACGGGAGGTGCGCACGATGCGGCCATCGGCGAGCACCACCGTGAGACCGAGCACGTTTTCGCGCATCGTGCCGTAGCGCACGGCATTCGTGCCGGATGCGCGTGTCGCGGCCATCCCGCCGAGAGAGCAGTCGGCCCCGGGATCGATCGGGAAGAAGAGACCGAGGTCACGCAGGTGCGCGTTCAACGTGCGGTGCGTGACGCCGGCCTGCACCGTGGCGTCGAGGTCCTCCGCGCTCACCCGCAGCACGCGATCGAGCCGCTGGAGACTGACGATCACCCCGCCGTGCTCCGGAATCACGCCGCCTTCGAGCGCCGTGCCGGTGCCGTACGCGACCACGGGAATGCGGTGTGCGGCGCACACGCGCACCACCATTGCAACCTCTTCGGTGGACACCGGGAAGGCCACCGCGTCCGGTTGGTGGGGCGCGTGCCATGACTCGTCATGGCTGTGGAGATCGCGCACGGAGTCGCTGGTGGACAGCCGATCACCGAGCAGGCGACGCAGGTCGTCGATCGCAGCATCGAGCAGCGCGGGGGCGACGCTCATGAGGGAGAAGTCCAGGACAGGTGGCTGGTTTTTATAACGACTGTTATGATAACGCGCCGACGCGACGGGCCGTAACCCTCCCGCCTCCCATCTGCCATCACGCCGACATGACTCCTCCCTCCGCCTCTTCCGCCGGCCGCTGGCCGGCGTACCAAACGGTGGTGCTTCTCTGCTTCGTCGCGGTGTTCATTTCCTACCTCGACCGCAGCAACCTGTCGGTGGCCGCCATCCCCATGCAGCAGGAGTTGGGGTGGACCGAGTCCGTGAAGGGGCTGGTGCTGTCGTCGTTCTTCGTGGGGTACCTGCTGCTGCAGATTGGCGCCGGGTGGCTGACCAACCGCTACGGCGGGCGTCGCGTGCTGGGAGCGGCGGTCATCTGGTGGTCGCTGTTCACCCTGCTCACCCCTGTCGCGGCGCAGCTGTCGCTCGCCGCGCTCGTCGCGGCTCGCATTGCCCTGGGCATCGGCGAGGCCGCAGTGTTCCCCGGTTCCTTCAACATGCTGGGGCGGTGGGTACACCCTGACCACCGCACCCGCGCCGTAGCGCTGGTGAGCAGCGGGGTGGCCATGGGCACGGTGTTCGCCCTGCCGGTCACCGGGTGGATCATCCGCGACCATGGCTGGCCCATGGCGTTCTACGCGTTCGGTGCGTTGGGGTTCGTTTGGGGAGCTGGGTGGTACCGGTTGGTGCGCGAGGGGCGCGACCCGGCGCTCCCGGACGTCGCGGACGAGGCCCCCCGCAGCGTCCCCTGGGGGCGCATCCTGAGCGCCCCTGCCGTGTGGGCCATCATCATCAACCACTTCTGCCACAACTGGTCGCTGTACGTGCTGCTGGCGTGGTTGCCCTCGTACTTCAAGACCACATTCAACGTGTCGCTGGCCAACGCCGGGCTGTTGTCGGCGGCTCCGTGGCTGGCGTCGTTTCTCATGGCCAACGCGGCCGGTGCCTGGGCCGACCGCCGCCTGAAGGCTGGGGTGTCGGCCACCCTCGTGCGCAAGCAACTGCAGTGCACCGGGCTGTTGGGCGGGGCCGCCTGCCTCTCGCTGATGCCGTTGGTCCCCTCCGCCGGGCTGGCCGCCGTGCTCATGTGCGCGGCCGCAGCGGCGTTGGCCTGCTGCATGGCGGGGTTTGGCGCCAACGGCCTCGACATTGCCCCGCGCTACGCCGACGTTATCTGGGGAATCAGCAATACCGCGGGGACGATCCCCGGCATCGTCGGCGTGTATGTCACCGGATGGCTGGTGGAGCGCACGGGCGGCTACACCGCCCCGTTTCTTGTTACGGCGGCCATCTCGGTGGTGGGCGCCGTGGTCTACCTTTTCATGGGGTCAGGGGAGCGGCAGATCGACTGACCGCCCCCGCCCCACCCGTCCCGCGCCCCCATGGAAACGCCCCTCTCCCCCCTTGAGTTCGCTCGGCGCGCGCGCGCCATTCACGCGCACCGGGAGGCGGTGGTCGACGGCGACCGCCGCTTCACGTACGCGCAGTTCTTCGACCGCGTCGATCGCTGGTCGCAGGCGCTGCAGCGTCTGGGGGTGGGACCCGGCGACCGGGTGGCGTACATCGCCCCCAACACGCATGCGCACCTGGAGGGGTACTACGCCGTGCCCCAGATTGGCGCGGTTATCGTGCCCCTCAACTACCGCCTGCTCCCTTCCGACTGGGCGTACATGATCACCCACAGCGGCAGCCGCGTGGTGTGCGTGCACGAGGACTACCTGGCGCAGGTGGCGGCCATCCGCCACGAGCTCCCGCACGTGGAGCACGTCGTGGCGCTGGAAGGGACCGCGCAGGGGTGCCTGGACTATGAGGCGCTGCTGGCAGCGGCCGACGCCGACGTGGCGCGCCCCGCCATTGCCGAGGGCAGCCTCATCGCCATCAACTACACCAGCGGAACCACCTCGCGCCCCAAGGGGGTCATGGTCACGCACCGGAACGTGTGGGTGAACGCCGTGGGCACGTTGGTGCACCACCCCATGACGAGCGCCGACCGGTACCTGTGGACGCTCCCCATGTTCCACGCCAACGGCTGGACCTTCACGTGGATCGTGACGGCTGTGGGGGGAACACACGTGTGCCTGCGCAAGGTGGACGCGGCGGGGGTATTCGGCACCGGCGCGCGCGAGCGCGTGACCGTGTTGTGCGCGGCCCCCACGGTGCTGATCACCGTAGCCAACGCCCCCGCCGAGTTGCGCGCGGAGGCCCCGCGCGGCGTGCGGGTGCTCACCGCCGGCGCGCCCCCGGCTGCCGCCACCATCGAGCGGGTGGAGGAGGAGCTGGGGTGGACCATCACGCACGTTTACGGGCTCACCGAGACCTCCCCGCTGATCACGGTCTGCGAGCCGCGCCCCGAAGACCACGGGCTCGCGCCCGACGCGCGCGCGCGGCGCAAGGCACGGCAGGGGGTGGAGCTGGTCACGTCCGGCGAGGTGCAGGTGGTGGATGACACCGGCGCGCCCGTGCCGCACGACGGCGCCACCGTGGGGGAGATCGTGGTGCGTGGCAACGTGGTGATGGCCGGCTATTACAACGACCCCGAGGCCACCACCCGCGCCTTTGCCGGCGGGTGGTTCCACTCCGGCGACGCCGCCGTGGTGCACCCCGACGGCTACATCGAGATCCGTGACCGCCTCAAGGACGTCATCATCAGCGGCGGCGAAAACATCTCCTCCATCGAGCTGGAGGGGGTGCTGCTCCGCCACCCAGCGGTGCTGGAGGTGGCCGTGGTGGGGATGCCGCACGAGCACTGGGGCGAGGTACCGCACGCCTTCGTGGTGCTGCGCCCCGGCAGCGCCACCACCGACGAGGCGCTCCGTGCGTTCGCCCGCGAACAGCTGGCCGGGTTCAAGGTGCCGAAGGGGTTCACCCTGATGGCCGAGCTCCCCAAGACGGCCACCGGCAAGATCCAGAAGTACATCCTGCGCGGTGGGCGGGACGCCATCGGGGGTGTTCACCGGCACGGCGGAGCCGGACTCGCGAGTGGCGGTGGTGACGGAGCTGGCCCACACGCGACACGTTGATCGCCGCATGCGCGTGACTCACGGCTGTTCCGGCGTGATGCGCAGCGCGGTGAGCTTCCCCTGCGGCCCCAGCGACACCACCACGCGCAGTCGTTCGGCGCCGTACCACGCGACATACTGCCGCTCCACGTCGTCCCCCACCTCGCGGCGCGCCATCAGCTCGAGGCGCGTGGGGGCGCCCTTGCCGCGTACGGCGGCGGTGAGCGCCGCGCGCATCCGCGGGAACACCGTCTGGCGTACCACCTCGAAGTCGGTCAGTTCCAGCTGCCCGGCGGACAGCCGCTCCAGAATGGCCCGCACGGCCGCCGTGGCCGCCGGCTCCCGGTCGGCAATCGGTGTCACGGGCGTGGGGGCCGGCGTGAGCGCCGGGTCCACCAGCGCCGCCAGCTGCATGGCCAGCGCGGGGGGCGCCATGGCGCGCGCGTTGGCGAGGACCACCACCGACAGCTCCTGGTCGGGGAAGTGGCTGTACTGCGTGACGAACCCCTGCCACGTGCCGCCGTGCTGCAGCATGGGGTGCCCGCCCGCTTCCTCCACGAACCAGCCGAAGCCGTATGGGTAGGGACGGCCGCTGTTGAGGCGGGTGGCCGACAGCATCAGCGCCCAGCTCTCCGGGCGCAGGATGCGCCGCTGCCGCACCGTCTCGTTCCACGCCAGCATGTCGCGCAGCGACAGGAGCATCGAGCCGTCGGCGGTGGTGTTCAGGCGCGGCGCCACCCACGCGGCGTGCTCCCAGCCGCCGGCCACGGGGAGATAGCCGTGAGCCCGATGCGGCACGACCTCCGCTTCGGTGATCACCCGGATGGTGGGCATTCCCGCGGGGGTGAAGATCCGCTCGCGCAAGAACTCGTAGTACGGGCGCCCCGTTACGCGGGTGATGATGATCCCCAACAGCACGTAGCCCGAGTTCGAGTAGTTCCAGCGCGCGCCGGCGGGGAACTCCAGCGGCAACGCCGAGGCCATCGCCACCATTTCGTCGTCGGTGTAGTCCTTGCGGTAGTCGAACCCCTCGCTGGTGTAGTCGGGGATGCCACCGCGGTGGCTGAGCAGGTGGCGGAGGGTGATGGGTTGCCAGCTGGCAGGGACCTGGGGGAGGTAGTGGCGCACCGAGCTGTCCAGCGCGAGACGTCCGTCCTCCACCAGCGCCAGTACTCCGGCCGCGGTGAACTGCTTCCCCAGCGACCCCGACTGGAACATCGTCTCATCGGATACCGGCGTGCGATGCTCGAGCTCTTCCACCCCGTAGCCACGCGCCGCGATCACCTCACCTCGGCGCACCACGGCCACGGCCATCCCGGGGACGCGGTACGTGTCCATGGCGCGGCGCACGGCGGTGTCGATGGCGGCGGTGAGGGGGAGCGAATCGCGCCGCAGCGACCACGGCAGCCGGAGCGGCGCCGCCGACGGCCACACCCGGTCCAGTGTCCCCCCGCGGTAGAGCATGCCGCCCTTCATCACATACGCCACCTGCTCGGCGGCGCGGATATCAGCCAGCGGGTTGGCGTCGAGCACCACCAGATCGGCCACCTTGCCGGGCTCGAGCGAGCCCAGGTCGCGCTCCAGCCCCAGCGCCCGCGCGCCGTTGATCGTGGCCGCCTGCAGCACCTCGTGCGGCCGCATTCCGCCGTCGGCCAGGAGGCGCATCTCCCAGTGCACCGAGAGCCCCTGCAGCTCGCCGTGGCCGCCCACCCCCACCGCCCCGCCGGCCCGGTGGAGTGCGGTGGCGCCGGCGCCGATCTCGCGGTCGTTGTAGTCCTCCTGGGGGAACCAGAGGAGGCGGCTGGAGGTCTTCTGGTACGCGGCGCCATCGGGGAACCAGCGGGCGACCCGGGCATTTTCGTGCACTCGTTCGGTGGCGAACAGGCGGTATACCGGGAGTGCCCCGCCAAAGGCCACCACGAGCGTCGGGGTGTTGGTGATCCCCGTGCGCGCCAGCAGCTGCACGACGTCGTCGC
Organism: Gemmatimonas sp.; assembly: GCF_044345575.1. Lineage (GTDB taxonomy): Bacteria > Gemmatimonadota > Gemmatimonadetes > Gemmatimonadales > Gemmatimonadaceae > Gemmatimonas. The sequence continues at coordinate 12,331 of NZ_JBIJAW010000070.1, forward strand.
GCATGGGGGCTTCGGGGATGGCGTGTTCCAGGCCGCTGAAGCCGTCGATGGCGTGGGTGAGGTCCTCCTTCCCGTCGGACCCCCCCTCGGTGGTGGGCATGAGCCCCATCTCCCGCGCCGCCTCCACCAGCCACTGCCGCTGCTGGCGGGTGCCGGTCCAGTACGACTTGAGGTACGCGGTGCCGTATTCGTCGCGGTAGCGGCGCACCACGCGGCGGGCGTCGTCCAGCGACTTGAAGTTGGTGGCCGAGCCGATGCCGGGGCCCGTGGAGTAGATCCGCGGGCTGGGCACCCCGTCGGCCTCTACCATTTCCGCGAGCGCCAGGAAGTCGGGGGTGTTCTGCGGGTCGCGGATGGTGGTGACGCCGAGGGCGAAGTTGGCGAAGCCGTTGGACGACTCCGGCTGCAGCAGCGGCCCCGAGGCGAACCAGTGCGCGTGCAGGTCCAC
>NZ_JBIJAW010000303.1:0-3889 GCF_044345575.1 Gemmatimonas sp.
ACGTGCGCGCTGGGCATGATGATCAGGCGTTGGTGGCCGACGAAATCGCGGCGTACGACTTGAGTAGTTCGCGGGCGATGATGAGCTGTTGTACTTCACTGGCCCCCTCGTAAATGCGAAGCGCGCGGATCTCGCGATACAACCGCTCCACCGGCACTTCCTGCACCACTCCCATGCCACCCCACAGCTGCACGGCGGCATCGATGACACGCTGGGCGCCTTCGGTGGCGACATACTTGGCCATCGCCGCCTCACTCGTGACGTTGCGCCCCTGATCGCGCTGCCAGGCGGCGCGATACGTGAGCAACGCAGCGCTGTCCACCTGCATGGCCATGTCGGCGAGCTTCGCCTGCGTGAGCTGAAAGTCGGCCAGCACGCCACCGAACATGCGGCGGGTGGTCGCACGTTCGAGCGACTCCTGCAGCGCGCGGCGGGCGAACCCCAGCGCGGCGGCCGCCACCGACGTGCGAAACACATCGAGCGTGCGCATGGCCACCTTGAAGCCACCCCCTGCCTCGCCAAGTCGCTGCGACACAGGAATGCGGCAATCGCTGAACTGCAAGCGGGCCAGCGGGTGTGGCGCGATCACGTCGATGCGCTCGGCGATCGTCAGCCCCGGCGTCTCGGCGTCCACGACGAACGCCGTGATGCCGCGCGCCCCCGCTGCCTCACCCGTGCGGGCGAAGACCACGTAGAAGTCAGCGATCCCGCCGTTGGAGATCCAGGTCTTTTCGCCGTTCAGTACGTACGCATCACCGTCGAGGACGGCACCGCATTGCATCGCGGCCACATCCGAGCCGGAGTCGGGCTCTGACAGGGCGAAGGCGGCGATGGCCTCGCCACACGCCACGCGCGGCAAATAGCGCGCGCGCTGCTCAGGCGACCCGTCGAGACTGATGGCACCCGACCCCAACCCCTGCATCGCGAACGCGAAGTCGGCGAGGCCGTTGTGCCGGGCCAGCGTTTCGCGCAGCAGGCAGATCGTGCGCGTATCGATGGTCTCGGCCGCACCGCCGTGCACCGTACCCGCGACGGCGTGCGACAACCAGCCATGAGCACCAAGGATGCGCACCAGCGCGCGGCAGTCGGCGTCGGCATCGCCCGTATGCACATGCGCCACATGCTCGGCCGCCCAGTCATCGAGGCGGGCCGCGAGATCAGCGTGTGCCGGTGCGAAGAACGGCCACGCGAGATGGTCTCTGTGTTGCATGCTCATCGTCCCGTGAACACCGGCTTTTCCTTCGCGACGAAGGCGTGATAGGCGGCACGGAAGTCCTGCGTGAGCATGCACAGCGCCTGTGCCTGCGCCTCGGCTTCGATGGCCTGTTCGATCGTCATGCCCCATTCCTGATGCAGCATGGTCTTGGTGAGTCCATTGGCGAACGTGGGTCCCCGCGTCAGCGCCGCTGCAGTCGTCACCGCCTCGCCGAGCAGCGCCTCGGGATTCACCAGCCGGTTGAAGAAGCCCCACCGCTCCCCTTCCTCGCCCGACATGCTGCGACCGGTGAAGAGCAGCTCACTGGCGCGCCCCTGCCCGATGATGCGCGGCAGCATGGCACACGCGCCCATGTCGCAACCAGCTAATCCCACGCGATTGAAGAGGAAAGCCGTCTTGGCGCGCGCCGTGCCAAGGCGGAGATCCGAGGCCATGGCCATGATGGCGCCCGCGCCGGCGCACACGCCGTCGACCGCCGCGACGATGGGCTGCGGACAGGCGCGCATGGCCAGCACGAGGTCACCCGTCATGCGCGTGAATCGCAGCAGATCGGGGGCCGTCATCGCCACGAGGGGGGCGATGATTTCGTGCACATCACCGCCCGAGCAGAAATTGTCGCCGGCGCCGGTGAGCACGACCGCATGCACATCATCGGCGTAGCGCAGCGCGCGGAAGGTATCGCGCAGTTCCGCGTAGCTCTCGAAGGTGAGCGGATTCTTTCGGTCGGGCCGATTGAGGGTGACGGTAGCCACACCGTCGTTAAGCTCCCACTGAAAATGCGTGGGCGCGTGCGAAGCCATGGTCAGCCGGGTTCCCGACTCGAACCCCGAGGGCAGTGCGGTCATGAAGCGCGCTCCTTGCGCGAGAAGGTCGACGTAGCGCGCGGCGACAGATGCGCGCGCAAGCGGCCAAGTTGTTCGTACAGCACGTCGCGATGGGCACCACCGAACCCCTCGAAGAGCTCCACGAGCCACTGCTCGTGTTCGGCGGCCATGCGCAGGAACTGCGCGCGTCCCCGCGGCGTGAGCGAGACGAGGGTGGAGCGACGATCGGCGGGATCGGTACTGCGATCCACCCAGCCGTCCCCCACCAGCTGCTCGGTGAGCAGTGTGACATTGCCACCGGTCACCATGAGATTGCGCGACAGGGTGTTGAGGCGGAGCCCCTCCGGATGGCGCTCGAGCTGCGCGAGATAATCGAAGCGCGGCAGCGTCATGCCGAAGCGCTCGCGCAGCCGCGCGCGAATCTCCTGTTCGATCTGCGTGCTACACGAGAGGAGCCGCAGCCACAGGCGCACCGCGGAGTGGTCAGACGACTGTACGCGGGCCTCCTGGCCCAGCTGTTCCTCGTCCACCACATGCACGTGCGCAAAGCGTTTGCGGGGCGCCATGCTACATGACCTCGCCGCCGCTCACGGAGATCGACTGGCCGGTCACCGCGGCGGCACCATCGGTGCACAGCCACGCGACGCTGGCGGCCACGTCGTCCGGCGTGACGAAGCGCCGCTGCGGATTGAGCGCCGCCAGCTGGGCACGCGCCTCCTCTTCACTGCGCCCGGTCTTCTCCACGATGTTGGCCACGCTGCGCGCCAACATGTCGGTATCCGTGAAGCCGGGACAGACGGCGTTCACGGTGATTCCCGCGGCGGCCACTTCGAGCGCCAGCGATCGTGTGAAGCCCACCACTCCGTGCTTGGCAGCGGCATAGGCCGCCACGTACGCATAGCCGCGCTGCCCCGCCGTGCTCGCGATGTTCACCACCCGCCCCCACCCGGCCTGCCGCATGCCGTCGAGGACGGCGCGGGTGCAGTAGAAGGTGCCGCTCAGGTTCACCGCGAGCATGCGCTCCCAGAGTGCATCACTGGTGCGCGACACCGGCGCACTTTCGGCCTGCCCCGCGTTGTTGACCAGCACGTGCACCGGCGGCAACGCACCGAAAGCCTGTCGGACGGCGTCAGCATCGGCCACATCGCACACGACCACCCGGCATTCGGTGGCAATGGTAGCAGCCAGATCATGCAAGGAGGCCGCCGTGCGACCCACCAGCGTGAGTGCACAGCCATCAGCCGCCAGCCGCCTGGCGATGGCGGCCCCGATGCCACCGGCCGCACCGGTGATCACGGCGTGCGGCTGGGCTGGCCTCATCGCGGGGGTGGTCATGGCTGCCCTCGGCTCGCGGTGGGACCGGCGGGAAATCCACCGGCCGGTGGCGGTGCCTGCTGCGCCTTCTCGCGCGCGAAGCCCGCCTCGAGTTGCGCCTTGGCCGACCGGTACGGCTTGGGCCACGCGAGCGCCGTATAGCCGATGCGCGCCGCCTCGGTGAGCGTCCATGCCGGGTTGGCGAGATGCGGGCGGGCGACCGCGCACAGATCGGCGCGTCCCGCCGCGATGATGGAGTTCACGTGGTCGGCTTCACTGATGGCCCCCACCGCGATGGTGGCGATACCGGCCTCCTGCCGGATGCGATCGGCGAAGGGCGTCTGGAACATGCGTCCATACGTGGGCCTCTGTCGCTTGCTCACCTGCCCCGACGAGCAGTCGATCAGATCGGCGCCGGCCGCCTTGAAGGCGCGCGCGATCTCCACGGCGTCGGCGGGCGTAATGCCGCCCGCCACCCAATCATGAGCGGAGATACGCACCGACATGGGCAGATGGCCGGGCCACACGGCACGCA
>NZ_JBIJAW010000071.1:0-12588 GCF_044345575.1 Gemmatimonas sp.
GATACCGGGGGGCCAAGGCGAGCGCCGCAAAGACGAGCAGCGCAATCGCGGCCAGCTTGAGCACCGTGAGGATGTTACCGGTGGTGGCGCCGATGCTCACCCCGAGCACGTTCAACCCGGTCAGCACCACGATCAGCGCAATGGCGATAGGGCGCCCTGCCCCCGCGCCGAGTCCCATCAGCTCGGCCAGGTAGTTCGAGCCGGTCATCGCGACCGCCGCCATCGCACCGGTTGCCATGATGAGGAACAGCGCCCAGCCGTACATGAAGGCCGGAAAGGTGCCGTAGGCATCGCGCAGGTACACGTACGTCCCGCCCGCCTGTGGCCGACGCGCACCCAGCTCGGCATACACAAATCCGCCGATGATGGCCACCACCGCCCCGAGCCCCCACGCCCCAAGGGTGAGCGGGGCCGTTCCGACACGCTGCGCCACGACCGCCGGGGATAGGAAGATCCCCGCCCCGATGATGCCTCCCACGACCAGCATGGTGCCGGAGAACGTCCCGAGCTTGGCGGCGTATTGAACCGATGGCATGGGGCCAAACTGCCCCGTGTACATTATCTCCGCTACCTGCAGCCCTCACGAATTCCCTCGATCCGTGATCATGGTTTCCAAGACATTGCGCCGCGTCGGCAGCTCCGCCTGCACGCTGGCGTTGCTCGCCGTGGCGGCGGTACCGCCGCTCCGGGCCCAGAAGGCCCCCGGTATCCCGCACGAGAAGTACACGCTGCCCAACGGCCTCGAAGTGATCCTGCACGTGGATCGCTCGGTACCCATCGTGGCGGTGGAAGGCTTCTACAAGGTCGGATCGGGCGACGAAAAGCCGGGACGCACCGGCTTTGCCCACCTGTTCGAACACGTGATGTTCATGGGCTCGCAGAACGTACCCGTGGGCAAGTTCGATCAGTGGCTCGAAGCGGCCGGCGCCAGCAACAACGGCTCCACCAACTTCGACCGGACCAACTACTACGAGACCGGGCCGTCGAACGCGTTGCCGCTCATGCTCTGGCTGGACGCCGACCGCATGGGCTGGCTGCTGCCCACGATGGACAAGACCAAGCTCGACCTGCAGCGCGACGTGGTGAAGAACGAGCGCCGGCAGGGCGTGGACAACGCACCGTACGGCAAGGCCGACGAAACCATTCTGCCCGTGCTCTTCCCCCAGGGGCATCCCTACTCGTGGGACGTGATCGGCTCCATGGACGACCTGAGTGCCGCGGCGCTGGATGATGTGAAGGACTTCTTCCGCCAGTACTACGCGCCCAACAACGCGACGATCACGATCGCCGGCGACTTCCATCCCGATTCGGCGAAGGCCTGGGTGAAGAAGTATTTCGGGGCCATCCCGCGTGGCGCCATGGCCATCACACGTCCCGTGGCGCCGGCCATCACGCTCACGCGCGACACCGTGCTGGTGGTCGAGGATCGCGTGCAGTTGCCACGGGTGTACTACACGTGGCACGGCGTGAAGGCCTTCAGCACCGACGACGCCGCGCTCGATGCCTTCACCGATATCGTAGCGAATGGCAAGAGCTCCCGACTGTACCGCACGCTCGTGTACGAGAAACAGCTCGCGCAGGATGTGCGCATGAGCAACCAGTCGCAGAAGCTCGACGGCATGATCCAGCTGGTCGTGACGGCCAAGCCCGGCGTGCAGCCGCGCGAGCTCGATGCGGAGATCACCCGGGTGCTGAACGACGTGCTCGCAAACGGCGTGACCGAACGTGAACTGACCCGCGTGAAGAACGGCATGCGGGCGAGCATGCTCGACGGCCTCGCCAGTGTGGCGAGCAAGGCGTTCCGCCTCAGCTACTACAACTACTTTACCGGATCGCCCGACTATCTCGCGCAGGATCTGGCGCGTTACGAATCGCTCACGCCGGCCGCGGTGCAGCAGGCCGGTCGCACGCATCTCGCCGGCACGCCGCGCGTGGTGCTCACCATCGTACCGGACGGCAAGACGTCGCTCGCGCTCACGACCGCGACGCTCGGAGGGATCAAGTGATGCGCACACCTCGACTCACCGCCGCGGCCGTCGCCATAGTGGCGCTGCTGCCCGCCGTGTCCAACGCACAGGGAACGGCAACGCCGGCCAGCACGGTACCGCCCACGCTGTCTGCCCCTACGCCGCTCAAGCTGCCTACCATGGTGGAGCGCACGCTGCCCAACGGCCTGCGCCTCGTCATCGTGGAGCAGCACGAACTCCCCGTGGTCGATGCGCAGCTGGTGATCCGCACGGGAAGCGAAGCGGATCCGACCACCAAAGCCGGGCTGGCCACGCTCACGGCCAACATGCTCGACGAAGGTGCCGGCTCGCGTGATGCGCTGGGGCTGGCCGAGGCCATCGGCTATCTCGCCATTCGGCTCAACACGTTCTCCGGGCTCGAGAACAGCAGCATTGCCCTGCACGGCACGCGCGCCACGCTCGACAGCGCGATGTCACTGATGGCCGACGTGGTCCTGCGGCCGACGTTCCCCGAGAAGGAGTTCACCCGCCTCAAGAGCGAACGACTCACGGTGCTGCTGCAGGAGCAGGATCGCGGCCCCGCCATGGCAGACCGCGCCTTTGCGGCGCTCGTGTTCGGCGAGAGCCATCCGTACGGACGCAGTACCAGCGGCGCCCGCGAAACCGTCGAACAGATCGGACTCGATGACGTGACGCAGTTCTGGCGCACCTACTATCGCCCGAACAACGCCACGCTCGTACTCGTCGGTGATCTCACGGTGCGCGAAGCCGAATCACTTGCGGCCTCGGCGTTCGGCGGCTGGGAACGCGCCACGGTGCCGCCGGTCACGTACGCCAAGGCGCAGCCCGCCGGTCCCACCGCCATCCGCATCATCGACAAGCCGAAGGCGGCGCAGTCGAGCTTCCGCATCGGCAGCATCGGCGTACCGCGCAGCACGATCGACTACTACCCGCTCATGGTCATGAACACGGCGCTCGGCGGCTCGTTCACCTCGCGTCTCAACAACACCCTGCGAGAAGTGAAGGGGTACACCTACGGCGCCGGCTCGGGCTTCAGCATGCGTCGTGAAGCGGGACCGTTCACCGCGCGCGCCGAGGTGGTGTCCGCGAAGACCGACTCCGCGCTCATCGAGTTCATGAACGAACTCAAGGGCATGCAGAAGCCACTCCCGGCGGAAGAACTAGCCAAGGTGAAGCGCTACCTGCGCCTCGGCTACGCCGATGGGTTCGAGAGCACGAGCGATATCGCCTCGCAGGTGGCCAGCCTCGTGCCCACCGGCCTCCCGCTCTCCACGCTGGGGTCGTTCGATGCCGGGATCGCGAAGGTCACCGCCGCCGATGTGCAGCGGGTGGCGAGGCGCTATCTCGACCCCTCCAAGATGCAGATCATCATCGCCGGTGACCGCGCCAGCATCGAGCCGGCGCTCAAGGCCACCAAGATCGCTCCCGTGGACGTGCGCGACATGCGCGGGCGTCCCGTCATCGTTCCCTGACCGAGCCCCTCATGTCCCATCTCCTCAAGACGCGCCTGCTCACTGCATCGGTGGCGGTATTCGCGCTCGCCGCCTGCCGCGCCTCGACCCAGCAAGGCGCCGCTTCGGCGTCTGCGGCACCCAACGCCCGCGCCGCCAACGCGGCCCCCATGCTCGTCGACACGAAGTGGGTGGCCGAGCACATCAACGACCGTGACGTCGTGGTGCTGCATGTGGGCACCAAGGCGCAGTACGACAGCGGGCATGTGGCGGGTAGCCGCCATGTCTCGCTGGAGGAACTGGCGCTACCGCAGGTGCAAGGTGGGCTTACGCTGCAGATGGCCGGCGCGGAACAGCTTACCGCGTGGGCCGTGCGCAACGGCATCGGCGACAAGACCCGCGTGATCGTGGTGCCCCACGACTTCAATCTCCAGAGCGCCACGCGCGTGTTCTTCACCCTGGCCTACCTCGGCGCCGGCGATCGTGCGTCGCTCATGGACGGCGGCTATCAGGCGTGGAAGGGCGAGCAGCGCGCGGTGAGCACGACCGCGCCGGCGGCGGCACCGGCTGTCACCTTCACGCCGCGCGTACGCTCCGACCTTATTGCGCAGGTGAGTCAGGTGGAAGCCGCCACGCAGGACAAGTCGCGGTACATCGTCGACGCGCGTCTCACGCGCTTCTACAACGGGGACGGCGGGGGCTACCCGCGCCCGGGGCACATTCCGACGGCGGTGAACATCCCCATTTCCAGCGTGAGCGTGAACGGGTTCCTGCGTCCGCGGGCGGAGCTCGACGCGCTGTTCGCGGCGCAGCAGGTGGACCGGAGCAAGCCCGTGATCACGTACTGCCATATCGGGCAGCAGGCCACGCTGCTGTGGTTCGTGGCCACCCTGCTGGAGCGTGACGCCCGCATGTACGACGGCTCGTTTCAGGAATGGAGCGGCAGCACCCGGCCCATTATCGCCCCGGAGAAGAAGTAAGGCCGTCGTCCCTTCCCGCCCCGGGTACCTTTATCGGGTCCCCTCACTCTGGAGACCGCGTGACCTCTGACGCTTCCACGCCCCTGGTTGGCGTGGTCATGGGCAGTGCGAGCGACTTCGATACGCTCGCACCAGCCTGCGACATCCTCGCCGAATTGGCGATCCCGTACGAAGCGCGCGTCGTGTCCGCGCATCGGACGCCCGATTGGCTGTTCGAATACGCCGAGCAGGCGAAGACGCGCGGCCTGCGCGCGATCATCGCCGGGGCCGGCGGGGCCGCGCACCTCCCGGGGATGCTGGCGGCCAAGACGCTCGTACCGGTGCTCGGTGTGCCGGTGGTGGCCACGCCCCTCAATGGCATGGACGCGCTGCTCAGCATCGTCCAGATGCCGGCGGGAGTGCCGGTGGCCACCTTCGCGGTGGGCAAGCCCGGTGCCGCCAATGCGGCGCTCTTCGCAGCCCAGCTGCTCGCGGCCGACGATGCGACGCTGTTCGCGCGCCTGACCGCCCGCCGGGCGGCCAAGGCGGAAGAAGCCCTCGCGCGTCCGCTCAACGCCCCCAACGCCATTCCGCCCGCCGCCACGTGACCGACTCCGCGCAGCCGATTCTTCCCGGCGCCACCATTGGCTTCCTCGGTGGCGGCCAGCTCGGACGCATGACGGCGTTCGCCGCCCGCTCCATGGGCTACGACATTCAGGTGCTCGACCCCGAAGCGGCGTGCGCCACGCGCCCGGTGGCATCGCGCACGATTACCGCGAAGTTCGACGATGTCGACGCCGCCGTGGCGTTGGCCTCCGAATGCGACGTGGTGACCCTCGAAATCGAGCAGATCCATCCGGACGTACTCGACGCCGTCGCGGCGCGCACGGCGCTGCGTCCGGGGCGTGCCCCGGTGTACATCATCCAGGATCGCATCCGCCAGAAGCAGTGGCTCAAGGCGCAGGGGTTTCCGCTCGGCAACTTCGTCGCGGCCCAGCAGGCGAGCGACATCGCCGATGCCGTGCGCGAGTTCGGCCCCTGCATCGCGAAGAGTACGCACGGCGGCTACGACGGCCGTGGGCAGGTGCGCCTCTCCACGACCGAGCAGGGCATCGACGCATGGACGGCCCTCGGCGCGCGCGAGTGCCTCGTGGAGCAGAAGGTGGATATCCACTACGAGCTGTCGGTGCTGGTGGCGCGTACCGCCGCGGGCGCCGTGGCGGTGTATCCGCCCTCGCGCAATCACCACACGAGCGGCGTGCTCACCTGGGCGGTGGTGCCCGCTGTGATCAGCGACGACATGGTCGCGCGCGCCCAGACGCTCGCCCGCAACGTGGCCGAGCGTATTGGCATCGTGGGTTTGCTGGCCGTGGAGTGTTTCGTGACCACCAGCGGTGAGCTGCTGGTGAACGAACTGGCGCCGCGTCCGCACAACACCTATCACCACAGTGAGCGCGGGTTCGCCACGAGCCAATTCGAGCAGCTCGTGCGCGCCATCTGCGGCCTCCCGTTGGGAGCGACCGATGTGCACGCCCCCTCGGCCATTGCCAACCTGCTCGGCGACGTGTGGCTGCAGGACACGCCACCTGATTTCACGCATGCCCTCAACGTGACCGGTAGCCGCGTGCACCTCTACGGCAAACACGGCGCGAAGGCCGGCCGCAAGATGGGGCACCTGTCGGCAGTGGGACACGATGCCCAGGACGCCCTGGGTCGCGTGCTCGAGAGCTATCGCCGCCTGTCCCCCGGTACCATCGCCAGCTTCGACGTGCACGAGCCCGTGCTGGCACACATCACTTCCTGACCGTTTCCGCATGTTTCCACGCGACTTCTACGAAATCCTGCACATCATCGGTATCGCGATGCTCTTTCTCGCGATCGGTGGTGTCGCCACCCATGCCGCCAATGGCGGCACGAAAGCCACCAGCCAGACCCGTGGCCTCATGAGTAGCGTACACGGCCTGGGCGCGCTGCTTATCCTCGTGGGCGGATTCGGTATGCTCGCCCGCATCGGCTTCAAGCACGGGTCCAACTTCCCGGGCTGGCTGTGGGTAAAGCTCATCGTCTGGCTTGTGCTCAGCGCCATCGTGCTGCTCCCCTACCGCAAGCCCGCACTCGCCAAGCCGTTCATCTTCGTGCTTCCGCTGCTGGCCGGTCTGGCCGTGTACATGGCCCTCTACAAGCCGTTCTGACCACGCTGTAGGGCAATGCTCGCTTGCCCGGGCTCGTGCGGCCGGTGAAGATGCATCAGGTGCTCTGGTGCTCTTCACCGGCCTTCGTGTTTCGCGGGGCGGTGTCGTTCTCCACGCAGGATGTGCTCGGGATGCGCGTGTGAATATTCTGGTGCTCAACGCCGGCTCGGCGACGCTCAAGTTCCAGGTGGTCATCACCGATGCCGATCGTATTGCCGATGACCGTGACGACAAACTGCTGCGTGGCCAGATCGAGCGCATCGGCGGCGAGTCGGTCATCACCCTCCGCAACGCCGACGGCAGCACCCGACGGCGTACGGCGAGCCTGCGCGACATGCGCGCCGCCGTGGACTGGCTGGTGGGGTACCTCACCGCGCCGGAGAGTGGCACCGGCTTGTCGGCCCGCGCGGACATCCACGCCGTTGGTCACCGCGTGGTACATGGGGGCGAGCAATTCCGCAGTAGCGTGATGGTAGACGACGCCGTTCTTCAGGGGATCGAGGACAACGTGGAACTCGCGCCGCTGCACAATCCGCACAACCTCCGCGGCATCGAGGCTACGCGGAAGGCGCTCGGCATGGGAGTTCCGCAGGTGGCGGTGTTCGACACGGCGTTCCATCACACGCTTCCCGAACACGCGTATCTGTACGCGATTCCGTATCCGCTCTACCGCCGGCACAAGATCCGCCGCTACGGATTCCACGGCACGTCGCATCGCTCCATCGCCTATCGTTTCCGCAAGATCACGGCACGCGAACGCGGCGAGGTGCGCATCGTGACGCTGCATCTCGGCAATGGCTGCTCGGCGTGCGCCATTCGCGACGGCGTGTCCATCGATACGAGTATGGGCTTCACGCCACTCGAAGGGCTCGTGATGGGCACCCGGTCCGGCGATCTCGATGCGGCGCTCCTCGACTACATCGCGGCCAAGGAAGGGCTGTCGCTTTCGCAGGTGGAGGCGATGCTCAACAGCCAGTCCGGACTACTGGGCATCAGTGGGCTCACCAACGACATGCGCGACCTGCTCGCGGAAGCGAACGAGCTCAACGATCGCCGCGCCCGTCTCGCGATCGAGATTTTCTGCTATCGCGCGCGCAAGTACATCGGCGCGTATCTCGCGGCCCTCGGCGGTGCCGACGCGGTGGTATTCGCGGGCGGCATCGGCGAGAACAGTGCCGAAATTCGCGCGCGGATCTGCGACGGTCTTCAGTGGGCGGGACTGCACGTCGACGCCGCGGCGAACTCCGCCTTGGTGGGGGGACGCGAAGGCCGCTTCTCGGCCGACGGCTCGACGCTCGAGGCGTGGGTGGTGCCGACGGACGAAGAACTGCTGATCGCGCGGGATACGTTTCGGGTGGTGAGTGGGGTGTCGCTGCCCGGCTGAGAGGGAATTGCACCCACCCACAACCCTCAACACACGACCCTCTACGCTGAACGGGCGTGCCGGCAGACGCCGGCGATGGCCCTGTGGTTCGAGCACGCGACTGACAGCAGCTCCGTTCAGGGTTGAGGGTCGTGAGTAGAGGGTTGTGGGTGGGTGCGAAGCGTCCGGCAAAACCCGACTTGATTTCCCGCCCCGCCTTGCCGATACTCAACTGTGCGCGGCGATTTTCCCGATTTGACGGGCCGTGCACTCAGCGCCAGCGGCGCTGACAATCCGTCTAAGTCGTGGTCCTGACGGCCCTCGACGATTCAATCGGCGAGGGCCGTCAGTGTTTTCCGGTCCTCGAAATCGAGAATCGCCGCGTTCAGCAATACGACAACTGAAGACCGCACCATTCCGGTGCCGTGGTGATTTGCCGCCGATTGCCGCCACGTAAAACAAGGAGCTAAACAGCGAGTGCGCCCGGCGGCCCTCCGTCTCCGGGCGCTTCGTGTTGTCTGGCGGCACTACTCCTCAGGAGAGTGCCTACGATGTCCGACGTATCCAGCAACGAGTTCACAAGCCGTCCGTTCGCCGCCGACACCATCGCCCTGCATGCCGGCCAGGAGTCGGCCGACAGCGCCACCGGCGCACGAGCGGTGCCCATCTACGCCACCAGCTCGTTCGTGTTCGACAGCCCCGAACATGCGGCCGACCTCTTCGGCCTCAAGGCGTTCGGCAACATCTATACCCGTATCATGAACCCCACCACCGACGTGTTCGAGAAGCGCATTGCCGCCCTCGAAGGCGGTGTGGCGGCGGTGGGTGTAGCCAGTGGGCAGGCGGCGCAGACGCTGGCGATTCTCAACCTCGCGGAAGCCGGCGACAACATCGTCGCCTCGCAGTCGCTGTATGGCGGCACCGTCTCGCTCTTCTCCAACACGTTGCCGCGCCTGGGGATCCGCACGAAGTTCGTGAACATCCACGACCTCAAGGCCGTGGCGGCCGCGATCGACGACAACACGCGCGCGCTTTATGTGGAGACGGTGGGCAACCCCGCGCTCGACGTGCCCGATCTCGAAGCGCTCGCGCGACTCGCGCACGAGTTCAACCTGCCGCTCGTGGTGGACAACACCTTCGCGCCCGTGCTGGTGAAGCCGCTCGCACATGGCGCCGACATCGTGCTGCACAGCGCCACCAAGTGGATCGGTGGTCACGGCACCAGCATCGGCGGTGTGATCGTAGACGGTGGCAAGTTCGATTGGGGCGGCACGGCTCGGTTCCGTCGCTTCTACAGCGACCCGGAGCCAGCATACCACGGCCTGCGTTTCGCCGAAGCGTTCGGCAACGTGGGCGGCGCCAACATCGCGTTCGCGATTCGCCTGCGCGTGTTGTTGCTGCGCGATATCGGCGCGGCGCTGTCGCCCTTCAACTCGTTCCTGTTCCTGCAGGGACTCGAAACGCTGCCACTGCGCATCCGCCAGCACAGCGCCAATGCGCTCAAGGTGGCGCAGTTCCTCGAGCAACACCCGGCGGTATCGTGGGTGAAGTATCCGGGGCTCACGTCGCACGCCACGCATGCGAACGCGGCGAAGCAACTCAAGGGCGGATTCGGCGGCGTCCTCACCTTCGGCGTGCGCGGTGGTGAAGCCGCGGCGCGGCAGTTCATCAAGAGCACCGCGCTCTTCTCGCTGCTGGCCAATGTGGGCGACGCGAAGAGTCTCGTGATTCATCCGTGGACGACCACGCACGAACAGTTGAGTGACACCGAGCGTCATGCCGCAGGCGTCACCCCCGATCTCGTGCGTCTGTCTATCGGCCTCGAAGACGCCGTCGACCTCATCGCCGATCTCGATCGCGCCCTGCAGACGGCCACAGGAATCAGCGCGGCACGCGCCGCGACTTCGTCCACCTCCTCCGCACTCCAGGCCACGGTGACCGCGGCATGAGCACGCTGCCCCCTTCCCTGCTCGCCCCGCGCGGCCCGTCGCGCATCATCTCCCGTCCGCCCACGATCGGGGCGAGCCGTGCGACACCCGATGGTGCGCCCGCCACGCCGTCCCCTCGCGCGGCAGCCGAATGGCCGGTACGCGACGAAACCATCACCTTCCGCGATATCGTGCTGGAAGGCGGAGAGCACCTGGACACCGTCGACGTGCACTATCGCCTCGAGGGCGCCATCAACGGGGCGCGCGACAACGTCGTGCTCGTGGTACATGCGCTCACCGGCACCGTGCACGCGAGCGAGTGGTGGAAGGGGGTCATTGGTGCGGGGGCCGCGCTCGACCCGACGAAGCACGCCATTCTCTGCGCCAATCTGCTCGGTGGCTGCGACGGCACGACCGGACCCACCAACAGCGATCCCGATGTGCTGCCGCCGATCACCACACGTGATCAGGCGGCTCTGCTGGCCCGTTTGCTCGATGCGCTTGGTGTGAGCGCGCCACTGCTCGTGTGCGGTGGCTCGCTGGGCGGCATGGTGACGCTCGAATTCGCAGCCAGTTTCCCCGATCGCGTTCGTGGTGCCGTGTGCCTCGCCGCCCCCGCGGTGCAGACAGCACAGGGACTGGCGTGGAACGCCATCATGCGTCGCGCCATCGCGCTGGGTGGCGAACGCGACGGTCTGGCGCTGGCGCGCATGGTGGGGATGCTGAGCTACCGCACCCCGGAAGGGCTGGAGCGCCGGTTCGGGCGCGCACAGAATGGCAGCGGCAACTTCCAGGTGAACTCGTGGCTCGATACGCACGGCGAGAAGCTCGTGCAGCGGTTCGATGCCACGAGCTATGGTGCGCTTATCGATGCGATGGACGTGCACGATGTGGGACGTGGCCGCGGCGGGGTGAACGCGGCGCTGTCCGCCATCGCCGACCGACTCGTTGGCGTAGGTATTCCCGGTGATCTGCTGTACCCCGATCACTCCGTACGCGAATGGGCCGATGCGGCCGGCGCGACGTACGTGGAGCTGCCTTCGTCGCACGGGCACGATGCGTTCCTGCTCGAAGTCGATCGCGTCGCACGCATCATCGGCAACGCGGTGCATGCCGCCGAACAGCGGGAAGCGAACGCAACGCGACGTGGTCGCGCCGCCTCACCGGCGGCACCCACATCGCCGCGAAGCGCAAGCGCCAGTGTCGCAGCGCCCACGGAGCGCGGTGCGAAGCGAGCGCTTCCACACGTTTCGCATGCGGTGAAGCCGCTCCGCATCGCCCTCGCCGGATGCGGGCACGTGGGTGGTAGCCTGCTCGATCTCTTCGGCGAGCGCGCCGAGGCCGATCCGAATGCCCCGCGCATTCGCGTCGAGCGCGTGCTGGTCCGCGATCCGTCGCGGCCCCGGCCGTCGCTCGCGCAGGCGATCGCGCGTGGTATCGCCCCGTCGGGCGCGGTGGTCACCGATCCCACCGACCTGCTCGATGACGATATCGATGTACTGGTCGAGGCGATCGGTGGTACCACCACGGCCCGTACGTTGGTGGAGACGGCGCTGCGTCGTGGTATCCGTGTCGTCACCGCCAACAAGGCACTGCTCGGAGAACGTGGCGCGGCACTCCAGGCGCTCGCCCGCAACAGCGGCACACGACTTGACTTCGAAGGCGCGGTGTGCGGGGCGATTCCCATCGTGCGGTGCGTGCGCACGGGGGCCGCGGGGGTGGGCATCACGAAGGTGAGCGGGATCCTCAATGGCACCAGCAACTATGTGCTCGAGCGCGTGGCCGAGGGGCATTCACTCGCCGACGCGATCGCGACGGCGCAGCGTCTCGGTTATGCCGAGGCCGACCCCACGCGTGATCTCAACGGGCAGGACGCCGAAGATAAACTGCGTATCCTCGCGTGGCTGGCATTCGGCATCGAACCTGCCGCACTGAAAGTGACGCGTCGTGGCATCGACGCGGAAACAGCCGCGTGGGCGGCGCGCGTCGCCGCCGAAGGCGACCGCGTGAAGCTCATCGCGAGCGTGGCGCGCGAAGGCGAGGAGTTCGTGGCCCGCATTCTGCCCACCCGCGTGACGGGCGATGATGCCTGGGCCCACGTATCCGGTCCATTCAATCGTGTGGTGATCGAAAGCGAGACGGCCGGTGCCCTGGTCTTTCAGGGCCCGGGCGCCGGCGGCCTCGCCACGGCGGGCGCTGTGTTGGCCGACGTACTCGGCTGATCTACCGTCGAGCGGATCGGGCGGCGCTCTACCGCCCGATACCGCGTGCGCGCAGCAGATTCCGCACGGAATCCACCGGCAACGGCTTCACTGTGCCGGCGCGGCTGCTCACCGGTGTGGCCATGAGCAGCGCATCGTACAGCGCCTCTTCGGTGGCTTCAGTCACGGCCTGAAACAGCGCCGACATGGCATCGTTGCCGAGTTCGTCGTTGGTGGAGAGCGTCGCATCGGGATTCCGTCGGACGCGCCGGTTGGTCGAGAACGCGAGCACATAGTCGCCCGACCCGTTGGAGGCACTCGACCCGGTGCGCGCGAGTCCCATGATCGCACGTGCCCCGAGTCGCTCGAGATTACGCGCCAGCACCGGCGCATCGGTGGCAATCACGATCATGCAGGATCCATCACCTCGCTCGGCGCCCGGATCTCCGGGACCGGAACGGCCCGTGGGTGCCACGTCGCGCTGGAAGGAGAACCGGCCGAGCAAC
>NZ_JBIJAW010000304.1:0-3851 GCF_044345575.1 Gemmatimonas sp.
CGAAGGCGGCAATGGCGATAAGCGCGGTGACGATGCCCGCCGCCATGAGCGCCGACGCGACAGTGCCGCGGGTGGACAGCGCCTGCCGCTCCTGATCGAGTCGCGCCTCGAGGGCGCGACCGGCGGGGGGCGTGTTGGCGGCGGCGGGTAGTCCGCGGATGGCCGGGGCGGTCATGCGGGTCTCGAAGAAATGATCACGGCTGCACGCGACTGGTCGTCGCGTACGTGAACAGATTCACGCCCAGCCGCAGCGCCTGCTCGTGCAGCGCCGGCGGATCGGGGTACGTGCCCACGTCTTCCCAACCATTCCCGAGGTCGGCGGAAAACGTGTAATACAAAGCGAGCCGGTTGCCGATGAAGATGCCATAGCCCTTCGCCGGCTTGCCGTCGTGCTCGTGGACCTTCACCGGTCCGCTGGGGAAGTCGTACACGAGGTGATAGATCGGGTGCCCGTACGGCACCTCCACCAGCGGGCGGTCGGGAAAGACACGCGCAATCTCGCGGCGGAAGCTTTCGTCGAGGCCGTAATTGTCGTCGACGTGCAGGAAGCCGCCGCGCGTGAGATACTCGCGCAGGCGCTGCACTTCCACGTCGCTCAGCTTGATCTCGCCGTGGCCGGTGGCGTGGATGAACGGATAGTCGAAGAGCGCGGAGTCGGTGAGGGTCACCTTGCCTTCAACTCGTTCGATGGGGAGCGACGTACGCTCGGCCACGGCTCGAATGAGATTGGGCAGACTCGACGGGTTCGCGTACCAATCACCGCCGCCTTCGTACTGGAGCCGCGCGATGGCGAGCCGTCCCGGGCCAGCCTCCCGCAGGACGCGCGCCATGGGCGACGCCGCAGCCCCGAGCGATAACCCCGCACACGCAGCGACGAGAACGATGGAACGGAGGCGCTGCGTGAACCGCATGTAGGACGGGCTCAGGTGTCGTGGGCGAGGCGGTACGCGAGGTTGCGGCTCGCGCCGTGTTCATCCATGAGCATGCGGACAATGTCGCGCGGACGGAAGCCTTGCGCGCGCAGGGCATCCGCCGTGGCGCGCAGACCATCTTCCGTGGGTTCCGTCGTCGTCGCGCCGGCCAGTACGAACACGATTTCCCCCTTGGGGGGCACCTGTTCGTAATACGCGGCGACCTCCTCCAGCGTTCCGCGGCGAATCTCCTCGAAATGCTTCGTGAGTTCGCGGGCCACGGCGACCTGGCGGCCACTCCCGGCAATGGCAGCCAGATCACGCAGCGTGTCCACCAGCCGGTTGGGTGATTCGAAGAGGACCACGGCGTGCGGGAGGCGCGCGGCCATGGCCAAGGCGTCCTCCCGGTCCTTGCCCTTCCGCTCCGGAAACCCGAGCACCGTAAAGGGGTGCGCGGCGAGTCCACAGGCCACGAGGGCGGCGAGGGTGGCCGATGCGCCGGGAATGGGGACGACCCGGATGCCGGCGGTCACCGCGGCCTCCACAAGACGACCACCGGGGTCGCTCACGAGTGGCGTCCCGGCATCGCTGATGACCGCAATCGCCTCGCCGGCGCGCAGCCGGTCGAGCAAGCGCGGAATGGCGCTGGCCTCGTTGTGCTCGTGCAGCGCCTGGGTCGGGGTACCGATGCCGTAGCGGTCGAGCAGCGGCCGAGCGTGACGGGTGTCCTCGCAGCAGATCACGCTCGCCTGGCGCAGCACGGCCAACGCGCGAAGCGTGATGTCCCCGAGGTTCCCGATGGGAGTGCTCACCACGTGCAAAGCCCCAGGCGTGATCGCCTGGGGCCAGAGTGCACAGACCTGTTCGGTGAGCGCGCTATGGCTCAGCACGTCGCTCAGAAACAGCTCAGGCGTGTTCCTTGAACTTCGCTTCGAGCGCCGGACGCGGCACCGCGCCCACCACCTGGTCCACCAGTTTGCCGTCCTTGAAGAACAGGATGGTGGGGATCGAACGCACGTTGAACTTCGCCGCGGTGCGCTGGTTGTTGTCCACGTCGAGCTTGGCCACCTTCACCTTGCCGGCGTAGTCGACGGCGAGCTGCTCCACGATCGGGGCGATCATGCGGCACGGCGCGCACCACGTCGCCCAGAAGTCCACGACAGAAAGACCGGCCTGCTGCTCGATCTCCGCCGCGAACGTGTCGTCCTTCACTTCGACTGCGTTGGCCATCGTGTGCTCCGTGGGACGCGCGTCTCGCAACGCGTTCATCCCGCTTCAGGATTAGAATTCAGTTCCGCCACCCCGATCCAACGAGACCGACATGACCGAACCCGTTCGCCGCGGCACGCGCATCGCCCACATCGGGATCGCGGTCCGCGCCATCGACGAGCTGCTGCCCTTCATGCGTGACGTGCTGGACATGCCCGAGGTCCCCCTCGGCAACTCCGACGGCGCGACCATCGTGGGTCTCGCATCGGGCGAGTCGCTCGTGGAACTGCTCGAGGCACAAGCTGAGGACACGCCGATCGGCAAATATGTCGCCAAGCGTGGCCCCGGAATCCATCACGTCTGCTTCGCCGTGGACGACCTCGACGGCATGTTGCAGAAATGCCGCGACGCCGGTCTCCGACTCATCGACGAAACCCCACGGATCGGCGCAGAGGGGAAGCGGATCGCCTTCCTCCATCCGAGCGCGACCGGAGGGGTGCTCGTCGAACTGTCCGAATACTAGTCGGCCCGTCCCGCCACGTCACGCCTCAGCGACAGAACTCCCGCAGCTTCGTCACGTCGACGTCCTCCACGAGCCATCGGCCGCCCGGCCCGGAGACGGTGGCGATCGTCGTGGTGGCGCTCTGCGGCCCCTTGGTCAGGGTCACCACGTGCTCCTGCTTCCCCCCAGCCTGCAGCCGCGGCCGCTCTTCGGCAAAGACGAATTTGTCGTGCTGCATGAGGCACTGCATGATGACCAGTCGCTTTTCGAGCTCGTCGCGCTTGAGCTGGTCCCGGGCGAGCCCCTTGCTGTTGCCCCAGAGCCCCGACATGGCCTGCAGGTCCTGATTCCGGACCGCCGCCAGGAAGGTCTCCACGGCGCCGCGTCCCGATGCCGCGCCCAGCGTACCGGGCGCCGCGCCAGCCGAGGGCATGGCCGCGCCGGGGAGACTCGTTTCCGTGGAAACCGCCTGACGGGCACAGGCGCTCGTGAGGAGCACCCCCGCCAGCATCACCCAACCACCACGCATTCCGGACTTCCGCCGAGCGGGCACCAAGGCCTCCTTACCTTCGGTGTGAACGTGCATTGGTGTAAGCTATCATCGTGACGCGCCGGAGAGGCCTCGCGGCGACCGGGGAGTTGTGAGTTTCGAGTCGCAGCTCTCAGCTTTCGGTCTCACCTACAATACCGAATACCCCAAAGATGGCGCTCAAGTACCAGCGGTTATACGTCAACATCGATCACGTGGCCACCGTGCGGCAGGCTCGGCGCGGCAGCACCCCCGACCCGGTCGCCGCCGCCGTGCTGTGCGAGCAGGCCGGTGCCGACGGCATCACGGCCCATCTGCGTGAGGATCGCCGGCACATTCAGGACGACGACATCACCCGGCTCGCGGCCGCGGTGACGACGTTGCTCAACCTGGAGTGTGCCATAACCGACGACATGCTCCGCATCGCCGAAACACTTCGGCCCGCGCAGGTGACGCTGGTGCCCGAACGCCGGGAGGAGATCACCACGGAAGGCGGGCTCGACGTGGTGCGCCACGAGGCGGCCGTGCGCGATGCCGTAACGCGGCTGAAGCTGGCTGGGATACGCACCAGTCTGTTCATCGACCCCGACGAAGCGGCCGTACGGCTATCGCAGGCGGTGGGCGCCGATGCGATCGAGCTTCACACCGGGACGTATGCCCATCATCCGCGGACCGCCGCGCCCCTCGCGGCGCTCAAGGC
>NZ_JBIJAW010000305.1:0-3845 GCF_044345575.1 Gemmatimonas sp.
GCCGGTCAGAGTGCTGTCACGCCGGCGAATTCCATCGTCAATCGGGTCACCCGCCTCCTGCTGTCGCTCCGCACCACCGCTCCTTCAGAGGGCTGGGGGCAGTTCCTGCGTGCTGACAACACCGTCGATTGGAGCAGCGTCGTGTTGGCCGGTCATTCGCAGGGGGGCGGCCATGTTGGGGTGCTCGCCAAGTCGGTGCTGCTGGCGCGTGCCGTCTATTTCTCCTCGCCGGAAGACTGGAACGAACTCACCGACCGGCCCGCACCGTGGACGAGTGCGCGAGCCAACGTGACACCGGCGAGCCGGCAGTTCGGCTTTGGTTCTGACTTCGACACGCTCGTCCCCAATGCGCATGCCTCGGCACACTGGACCGCAATGGGGCTGAGCGCGCCAGCCTCCGGACCGGTGCTTGTAGATGGAGCGGCGAGTCCGTACGGGGGATTCCAGCAGCTGCGCACGCTGCGTTCCTTCAACCCAGCCAGCACGGCGCTCACGACGGCCCTCAAGAATCACGGCGTGCCGGTCGTGGATACCTCCACCCCGGTGGACGGCACCGGTGCGCCGCTCTTCAACGGCAACGGCGTGTGGGCCTATCTCTGCTTTCCGTAGGCTGATCGTTACGGGTTGCCCACGCAGTAACCGGCGCTCGGGGGCGGCACTATCGACCTCATCTGCCTCGCTGCCGTCGTGTGGCGACTCCAATCGCCATCGTCTGGCTGATGGCCGCGCGGCTGTCCGCTCAGCCGCGAGCCACCACCACCTCACCGAGCGCCCGCCAGCCAACCAGATACCCGAGTGGCGGTGACGTCATCGGCCCTATCGCGCGACGCGCCGAGCCCCGTTTCAGTCTTGTGGTCACCCCGTCAGTCGCAACTGTCGTTAGACCGACCCGCCGGGCGACCCGGGAGATGACCGACCGCCTGTCGCGGCGAGCGGCCCCATGACGAAGAGGGTGTTCCCGCACGGGTCGAGTAAATCAAAGGTGCGCGCGCCCCAAGCCTCATCCACCGGTGCGCGGAGCGCGCCGACGCGTCCGCTCCACTCGGCATAGTACTGGTCGACGTCCTCGACTTCGAGCGAGACGCAGACCCCCCGCCCGTGCCCCGACATCGGCGCATCGATGGTGAGCGCGATGCCATCACGTTCCAGCCCCAGAATGCCTGCAATCCCGTCTTGGGAGGACTCGAACCGGATCGAGAAGCCCAACCCGTCCACGTAGAACGCTTTCGCGACGCGTAGATCATCGGCAGGCAAGAGGGGAATCGCGCGTGCCATGGTCACCTCCTCTGGAGTGGCGTCTGTCGGAATCTCGGAACAGGGCGGTCTAACGCAAAGATCTGCCGCGGGGCCCTTTAGTGATGCGGCAGACGAACGTAGTGAGCCAGTCGCGCTCCGTGATCCGCCCCGTCGGCAGCAGCGACCCGTTCGGCGATCAGCCGCCAGACCATTGGGTAACTCGGCTATCGAGGTCTCGACTCGCGGCGGGCGGCCAGCGCGTACCCTACCGCCGACCAGACAGCAAGTACGCACGGCAACAAGTTGATCGTCGTCCTGAATCCGTCACGCCCTTCAACGAGCGAGACGTAGGCGGGAATCGCCCAAAGCAGCGCCATCATGACGCTCAGCGTCACAAGCGTGCGCGGAGTGGAGAGAGGAACCAGCCATCTGATCCACGCACGTTCCTGCCGAAGATCGCTACGGTGGAGTCTCATGCTATGCGCACCGTTCACTGCGATCAGTACACAGAAGCACGAGAAGCCAACCGGTCGGGCGAGCGCCGTCATGTCCCGCTCCTCGACGAGTATGCCGAGGGCGAGCAGGAGCTGCGCCACAGCAAGCAGTAGCAGCGCGTGGACAATGGTTTGGATACGCATATCAGGTATTGCTCACTCTTGGTTCTATTCGCCGAACGCGGGCTTCTGCTGTGGACACCGCAATAGAATGCGGGCGCGCCGCGCCCGCCAACCACCGCGTAGTCATCAGCACCAAGCATCGTTGGGTTGCAGCGCGCACCAAGTTTAGTGATTGCCCTGTGTCGCCCCGAGCCAGCGATGAACGGACGCGAGCTCCGTGGCAGATAGCGTTCGCAGTCGCGGCTTCCGGTCCGCGCTGTAGTCGGTGAAGGCGAGAATCCAGCTGTCGCCCACCCGGAGATTGCCCACGAACGCGTTGTCCCTGCGCAGTACAATGCCGAGGTAGCCAAGGGGTGGCTCATCATCGATGACGCGCCATCGTCCTGAGGCTGCCACGAGTGTGAGGAGGCTATCGAGGCCCTCTGTGCTCACGATGGTGTCGCGCACGGCCCATCGATCCGCTGCTTGTTCGGCGGCTTGGGCGGCGGCCCGAACGCGCGCCTCAGTAGGCGCGGGCATGTCGGCCAGCGGAGAAGGTTGCCGTATGTCGCAGGCGGATACGGCGAGCAACCCCAGAACGGCGATGACAATGCGTGTGAGCATGGTTCCCTTCGATGCCTGTTTGCCAACCTAACGCCCGGCTTCTGCAGCGGGCGATTCAACAAGATGCGAGCACAGCGAGCTACCGCGCGGATCGCCCAAATTGGCTACCGCGCCTCAGCACCGGTCGGGGGCACCGGCAACCGAGTACGCTTGCGGGGACATTCGGTGAGAATCTGACGCGCCGTACCAACACCGGCGTTCAGCGTACGATCGTCGGGCGCGCGTGACAGCCGCGCCCACACATGGACACTGTCAAGGCCGACGCGCAGAATCGTCTTCAGCGCCTCGATGCTCCCTGTCCCGTCTGCTTGGCGAACCCATTGGCGCCCTACGACTCGCGCGTCTACCGGCTCGACCTCCGGCCATGCTTGAAAGCCCGAGCGCTCCGCCACGCGCTGGATACACTCGGCCGTGGCGAGCGAATCGAGTCGGCGCACCTCAAGAGCGACCGCCGAGGTCGTGTCTCGGACGAGGAGCGGTGGTCGCACCACAGCTTCGTGAGACAACGACGGCGCGACGCTGCGGAGCGCGCCAACCATCCCGAGCAACAGCACTGTCTTGGTCATTCCGGCCTCCATGGTTGAAACGTCTGTCCCAATCCTTACCGCCCACCCTTCATGCCGCCAGACTGGCTAACGACCAAGCTCAACAGCCCCGCCACAGGAGCCTGAGCGTCACGAACAACCTATGGACAGGGGTCTTCTGCAGCGCCTGGTTCGGCGTGCCTTGGCTGCAACACCCCCGCGACCACCGCGTCGGTCAACTCCAACCGCAGGTCCACCCGGTCGAAACCGACCCGGTATCCGCCGGGCCACCGGGCGACCACCTCGAACCCACACCGCTCGTAGAACCCAGCGATGTGCGGCGTGGTGTCCACCACCACCCACCGGGGCCGGTTCCCGGCCGCCGCCACGTGTTCCAGCCGGTGGGTGAGCAGCAACCGGCCCAGTCCCCGCTTGTGGCGGTCGGCCCGGACCATCCCCCACACCAGCACCCCTTGGTTGTAGTGGTCGGACACCTCGTACCCGCCGAAGCCCACCACTTCCTCCGCCTCGACGACCACGAACAGCGGGCCGTCGGGGCTCGCCATTGTCTTGCGGAGGAACGCCTCCTCGGGCGCCGCGAAGTGCTCCGGCACGTTGCTCTGGAACACGGCCAAGACCGGCTTTCGATCCGTCGGAGCATACTCACGCACGATCACCACGCCTGACTCCCCTCCGATCGCCGAACGCCTTACGTTCTGCTGCAGCGCATCACATAAAGTGCGGCCGGACGGGCGCCGTGCGCCAGCACGGCGACCGCCTGCCGGACACCCGCATTGCGCTGACAGCAGCAACGTTTCGTTATGGCCCCGCGCGCGCGAGCCAGGTATCCGGGTGACGATGCCCG
>NZ_JBIJAW010000072.1:0-12522 GCF_044345575.1 Gemmatimonas sp.
TTATCACTCCCCAGGAGCAACGCCACATGGCAGTGACCAACGTCAGCGACCCGCAGTACTACCACAAGGTCGTCGATTGCCAATGGGCCTGTCCGGCCCACACCAACGTCCCCGGCTACATCCGCCTTATCGCGCAGGGCCGGTACACGGAGAGCTATCTGCTCAACCGTGAGTCGAACGTGTTCCCCGGCATCCTGGGGCGCGTCTGCGACCGACCGTGTGAACCCGCTTGCCGACGCGGTCGCGTGGAAGAGAAGCCCGTCGCCATCTGCCGCCTCAAGCGTGTGGCCGCCGATCATCGCGACGACATCACCGAATTTCTGCCCAAAGCGCCGGCGGTCAAGAACGGCAAGCGCGTGGCGCTCATCGGTGCCGGCCCCGCCTCCCTGACGGTGGCCAACGACCTGCTGCCGCTCGGCTACGACGTCACGATCTTCGAGAAGAACGCGACGCCCGGTGGTCTGATGCGCATCAACATCCCGTCGTTCCGGCTCCCGGCCAATGTGCTCGACGAGGAATGCAACTACATCATCGACATGGGGGCCCATATGCAGTACGGGACCTCGGTCACCAGCCTCAAGGCGCTCCTCGACGAGGGCTACGACGCCGTGTTTGTGGGCGCCGGCGCCCCCAAGGGTAAGGAGCTCGACATTCCGGGCCGCTGGGATGCGCCGGCGCAGGTGCACATCGGCATTGAGTTCCTCGCCAACGTGCACTTCAAGCACATCGAGAAGATGGGCCCGCGCGTGATCATCATCGGCGTGGGCAACACGGCCATGGACTGCTGCCGCACCTCGAAGCGCCTTGGCGCCACCGATGTGAAGGTCGTGGCGCGCCGCGGTCGCAAGCACTTCAAGGCCTCGCCCTGGGAGCTCGAGGATGCCGAGGAGGAGCAAGTCGAGATCATCGAAAACCACGCGCCCAAGCGCATGGTGATCGAGAACGGACAGCTCGTCGGCATGGAATTCGAAATCCTGCAGTGGACCGAAGACGCCAACGGCAAGCAGACGAGCACGGTGATGGGTACCACCATCATCCCCTGCGACCAGGTGATTCTCGCCATTGGCCAGGACAACGCGTTCGAGTTCATCGAGCGTGATATCGGCGTGGACTTCGACGCGAAGGGCATGCCGGTCGTGAACAAGAGCACGCACCAGAGCACGCACCCCAAGGTGTTCTTCGGCGGTGATGCGGCGTGGGGCCCGGAGAACATCATCTGGGCGGTGGCCCACGGGCATGCCGCGGCCATCTCCATGGACCTGCAGTGCCAGGGCCGCGACGTGGTCGCCGACCGTCCGCCATACGGCATGTCGCTCACCAGCGCCAAGATGGGCATGCACTCGTGGGCGTACGACAACGATTACGAGACCGCCAAGCGCGCGAAGATGCAGCACGAGGACCTCACGCGCCGCTTCAAGGATCTCGTGACGGAAGTGGAGCTTGGCTTCACCGCAGAGCAGATCGTGTCGGAAGTGGGGCGCTGCCTCAACTGCGACATTCAAACGCACTTCACGGCATCGCAGTGTATCGAGTGCGACGCCTGCGTGGACATCTGCCCCACCAACTGCCTCACCATCACCACCAACGGCACGCCGATCGACGAATTGCGCACCAGGCTCTCGGCGCCGGCGCTCAATACGTCGCAGGACATCTACACCTCCGAAGGGCTGCCGCAGACCAAGCGCATCATGGTGAAGGACGAGGACGTGTGCCTCCACTGCGGCCTGTGTGCGGAACGCTGCCCCACGGCGGCGTGGGACATGCGCATTTTCGACCTCAAGAAGCCGATGGCGGGACAGCTCGCCGGGATGGCCAGCGTATGAGCGGCATCAACGATTTCTCGTTCAAGATGGGCACCGTGAACGGCACCGGCTCGGCCAGTGCCAACGGTCTCCTCATGCAGGCCATTTTCCGCATGGGGATCCCGGTCACGGGCAAGAACATCTTCCCGTCCAACATTCAGGGCCTGCCCACGTGGTACGAGATCCGCGTGAGCAAGGACGGCTACACGGCGCGTCCGAGCGAAGTGGACCTCGTGGTGGCGCTCAACCCGGCCACCTACGCCAAAGACGTCGCCACAGTGCGCCCCGGTGGCTACCTGGTGTACGACTCCTCGTGGCCGCTCGAGCCCGATCTCGTGCGCGAAGGGATCACCATCCTCGGCATCCCGTTCGGCAAGATGTGCGTGGAGAACTTCCAGGGTGATCGCGACCGTACCCTGCTCCGTAACATCGTGTACGCCGGCTCGCTCGCGGCGCTGCTCGACATCGACATGGATGTCATCAGCGGCATGCTCGCCGAGAAATACGGCAAGAAGCCCAAGCTGCTCGACAGCAATCACAAGGCCATTCGACTCGGCTACGATTACGCCAAAGCCAACTTCGAGTGCCCGTTGCCGTTCCGGCTGGAGAAGATGGACGCAACCAGCGACTCCATCCTCATCGACGGCAACACGGCGTGTGCGCTTGGTGCGGTGTACGCCGGCGCCACGGTAGGGGCGTGGTATCCCATCACGCCGGCCACCGCGCTGATGGAGCAGTTCAAGGCCTTCTGCGAGAAGTTCCGCGTGGACCCGGAAACGGGCGCGCACAACTATGCCATCCTGCAGGCTGAAGACGAACTCGCTGCCGCCGGCATCATCATCGGCGCCGGCTGGGCGGGAGCGCGGTCGTTCACCAACACGTCGGGCCCCGGCATCTCGCTCATGCAGGAATTCATTGGCCTGGCATACTACACCGACATCCCCGCCGTTTTCTTCGACATCCAGCGGTGCGGCCCGGCCACGGGCATGCCCACGCGCACGCAGCAGGCCGACCTGATGTCGCTTGCGTACGCATCGCACGGGGACACCAAGCATCTCATTCTCTTCCCCGCCAACCCGGGCGAAGCGTTCGAGTTGTCGGTGCAGAGCTTCGATATTGCCGAGCGCTTCCAGACGCCGGTGTTCGTGGCGACGGACCTCGACATCGGCATGAACGACTGGATGGTGAAGCGCTTCGAGTGGGACGAGCACTACCGCCCCGATCGCGGCAAGGTGCTCGATGCGGCGGCGCTGGAGAAGATCCAGAAGTTCTCGCGCTATCTCGATGTGGATGGCGACGGTATCGCGGCCCGCACGCTCCCCGGTGTGGGTGGAAAGGGCGCGTACTTCGTGCGCGGCTCCGGCCACGACAAGCACGCCGCCTACACCGAAGACTCCGACGCGTATCAGGAGCTGGTGGATCGCCTCAAGCGCAAGTTCGCCTACGCGGCCACGCAGATGCCCAAGCCCGTGTTCACGTTGCAGCCCGGCGCCGATGTCGGTCTCGTGTGCATCGGCGGCTGTGATGCGGCGGTGCGTGAAGCGGCCGACAAGCTGCGGGCGCAGGGGATCATCGTCGACGTCATGCGCATTCGTTCCTTCCCCTTCGGCAGCGAAGTGAAGGACTTCTTCGATGCGCACGACAAGACCTTCGTGATCGAGCAGAATCGCGATGCGCAGCTGCGCTCGCTCCTCGCCATCGAACTCGGCATCCCGCGCGACGACATGATCTCCGTGCTCGACTACGGGGGCATGCCGCTCACCGCCAAGGTGGTGGTGGATGCCGTCACTGCCAACGTCTCCAGCCAGGCCAAGGTGTCCGCATGACCTCCATTGCCAAGCCTCCCGTACGGCATCCGAGCTCGCGCACCAACGACCTCGGGCTGACCATCCGCGATTACGAAGGCGCCATGTCCACCCTCTGCGCCGGGTGCGGTCATGATTCCGTGACCGCAGCCATTGTGCAGGCCGGGTGGGAGCTCAATCTCGAGCCACATAAGGTGGGCAAGATGAGCGGCATCGGCTGCTCATCCAAGACGACGGCGTACTTCATGAAGCAGTCGCACGGATTCAATTCCGTGCACGGCCGCATGCCCTCGGTCACGTCGGGGGCCGCGGCGGCGAACCGCGCGCTCACCTACATCGGTGTGTCCGGCGACGGCGACTCGCTGTCCATCGGTCTCGGGCAGATGTCGCACGCCATCCGCCGCAACGTGAACATGCTGTATATGCTGGAGAACAACGGCGTGTACGGCCTCACGAAGGGACAGTTTTCGGCGTCCGCCGACATCGGCAGCAAGAGTAAGAAGGGCGAGGCCAACGAGCAGTCTCCCATCGATCCGGTACTGCTGGCACTTACACTCGGTGCCACCTTCGTGGCGCGCTCGTTCTCCGGTGACAAGAAGCAGCTGGTGCCCATCATCAAGGCCGGCCTCTCCCACAAGGGGTTTGCCATCATCGACGTGATCTCCCCCTGTGTGAGCTTCAACGATCACGAGGGGTCCACCAAGAGCTACGCGTTCACGCGCGAGCACGAGGTGGAGGCGGTGCACGCGGACTTCGTTCCACTGCAGCGCGAGATCACCGTGGCCGACACGCACGAGGAGGTGCGTACGGTGGTGATGCATGACGGCGCGTCGGTTCGGCTACGTACGACCGCGCCCGACTACGACCCGACCAACCGCGAGTCGGCCTACGCCCATGTGCGCGCCTGTCAGGCCCGCGGAGAGATCGCGACCGGTTTGTTGTTCGTGGACGAAAACGGGCGGGATATGCACGACTATCTCCGCACGCCGGCCACGCCCCTCGTGGATATCCCGTTCGAGAAGCTCTGCCCCGGCAAGGGCGCTCTCGACAAGCTCATGGACAAGTTCCGCTAAGGAGCGCGTCCACACCGGCGCGGAGTGCCACTCCCCGACTCCGCGCCACCAACGGTGTTATGCCTCACCACCCACCTCAGGCCGAGGAGGAGCTCGCCGTCCTCGACGCGCTCCTCGCCGACCTTGCTCCCGATGCGGAGCACCTGCTCCCGTTCCTGCACCGCGTGCAGGAACGCCTCGGTCACGTGTCGCCGGCGGCCATCCGCTACGCCGCGCACGCCTTCAATCTGTCGCGCGCCGAAGTGTACGGTGTCGTCACCTTCTACGGTGACTTCCGAGAATCCCCTGTCGGCGACACCGTCGTGCAGCTGTGCATGGCCGAAGCGTGTCAGGCCGTCGGCTGCCGCGATCTCGCGACGCATGCCGAATCCTCGCTCGGCGTACAGTTGGGCGAGACGACCCGCGACGGGCGTGTGCATCTCGAGGCGGTCTATTGTCTCGGCAACTGCGCACTGGGGCCGTCGGTCCGTATCGGCGACGACGTACACGGCCGGGTGACCGCCGCGGCGTTCGACACGCTGGTCGCCGCCGCCACTTCTACCCGGGGCGCCGCATGAGCCTCCGCGTCTTCGTCCCCAACGACACGGCCGCCTGCTCCGTGGGCGCCGATGCCGTCGCCCACGCGATCGCGATGCATGGCGCGATGCACGGCGTGGACATCACGATCGTGCGTAACGGATCGCGCGGCGCCGCGTGGCTCGAGCCGCTGGTCGAAGTGGACACCGCCACGGGGCGTATGGGTTTCGCGAACGTCTCGCCCGGCGACGCCCCATCGCTCTTCGCCGGCAGCGCCCCGAATGCGCAATATCCAGCCTGCATCGGCCTCGTGGAGGAGCATCCCTGGTTTGCGCGCCAGCAGCGGCTGACTTTCAAGCGCGCGGGACGCATCGATCCACTTTCGCTGGCTGAGTACGAGGCAGAGGGCGGGCTCATCGGCCTCCGCCGTGCGCTCTCGCTGACGGCCGAGGCAATCGTGGCCGAGGTGACGGCCTCCGGGCTCCGTGGCCGTGGCGGCGCCGCGTTTCCAGCGGGGATCAAGTGGAACACGGTGCGCCAGGCGTCGAGCGCCACCAAGTACGTCGTGTGCAACGCCGACGAAGGCGACTCGGGGACGTTCGCCGATCGCCTGCTCATGGAGGCCGATCCGTATCAGCTCGTGGAGGGGATGATCATCGCGGGGCTCGCGGTGGGCGCCACACGCGGCGTGATCTACGTGCGCTCCGAGTACCCGCGCGCCATTGCCACGCTGCGTGAGGCCATTTCGCGGGCGGAAGGGGCTGGCCTCCTGGGCGCCAGCGTGCTCGGGTCGCCGCACCGTTTCCATCTCGTGGTGCGCGTGGGCGCCGGTGCCTACATCTGCGGCGAGGAGACCGCGCTGCTCGAGAGTCTCGAAGGGAAACGCGGCATGGTACGCGCCAAGCCGCCGCTGCCCGCGCTGCAGGGACTGTTCGGGCAGCCCACGGTGATCAACAACGTGCTCACGCTGGCCGCAGCCACCGACGTGCTGGCCCACGGTGGTACGGCCTACGCCGCCCTCGGCCTCGACCGGTCGAAGGGCACCATGCCCTTCCAGCTCGCCGGCAACATTGCGCGCGGCGGATTGGTGGAAGTCCCGTTCGGCCTCACCCTGCGTGAACTAGTTGATGACTTCGGCGGCGGTAGTCGCAGCGGCCGTCCGCTGCGTGCCATTCAGGTCGGCGGTCCGCTCGGCGCCTACCTGCCGGAGCACCAGTGGGACACTCCGCTCGCCTACGAGTCTTTCGCGGCCGTTGGCGCGATGCTGGGGCACGGTGGCGTGGTGTGCTTCGACGACACGGTGGACATGGCCGAACAGGCCGAATTCGCGATGGCGTTCTGCGCCCACGAGTCATGCGGCAAGTGTACGCCGTGCCGCATTGGCTCCACGCGTGGCGTGGAGGTCATTCAGCGACTCCGCCGACGTGAGGAGTCACGGAAGCAGTGGGCACTGCTCGAAGAGCTGTGCGAAACCATGGAACTGGGATCACTGTGCGCTCTTGGGGGTCTCACACCGCTCCCCGTGCGCAGTGTGATGACGCATTTCTCCGCGGACCTGTTGGCCCCGGTGGGAGGGAAGCCCGAATGACCGACCGTAACGGTGATCACCTGATCGAACTCATGGTGGATGGAATGCCGGTGCGCGTGGCGCCCGGCACCAGCATCATGCAGGCGGCTCGCACGGTGGGCGTGGACATCGCCAAGCTCTGCGCGACGGATTCGCTCAAGTCGTTCGGCTCTTGTCGCCTGTGCATCGTGCAGGTGGATGGGCGACGCGGATTGCCGGCGTCGTGCACGACGCCGGTGGAGCCTGGCATGGTGGTGCGCACACAAACGCCACAAGTGGCGCGGGTGCGGCGCAACGTGATGGAGTTGTACATCTCCGACCACCCGCTCGACTGCCTCACCTGCGCGGCGAATGGCGACTGCGAGCTGCAGGACATGGCGGGTGCGGTGGGGTTGCGCGAAGTGCGCTACGGCATGGAGGGGGCTAACCATCTCGTGGCAGAGAAGGACGAGAGCAATCCCTACTTCACGTTCGACCCGGCCAAGTGCATCGTGTGCTCGCGCTGTGTGCGCGCCTGCGACGAGATACAAGGCACCTTTGCGCTGAGCATCACCGACCGCGGCTTCGCCTCGAAGGTCAGCGCCGGCATGGACGAGGGGTTCCTCGCCAGTGAATGCGTGTCGTGTGGCGCCTGCGTGCAGGCGTGTCCCACGGCCACGCTCATCGAAAAGACGGTCATCGATGCCGGCCAGCCGGAGCGCACCGTAAAGACCACCTGCGCCTACTGCGGCGTGGGGTGCTCGTTCGAAGCGCAGATGAAGGGCAATGAGGTCGTGCGCATGGTACCCGCCATGGATGGTGGTGCCAACGAGGGGCATTCCTGCGTGAAGGGACGATTTGCGTGGGGATACGCCACGCACACGGATCGTGTGCTGTCGCCGTTGGTACGCGAACACATCACCGACCCGTGGCGGGAGGTCTCGTGGGACGAGGCCATCAGCTTCGCGGCACAGCGCTTCACCAGCATTCAGCGTCGACATGGCCGTGAGGCCATCGGGGGCGTATCGAGTTCGCGCTGCACCAACGAAGAAGTGTACGTGGTGCAGAAGATGATCCGCGCCGCATTCGGCAACAACAACATCGATACCTGTGCCCGGGTGTGTCATTCCCCCACGGGGTACGGGCTCAAGCAAACCTTCGGCACGGCGGCCGGCACACAGGACTTCAAGTCGGTGGCCCATGCCGACGTGATCGTGGTCATCGGGGCCAACCCCACCGACGCGCACCCGGTGTTCGCCGCCCGCATGAAACGGCGCCTGCGGAAGGGCGCCAAGCTCATCGTCATCGATCCGCGTCGCATCGATCTCGTGCGGTCGCCACACATCCAGGCCGCGCATCACCTGCAGCTGCGCCCCGGCACCAACGTGGCGGTCATCAACGCCATGGCGCACGTGATCGTCAATGAGGGGTTGGTGAACGAGTCGTTCGTCAGCACGCGCTGCGACGCCCGTAGCTTCGAGCAGTGGCGAGCCTTCATCAGTCGGCCGGAACAGTCACCCGAGGCAACGGAAGCCTTCACCGGCGTGCCGGCGGAGGAGATCCGCGCGGCAGCGCGCCTGTACGCGACGGGGGGCAACGCGGCCATCTACTACGGCCTTGGCGTGACGGAACACAGCCAAGGCAGCACCATGGTGCTCGGTATCGCCAACCTCGCCATGGCGGCCGGTCAGATCGGCCGCGACGGGACCGGCGTGAATCCGCTGCGCGGCCAGAACAACGTGCAGGGCTCGTGTGACATGGGCTCGTTCCCGCACGAATTGCCCGGGTACCGCCACATCTCCGACGACACCACCCGCGGCATCTTCGAGCAGGCGTGGAATGTCGCACTCGACCCGGAACCTGGGTTACGCATCCCCAACATGCTGGCATTGGCTCTCACGGGGCAGTTCCGCGGCATGTTCATTCAGGGCGAGGATATCGCGCAGTCCGATCCCAACACCCAACATGTCACGGCGGCACTCAGCGTGATGGAATGCGTGGTGGTGCAGGATCTCTTCCTCAACGAGACGGCGAAGTACGCACACGTCTTCCTGCCCGGCACAGCGTTCCTCGAGAAGGACGGCACGTTCACCAACGCCGAGCGTCGCATCAACCGCGTGCGCCCCGCCATGCCGCCCCGCACGGGGCTCAGCGAATGGGAAGCCGTATGCCGTCTTGCCACCGAGATGGGGTATCCCATGCACTACAGCTCGGCGGCCGACATCATGGACGAGATCGCCACGCTCACGCCGACCTTCTCCGGGGTGTCGTTCGCCTACCTCGATCAGGTGGGCAGCGTGCAGTGGCCCTGCACCGCCGACCGCCCCTTGGGCACGCGCATCATGCACGAGGAGCAGTTCGTGCGTGGACGCGGGCGTTTCCTCGTCACGCAGTACGTGCCCACGGAGGAACGGTCCACACGCCGGTTCCCGCTGCTGCTCACCACGGGGCGCATTCTCTCGCAGTACAACGTGGGCACGGCCACACGCCGCACAGCGAACACCGTGTGGCACCCGGAAGACGTGCTGGAGATGCACCCGCATGACGCCGAGGTGCGTGGCATCGCCGATGGTGACGGCGTGATGCTGCAGAGCCGCAAGGGCGCCATCACGCTGCATGCACAGGTGAGTGACCGGGTACCCGAAGGCGTGGTGTACACCACGTTCCATCACCCCGAGAACGCCGCAAACGTGGTGACCACCGAATACTCCGACTGGGCCACCAACTGCCCCGAGTATAAGGTGACGGCGGTGGAGGTACACCCTGTCGACTGACACGAGTCTCCTGCCCGCGGTGCACATGCCGGCGACAGTTTCCGTTGGCGCGCGTGACGACCACTGGGAGATCGCTGCCGAGGTGCCCGTCCAGATCATGGTGAATGGCACGCCGTTCACAGTGATGCTGGCAACACCGGCTGACGTCGAGGATCTGGCCCGTGGGCTGCTCATCACGGAGCAAGTCATCACGCGGGCAGATGCGATTGAGCACATCGACGTGGCCAGCTGGCTGGGCGATGTGCAGGTCATGGTGCAGGTGGCTCCTGATGGGCTGCGCCGCGAGCGACTTGGTGCGCGGTCGGTGCTGGGGAACAGCGGGTGCGGCGTGTGCGGCATCGATTCACTCGCGCAGCTGCACGGCCGCCATTTGCCAACGCGCGCCGAATGCGTGGCCGTCTCGGACGAGGCTGTACGCCGTGCCTTCGTGGACCTGCCGGATCATCAGCCGCTCAACGCCCGCACGCACTCGGTACATGCAGCGGCGTGGTGCGATCTCACGGGGCACGTGCTCTTGGTCCGCGAAGACGTGGGCCGCCACAACGCCCTCGACAAGCTTGTGGGTGCCCTGGCGCAGTCACACCGACTCCATGAGCCGGGCTTCGTGGTGATGAGCAGCCGCTGCAGCTACGAGTTGGTGTACAAGGCCGCCGCAACGAATGCGCAGCTGCTCGCCACGATCAGCGCGCCCACCACGATGGCGTTGCAGTGGAGCGCGGCCCTCAGCGTACCGTTGGCCAGTGCGCTCCGGCGCAGCGACCGGTGCGAGGTCGTGCGTTTCCCCGCGTCCAGCCACCCGTTCCCCACCGAGTAGCCATGCAGGACGACGATATCGTACGGATGGCCAACCAGATCGCGCAGTTCTTTTCGGTGTATTCCGAAGAGGACGCCGTGGAGGGCATCCACGAGCATCTGGTGAAGTTCTGGCCCCCCACCATGCGCAAGGATCTGCTGGTGGTCACCAATGGTCTGGTACCGAGCGAAACGCCGGTACACCCGCTGGTGCTCAAGGCGGCGGCGAAGCTCCGGCCGAGTGGTGAAGACGACGGGTGAGCGTGCCGGTGTGCTGATCCCAGCGAGCGATATCACCGGCGTGGTACTCTGTGGCGGCGAAGGGCGGCGCATGGGTGGTGTGGAGAAACCGCTGCTGCCTTTGGACGGACGTCCGCTGGTGTCGCACGTGCTCGAGCGACTACGCCCACAGGTTGGGCCGGTGATCGTGAGTGCGAACCGCGAACTCGATGCTTATCGGGCGTTCAGCCACCCGGTCGTCGTCGACGATATTCCGGGTCTCGGCCCGCTCGGCGGCCTGGCGAGCATAGCACCGCACGTGACCACACCGTGGCTGTTCTGCTGTCCGGGGGATGCGCCGCGGCTCGATACCGGTGTCGTATCGCGACTGGCTGCAGCGTTCGAAGACGAGCGTGTTGCCGCGTATCCAGACGACGGCGAGCGGAAGCAGTACCTGTTTCTGCTGGTGCGTACGACGGCGTTCCGTTCGCTGTCCCCATACCTCGCCGGAGGTGCGCGTTCGGTGCAGGGCTGGCTGGCGAGCATTGCAGCTGGCGCAGTGGAGATGTGCGACCTTCGGTCGACATTTGTGAATGTGAACGACCCGCATGCACTTGAGGCATTGCAGCCGGACACCCTTGGCTGAGCATCGAGTGCTGAGGACTGAGAGCTGAAAGCCGAAAGCTCCCTCGCCGAAACGGGATCGCGTTCGGCTAGGGAGCTCTCAGTCTTCAGTTCGCAGCTTTCGGCGGGATAATTCGTTTACCGCCGAATCGCGGCATCACGCATACTGCGGGTACACCGGCTCGTACATCGCGGCCGCTACCGCCGCTTCGAGATCATCCGGGCGCGGGGCCCGTGCGAGCCCACGTTCGTACGCGAGGCGCGCGACTTCCACCGCGATGGCCTTGGAGACCTCACGAATGCGCGACAGGCTCGGATAGATGCGTCCCATGGCGAGATCGTCTTCGTTGACCGTGCCGGCCAGCGTGCGCGCGGCGGCAGCAAACATCTCGTCGGTCACGCGCGAGGAATCGGCGACCATCACTCCAAGACCCACCCCCGGGAAGATGTAGGCGTTGTTCCCCTGCCCCGGAACGTGCGTCTTCCCCTTGTGCGTCACGGGCGCGAACGGGCTGCCGCTCGCGAAGACCGCACGGCCATCGGTGCTGGCATAGGCCTCGCGCGCGGTGCATTCCGCCTTGCTGGTAGGATTGCTGAGCGCCATCACGATGGGGCGCTCGTTGTGCCGCGCCATGGCCGCAAGGACTGGCGCGGTGAAGGTACCGGGCATTCCCGACACACCGATGATCGCGTGCGGCTTGACGCTCTCCACCGCATCGAGGAAGGTGGGGACCGGATCGTGATCGTGGGCGTACGGCTGCTTGTGACTCGCCAGGTCCGTACGCGACTTCACCACGAGTCCCTTCGAGTCCATGAACCAGCAGCGGCTTCGCGCCTCGGCCTGCGACAGCCCCTCCTCCGTCATCGCCTCCACCACCAGGTCACCGATGCCGATGCCCGCCTCGCCAGCGCCCAGGAAGAGCAGGCGCATGTCCTTGAGCGGCGTACCGGTGATGCGCGACGCGGAGTACAGACCGGCCAGCGTCACCGAGGCCGTTCCCTGAATGTCGTCGTTGAACGTGCAGACGCGATCGCGCCACTTGTCGAGGAGCGTGAACGCATTGTGGTTGCCGAAGTCCTCGAACTGCAGGCACACCTGCGGGAATCGCTCCTGCACGGCCTCAATGAACTCGTCCATGAGCGCATCGTACGCCGCGCCACGCAGGCGCGGCTGACGGAGCCCCATGTACGAGGCGCTTTCGCGCAGATGCGTGTTGTCGGTACCCACGTCGATCGTGATGGGGAGACACTGCATCGGCGGAATCCCGGCGCACGCCGTGTACAGCGTGAGCTTGCCGATGGGAATGCCCATGCCGTTCGCACCGAGGTCACCAAGGCCCAGGATGCGCTCACCGTCGGTCACGACGATCA
>NZ_JBIJAW010000306.1:0-3819 GCF_044345575.1 Gemmatimonas sp.
TCGCGTTCGCCGGAGCCTTCGCGCTGGCGCGCCTGTTCCCGCGCGCCCGGTGGGTGTTCTACGCTCTGGCCGCGGGATGCGGGCTCACGCGGGTCATGGCCACGGCGCACTACCTGAGCGATACCGTGGTCGCGGCGTGCGTGGCGTGGGCGGTGGTGGCCGCTGTCCACCAGCGGATGCTTAGCCCGCAGGGGGACCGGTGACCACGCCGCTGAGACGTGTAGCGATCGGGCGCATCCTGGTCGGGGCGCTGTTCGGTGGGCTGGCCCTGACCGGTGGCTGTGCGCCATCGGCACGGGTGGGCGTTGCGCCACCCACGGCCGTCGTCAGTACCTCCTGCTTCGATATCTCGGCGCTCTCGCCAGCCGACCAGCGCGTCGCCGAGCAGATCCTGCTGGAGTTCGGTGATCGCGAGGGCTTGTATACGCTCGCGGGCGGTCTCAAGCCGATCTCGAGCGATGTGCGCGATCTGCAACTGCGCATTGCGCCCACGCTAGATTCGGCCACGCTCTCCACCATGGAGCAGCAACGCCGCGTCGCCGCGGCGCTCTCGTGTGGCGATATCGGCCTCACTGTGCAGGTGTTCACCGCCACGCAGCGCACGCGTGACTCCAGCGAAATCCGCAACACGTCGATGGTGGTCTTTCACCGCGGCGCGTTGCGCGCGATGGTGACTCGATACGCGCCCTTCTTTGCATCGCTGGGGGTGACGCCGTCCACGGCGCCGCAGGAGATCCTCGCCGCCGTCGAGAACGCGCCCCGAGCCGCGCGGTGGCGTGGCTACGGCTATCTGTTCGGATACCCGGACGTCGCCGTGGATTTCTTCGTGCAGGCTGGGGAAGAGGGCGATCGCACGGGCAAGCTGGTACCGCGCGATTTTCGCCGCATCGAAACGGTGTACAAGTTCGCGAGCGGCCGCGACTCGCTCTCGACGTTCGTATACGCCGTCCCGAAGGGGGCTGCCCCCACCGCCGATGAGGAACAGCTTCAGCAGCGCGCGGCGGCAATTCTGCGCGAGTATCGTGCACGACGCGCTCGGCGGGTGGCAGCCGAAAGCACCGGCGCACTGACCCTCTGGCGCGCGTGGCTTACTGGCGCCAGCGCTCCCAGTACGCGCTGAGATCACTCACCGGTTCGAACCTGCGGCGTTTGTGCCGCGGAAGTGTGCGCAGCGTGTCGAGGCGGTACGGCTCCCCGAGCGCGCGACGGGCCCACCGTTCGTAGTCCGCGAATCGCTCGGCGAGTGTACGCAAGCCGGTGTGGACAAGCTGCCAGTCGCCGCGTGACCGCGGGGCGCGAGTGCGTGGCAAGTCGGCCAGCCGATGAAGCGGAACCGTCGGTGGTGCCACAACGAGCCGTGGCGTGACCGAGTGGCGCTGCACGAGGACGCCGGCTGCCCCAGTTCCGGCATCACCGCTCGGGGGAGTGCCGTTCTCTTCGCAGATCGCGCCGAGGTAGGCGCCGAACCCCCAGCACACCAACGCCACGCCAGGCGCCTGGGGCAGCAGGTAGCAGCTCGTACCGACGCCATCCGCCGATCGGAACCGCTGAAAGCCATAGCGTTCCAGACCGTTGCCGGCCGTGTGGTGGATGTCATGCCCGAGAAACCAGAACTGCTGGTCGAGCAGGACGGGGAGCCGGAGCGACCGGGAAGGGGCTTGCGGGAGCATTTATTGATACTAGGATCGCAATACCATACCGTCAACCATTGGTGCCGGAGTTCCTCATGGCCAAGAGCGGCCGAGTCCACGTGAAGCTGCGCTCCACCGAGAGCCATCACATGTACGTCACGACCAAGAACCCGCGCACCACGCCGCAGCGGCTGGAGCAGCGGAAGTACGACCCCCACGTTCAGCGTCATGTGATCTACCGGGAGTCGAAGTGAGCGCGCCCGCCACACTCGCCTGTGATCGGCGCCTGCCGGTCACGGTGCTCTCCGGCTTCCTCGGCGCGGGCAAGACCACGCTGCTCAATCACGTATTGGCCAATCGCGACGGGCTGCGCGTGGCGGTCATCGTGAACGACATGAGCGAGGTCAACATCGACGCGCAACTCGTGCGCGGCGGTGACGCCGCACTGTCGCGCACGCAGGAAACGCTCGTCGAAATGACCAACGGCTGCATCTGCTGCACGTTGCGTGATGACCTACTCAAGGAAGTCGCGCGCCTCGCTGCCGAAGGGCGCTTCGACTATCTGCTCATCGAAAGCACTGGCATCGGCGAACCGATGCCGGTGGCGGCGACCTTCACCTTCGAGACGGAGGAGGGCGTTTCGCTGGCACAGGTCGCGCGCCTCGACACCATGGTCACCGTGGTTGATGCGTATCGCTTCCTCGCCGACCTCGGTTCGCTCGACGACCTCAAGGCCCGGCAGCTTTCGCTTGGCGACGACGACGAGCGCACGATTCCCGATCTGCTCATCGATCAAGTGGAGTTCGCGAACATTATCATCGTGAACAAATCCGACCTGGTGAGTGAGGAAGAGCAGGGCCGCCTGCGGGCCATTCTGCACCACCTCAATCCGGAGGCCGAGCTCGTGTCGGCCACCCGCGGCGTGGTGGCGCCGAGTGTGATCCTGGGGCGCCATCTCTTCGACTTCGAACGCGCCGAGGCCGCGCCGGGGTGGCAGAAGGAACTCGCCGGCGAGCACATCCCGGAAACCGAGGAGTATGGCATCGGCAGCTTCGTGTATCGGGCACGGCGTCCGTTTCATCCGGAACGTTTGTGGGCCCGTGTGGATGAGGGGTTGCCGGGGGTCCTGCGCGCCAAGGGGTACTTCTGGACGGCCACCCGTCCCGACCTGGTGGGAAGCTGGGCGCAGGCTGGGCAACTACTGGAGGTAAACCCGGCCGGGTACTGGTATGCGGCCAGCGATCCCGACCACTGGGATGTCGACGACGAGCAGCGCACCGAAATCGAGGCCCTCTGGCATCCCGAACTTGGTGATCGCCGGCAGGAGATCGTCATTATCGGAGAACAGCTCGACCGAGCCGCACTGACCCTGTTGCTTGACGAGTGCCTCGTGACCGCAGCGGAGATGCAGGCCGGCCCGTCGCTATGGTCGACGTTCCCCGACCCGTTCCCGGAGTGGGCGGACATAGACGTCGAGGCGGACGAGAACGTCGAGGGACCGTAGCCCCCACTTCTCCCGATAGTGATCTTTCAACCATGATACGCATCGGGATGTCACGGTGAACCACGCGCTGTTGATGTCGAGCCTCGGACTACTGGGCTCGGGGCCGCTCTTCGCGCGGTGGTCCCGGTCGCGGCCGTCGGTGCTCACGTTCATCGACGGGTTCGTGCTCGTGAGCATCGGCGGGCTGGTGCTGCTCGATGTGGTGCCGCATGCGCTGGCCACGGCCGACGTGCTGGTATTTGTCTGCATGGTGGCGGGCTTCACGCTTCCCTCGCTCGCCGAACGGCTGCTCAACTTCGGGGTGCGCCAGACCCACTTCGCCGTGATGGTGCTGGCCATGCTCGGCGTGGCCATCCACTCCGCCCTCGATGGGAGTGCCCTGGCCGCCGCCAGCGTCGGCGAGACAAGCCTGCTGGGCTTCGGCGTGGTGCTGCACCAGCTGCCCGTGAGCCTGATGGTGTGGTGGGTGTTGAGCGACCGCCATCGCGCGGTACCGTGGATGGTGCTGGCCTTCATGGCCGCCATGACGGTGGTGGGCTATCTGGTGGAACCGGCGCTCTTTTCGCAGCTCCCCGCGCGCGCGGCCACGCTCTTCGAAGCGCTCGTCGGTGGCTCGCTGCTGCACGTGATCGCGCATCCGGCGCACGACCACGACCCGGACCACGAGCACGAGCCCGGGCATCC
>NZ_JBIJAW010000308.1:0-3804 GCF_044345575.1 Gemmatimonas sp.
GCGCCCGTTTGCGTCGGTGGCGCCTTCATTGCGCACAGTGCTCGTCCCGCCGGTCACTGCCACCGAGACGGTGGCCCCGACCAGCGGATTGCCCTCGGCGTCGCGCGCCGTGACTTCGAGCAGCGTGGAATCCCCCGGCGCGCTGATCACCGGGTCGGTGAGGCGGAGGCTGCTGCGGGTAAGGCTCAGCGTGGTCGCCCCGATGCTCACGTTCACCGGACGGAGCAGGGTGTAGTCGGCAATGGCCACGATCTGGGCGCTCTGCGTCAGCGAGCTGCCGATCGTGCCGGTCGTGACGCCGAGGGTAGTGGTGAGCGCACTCGGTTGCGTGACCCGCCACTCCCGGCCGCGGCCGCTCAGCCACACCGGCACGTTGGGGACGGGGAGCCCGAGCGCCGTGCGCGTCGTGACGGTCACGACGGTCGTGGCCGCCGCGAGGAGCGAGGTATTCGCCGCCACCACCAGCGACTGCGCGCTATCCACCGCCGTCGACGGCGCGCCGGCGGGCGAGACGACGAGCGACAGAGTGCGCGTGCTGCGGCTGCCGCTGTCATCGACCACGGTGACGCTCAGCGGATAGCTGCCGGCGCTGGCGTACACGGTCTTCGCCTGGGTGCCGGCGACCTGGGTCGCGCCGTTCCCGAGATCCCACTCGTAGTGCACCACCGAGCCGTCGCGATCGAGCGAGTACGAGGCGTCGACCGTGACGGTGTCCCCGGGCCGCGGCCAGCGCGGCGAGACCGTGAACAGGGCGGTGGGGGCGACGTTGGCGGTATTGCTGCGTGGGCCGCTCGTGGTCGGCTCACTCGGCGTCAACGGCAACGCGCTATCGCCGCGGCATCCCCATACGAACAAGGAGGCCGCGAGCAGCTGCCATACGCGGTGAGCAACACGACCAGTCGAGCTCATGATTCAGTCGGTGGAACGCCGAATCCGTCGCGCTCGTCGTGAAGGAGAGAGCTGGTAATTCATGTCTCCTGAAAGGACGACGATGACCTGACGCAGGTTACGGGACCGTGACGCCCCACTTCCAGCCAAGGTAGCGCTCCACGATCTGGCGGTCGGTCGTCGACAGGGCGCCGTTGAAGACGAGTACCTCGCCGATCGCTCCGGTGAACGACTGCGCGCTGGACACACTGCCGCTCCGCCCCAAGATGATGGGCTGCATGGTGCTGAACGCAACGTTGTTACTGGTGGCCACAAAGGTACCGTTACCCCAAACGCTGGTGCTCAAAAAACTTTGCACCGCGCTGAAGATCGTGGGCGCCCCGTTCACGATGGATACCCCGCCGCTACTGGGCGCGCAGCTGGCCCCCAAAAGGGCGTCCGCGCGGGTCTGCAGTACCCAGCGGCCTCCCACGGCCTTGATGCTGGTAAGTGGCGTGGCGTTGGCTGCAGGATCGCGATCGAGCAGATACGTGCCATCAGTGCCAGCGCAGGTGCCACTCGATACGGTACCTGTATGGCTGAACACGATGAACACACTGCGTGCGAAGGTAATCCCATACGATACGGTGTTGCCGAGCAGGGCACTGTTTCCGCTGAATACGACGGCCGGGCGGGCGTTGATGACGGAAGCGTTCCGATTGGGCTGCTGCCCCGGAGTTGACTGCGCGACGGTGCGGGCGGAGCCGGCACGGTCGCGCCATGTGGCGACGCCGGTGGCCCCGTTCAGGGTGAACGAGGACGCATCCTGCGCGTCGAGATGGATGGTACGTGTCCCCGGAAGCTGGCCGGTGCCTCTGAACACGACGTTCGGTCCCTGATTTTCCAACCATGATTGCCACACGGTGAGCCGATTGCTGCCGTTGTCGAGGCGCCAGCTGCCACTGGGGATACTCATGTAGCCGGTTGCATCGGTCTGCCCTTGCTGGACCAAACCATTATTCAGCCTGCCACCGCCCTCGGTCACCTGCCAACGAAGCGTTACTCCCTGGAGGCCGTTGCCATTGCCGTCTGAGAGACGAACCCGAAGCCCGATGGCCGGGCTGGTGCCCGCGTTGGCTTCCTGAGTGTCGCCCGCATCGATTTCAAGAATGCCCGCGCCCCACTTGGCCATCAGGCTCAGGGTGTACGTCTGCAGGTCCGCGTCGCTCACGGCCCGCGGAATGAGTACCACTTCGCCGATGTCGCCACTGTACCACTCGGCAGCATGTCGGCCGACTGTGGCGCCGCTGAAGGTGGTGACGCCGCCCACCGTATTATCGCTCGCGATGTTTCTGTTGTTAATGCGCAGCGTTCTGGTGCCATTGGCGTACTGCACCGACCACACCCGCGTGGCCTGCTCCGTGCTAGTCCCGAACGGTGATACGCTAACGGAGAGCGAACCCGTACCGTGTGAGACATATGCCGTGCTTCCAGAGCTATAGCCCACGATGGGAACGCCGTTAGTGCCTGCGTTGGCCCGACCGAACACGCCTCCGGCCCCGTCGGCGCGACGGCGTTCCACCACCACCAGCGTGTAGGCTCCGGTCCCGCTCCACGGCCGATCCGCGAGCGTCATGAAATTCGTGGTCCCGTTAAAGCGAAGCACCTGCTTGGAGGGTTGCAGGCCGCCCACTCGTGTGGGCCCTGACGCGGCCGCGGCCGTGAAGTGTCGCCCCGCCCCGGACTTGTCGCGCCACTCCGTGACCGTACCGCTCGTGGTCGTGATCGTGCTGGCATCGGTGGCATCGACCCAGAGCGCCGGGTCGCAGATCGCGACCGACACGCACACGGAACCGGTGGTCGCCGTGAAGTCGGCGCTTTGCGTTCCGTAGGTCGCGCGCAGCGTGTTGGTGCCGTTGCCAAGGGTCCACGACGCGGTGGCTTCGCCGTTGGCGTCGGTGGTGGTCGTCGCGCTGGCGAGGGTGCCGCCGCCGGCGATTACCTGCCACGTTATCGTGGCGCCGGCCAGCGGCGCGTTGGCGGCGTTGGTCACGCGCACCTTGGGCGGGGTCGTCGCGACCGCCCCGAAAGTGCCGACCTGCGACTGCCCCGCCGTGGCCGTGAGCGTGCCCAGCGACCACTTGACCATTAGCGCGTTGCTGAGTGCGGTGAACTCGGCGTCGCTCAGCGACCGCCGGAAGAGGATCACCTCGCCCACGTCCCCATCGTAGTACACGGTGGCGGTACCGGTATTCAGGCGGCCGATGGCCGCGCCGGTCCAGGAGACGACACCGAGCGAGCCGGCATCGCCGGCGAGCAGGGCCGTGTTGCTGTAGAGCGAACGGAAGCCGGTCGTCCAGCGACCGACAGTGACGCGGCCCGGCTCGGCGGCGACGCTTGTGAACGCCGGCACGGCGGCGTCGAGGTTGTCCGTGTGCGTGGCGAAGCGCAGCGACGTGCCGCTCTGATAGCCCAGCTGCAGGT
This sequence comes from Gemmatimonas sp., assembly GCF_044345575.1. Classification (GTDB taxonomy): domain Bacteria; phylum Gemmatimonadota; class Gemmatimonadetes; order Gemmatimonadales; family Gemmatimonadaceae; genus Gemmatimonas. The sequence goes on from NZ_JBIJAW010000308.1 coordinate 3,352, forward strand.
TGTTGGATACGAGCGCCGTGGTGCCGCCGATGACGAAGTTCGTGCTTCGTCCCGAGCGCCGGCGGTCGACGACCACCAGTGTATAGGGCGTCCCGCTGGCGACGTCGGTAATCGGGATGAACTGCGTGACGCCGTTGAAGCGGAGCGCCGTGCGGCCATTGAACCCGCCGGCAACGACGGTGGGACCGGCGGTGGCCGAACTATGTCGCTGCGCGCCGCTCTTGTCCTGCCACCCCGTCAGCACGCCGCCGCTCTGCGTAATGGTGGTGGCGTCACTGGCATCGAGCCAGAGTGCCGCGTTGCACGCGCCGTACACGGCGGGCGCAGCGGCGGTGACACTCGCGGTCGAGGGTAAGGGCGTGCCACTCACGCTGGCCGTTACGGTCAGCAGGGCGCCGCCGCACGTGGTGGGCTCGATCACGACCACGCGGCGCCCGTTTGCGTCGGTGGCGC
>NZ_JBIJAW010000309.1:0-3793 GCF_044345575.1 Gemmatimonas sp.
GCGGCGTGAGCCCTGCCGCGGTGCAGGAAGTCATCATGGGGCACGTGCTGCAGGGTGGCACGGGGCAGGCGCCCGCCCGTCAGGCCATGCTCAAGGCCGGCGTGCCCAGCACCGCGTCTGCGCTCACTGTGAACAAGGTGTGCGGGTCCGGCCTCAAGGCCGTGATGCTCGCCGCGCAGGCCATCAAGGCTGGTGATGCGCAGGTCATCGTGGCCGGTGGTCAGGAAAGCATGAGCAACGCACCGCACTACGTGTACGGCATGCGCGGCGGCGTGAAGATCGGCGATCAGAGCATGGTCGACGGCATGATCAAGGACGGCCTCTGGTGCGGCACGTGCAACGTGCACATGGGGTCGCACGCCGAGTACACCGCCACCAAGGCGGGCGTCTCGCGCGACGAACAGGATGCCTTCGCCGCGGCGTCGCACGCCAAGGCCGTGGCGGCGCAGCAGGCGGGCAAGTTCACGGCCGAGATCGCGCCCGTGGAGATCCCCGGCAAGAAGGGCCCCACCGTCATCAGTGCCGACGAAGGACCGCGCGCCGACACGACCGCCGAATCGCTGGCCAAGCTGCGCCCCGCCTTCCCGGGCAAGGGTGACAACAGCACGCTCAGCGTGACCGCCGGCAATGCGTCGAGCCTCAACGATGGCGCTGCCGCCGTGGTGGTCACCAGCGAGGCCTACGCGCGCGAACACGGGCTCACCATCCTTGCCCGCATCACCGGCTACGCCACCGGCGCCGGCGACCCGCAGGAGCTGTTCTTCGCGCCCATCACCGCCATGAAGAATCTCATGGCGAAGAGCGGCACGAGCATCGGCGACTACGATCTCATCGAAGCCAACGAAGCCTTCGCGAGCCAGGCGCTCGCCGACGGCCGAGGGCTCGAGTGGGATGCTGATCGCGTCAACGTGAACGGCGGCGCCATCGCCCTCGGTCACCCCATCGGCGCCAGCGGCACGCGCGTGCTGGTCACGCTGCTGCATGCCCTCATCGACCGCAACCTGCGGACGGGCGTGGCCACGCTCTGCCTGGGTGGCGGCGATGCCGTGGCGCTGTCGGTGGAACGCGTTTCCTGACACCGCTCCTGACCACCGCCGCCCGCGTCCTTTGGCGGCTCGGCGCCTTCGGTGTGGCGTGGGTGCTCGCCCAGGGCATCTTCGAGTCGCTGGCGGCGCCGCTCTTCGGCGCACTTTCGCGGGCGGTGGGCGAGCCGGTGCCGATGTACCCGTTCAGCATGCTCGTTGGCGTGCTGGCCGGATGCTGGGCCGGATTCCGGTTCATGGACGAAGTGTCCTGGTCGGTGCTTGGCGTCGGCGAGGGCACCTGGAAAAGCCGCCCGCTGCTGGCGGGGGCATCGGTCGGTACGGGAGCCATACTGCTTACGGCCACCGTGTTGTGGGTCGCGCAACTACTTCGTTTCGAGACGGTCCCGCCGTCGACCTACGTGGGCGACAGCTGGACCAGTACGGCGCTGCGGCTCATGCTGGTGCTGGCCCCGGCAGCCCTGTGGGAAGAGCTGGCGTTCCGCGGCTATCTGTACGCCGTGGCCGAGGAGGCTACGCCGGCCGGGCAGGGCAGGTTGTTGGCACGTAGCGCCAGTAGTGTGGCGTTCGGTCTGGTGCATCTCATGAACCCCGGCGCCGGCGTCCGCACCACGCTCATCGTGATGCTCGCCGGCTGGTGTTTGTGTGTTGTGCGTGAACGGGTCGGGTTGCCGGCGGCGTTCACCGCACATCTGGCGTGGAACTGGGTGATGGCGGCCGTGCTCCACGTGCCCGTGAGTGGGTTACCGTTTGCGACGCCGGGGTATCGTGCCGTCGTAGATGGACCCGCGTGGCTCACCGGCGGCAGCTGGGGCCCCGAAGGCGGTGTAGTCGCCGCACTGGTGCTGGGTGGGGCGGCGGTGTGGGGGCAACGTGTCTCGCGTGCGGCCGCGCAAACTCTTTCGACGACTTCTGCAGCAAACTCCGTAGCAAATTCTGGATCAACGTCCTCGTTTACAGGAACCTGAAGCGATATGTCCGACACGATGGGTAGCGTTCAGCGCGCGGCGGTGGTTGGCGCCGGCCAGATGGGCAACGGCATCGCACACGTCTTCGCGACGAGCGGTCACGATGTCACCATGATCGACGTCAGCGCCGACGCGCTCGCGCGCGGCCGCGACACTATCGCCAAGAACCTCGAGCGTCAGGTAAAGAAGGGCGCACTGGAGGCGAGCGCCGCCGAGGCCGCGCTGGGGCGCATCACCACCGCCACGTCGCTCGAGGCGGTGGCCGCCGCGCAGATCGTGGTCGAAGCGGCTACCGAACGCACCGACCTCAAGTTCCGCATCTTCGAGGATCTCGATCGTTTCGCTCCTGACGGCGCCATCCTCGCGAGCAATACCAGCTCCATCAGCATCACCGAGATCGCCGCGCGCACCAAGCGCCCCGAACTCGTCATCGGCATGCACTTCATGAACCCGGTGCCGGTGATGCAGCTGGTGGAAGTCATCCGTGGGCTCGCCACCAGCGATGCCACCACGCAGCAGGTCATGGCGCTCTCGAAGGCGCTGGGCAAGACACCGGTGGAAGTGAACGACTTCCCGGGCTTCGTGGCCAACCGCATCCTTATGCCGATGATCAACGAGGCCATCTACTGCGTGATGGAAGGCGTGGGTACGCCGGAAGCCATCGACACGGTCATGAAGCTCGGCATGAACCACCCCATGGGGCCGCTTACCCTCGCCGACTTCATCGGGCTCGATACGTGCCTTGCCATTCTTGAAGTGCTGCACGAGGGGCTCGGTGATCCCAAGTACCGCCCGTGCCCGCTGCTGCGGAAGTACGTGGCCGCCGGGTGGTACGGCCGCAAGAGCGGTCGCGGCTTCTACCAGTACTGAGTCCCGGCCATGTCGCTTATCCCACTTACCGAAACACAGCAGGAAATCCAGCGACTCGCGCGCGAATACGCGCAGCGCGAACTGGTGGCCCTCGCCGGCGAACGCGATCGTGAATCACGTTTCGACCGGAGCATGGTGCAGCAGATGGCCGAACTCGGCTTCCTCGGCATGCTCATTCCCGAGCAGTACGAAGGGCTCGGGCTCGACGCGCAGAGCTATCTGCTCGCGCTCGAGGAGATCGCCGTGGGCGACGCGTCGGCCGCCGTCACGCTCAGCGTGCACAACTCGCTGCCCACGCAGATGATTCTCAACTTCGGCAGTGAGGCGCAGCGCGCGCACTTCCTGCCGCCCATGGCGCGCGGCGAGTGGCTGGGCGCCTTCGCGCTCTCCGAACCCGAGGCCGGGTCCGACGCGGGCAGCCTGCGGGCGCAGGCCGTGCGCGACGGTGATGCCTGGGTGCTCAACGGCACCAAGGCGTGGGTGAGTCATGGCAACGAAGCGCAGGTGATCCTCTGCATGGCCCGCACGGATTCGCCCGACGCACGCAAGGGCAGCAAGGGAATCAGCACGTTCATTCTCACGCCTGATCTCCCCGGGTTCCATCTCACCAAGAAAGAAAACAAGCTGGGCATGCGCGCGTCACCCACGCTGCAGATCGTGCTCGACAACTGCCGCGTACCGGCGGACCGCCTGCTCGGTGACGAAGGGAAGGGGCTCACCTACGCGCTCGGTTCGCTCGATCACGGGCGGCTTGGCATTGCGGCGCAGGCGATCGGCATTGCCCGCGCGGCGCTCGAAGCCAGCGTGAAGTACGTGGGCGAGCGCAAGCAGTTCGGCAAGCATATCGGCGAGTTCCAGGCCATCCAGTTCAAGCTGGCGGACATGGCCACGCGCATCACCGCGGCTCGTACA
>NZ_JBIJAW010000073.1:0-12341 GCF_044345575.1 Gemmatimonas sp.
TCCGTCGGGAGTTCACCCCCCACGTCCACCGTGTCATCGGTGGCCGGGGTGACAATCACCTGCGAACCGATCACGCGTGTGAGGCCAGCATTGGCCACGCGCAGGTCGTTTTCGGCCGTGAGCACCGCGAGTTGCGCATTGCCCAGCTGAATGGCGGAGCGGAGCGAGTCGGACTTGGTCGCCACGCCCGCCACGAAGCGGGCCGTGGATGCCTTCAGCTGCTGCTCGGCCTGCTCGAGTTGCGCGCGCGCTGCGGCGGCGGATTCCCGTGCGGCCAGCGCCGCGTAGAACTGCTGCTTGGTCTGTAGCGCCGCCTCGAAGCGCGCTTGCACGATGGCGGCATCGGCGGCGTCGGCCACCGCCCGGGTGCGCGACAGCTCGTTCCAACGCTGATTGCCGTCGAACAGCTGGAGTGTGGCCGCGAGGCCGTTGTTGTAGTTCCACGGGTCACCGCGCAGCGGCACGAGCGCACCCTGGAAGAACTGCACACCCTGCGTGCGCGCGCTGCCGGCGTTGAGCGTGAGATTGGGCATGTATGCCGCAACGGCGCTGCGCCCCGCGGCGGCCGCGTTGCGCTCGAGTCCGCGGGCCGCGACGGCCGCCGGCGCATTCCGCTGCGCCTGCTCGATGGCTTCACGCAACCGAATGGGGCGCTCGGCATCGTCACGCGACGGCGTCTGCGCCCCGGAAGCCAACGGGGCGGCCATGACGACCGCCCCCATCAGCACGAACAACGGATGCATACCCTTCACCGGATTCTTCACGGGCCTTCCTGAATGGACCACGTGCAGCGCACGTGAGGGATCACTGGGAGATCACTGCGAGATCACTTGGGCGCGTTGCGCGCCTTGTTGGCGCTGTCAGCCAGACGCTGGTTGCGCTCGATGAGCTTGCGGAACGTCTCCTTCTGCTCCTCCGAGAGCACCGCCATCATGCGCACACGCGCGCTGTCGCGCACCGAATCGAGCGCCGGCCGCACGACGGCCATGATCTCGCGGTTGCGGGCCCGGCGCCAATCCCACGCCGAGTCCATCACGACCTTCTGTTCCTCGGAGAGCCGCAGCTCGCGCGCCAGCTCTTCGCGCACCGACTTCTCGTCGTTGAGCAGCACGACGGGCTTGGCCACGGCACGTTCCGCGGCAAAGCCCACGGCTCCTCCGGTCAGGAAAGCGCCGAGCATGAACATCATCGCGAGCGACTTGGGGCGGGGCGTGGAATTCACAGCAGACCGGCTCAGGGGTCGAGCGGATTGAGGTAGCGCTCCGGCGCATCCGCCGGCAGGTGACGACGGCCGCCGGTGAGCGTGGTACCATCGATGGGGAGGGGCATGGCCGTTTCCACGGCAGCACGGGCCGCGAGCTCACGCGCCTTGGCACTGGCGGCCTGTCCACGCACGAAGGCGGCGCCCGCCGCCACAAGGGCGATGGTGGCCGCCACCGACGCGACCGCGCGCCAGTCGCGACCACGCAGCTCGGCGAACCCGCTCCACCACGACGGCCGAAGCTCGCGCACCACGCCGCTGGTTGCCACGGCGAGACGCTGCATGATCGACTGCTCCAACCCATCCCAATACTTGTCTCCGGCGGGCGCCGCGTAGTGCGCCGACAGAGCCGCGGTCACCTGAGGATCCGCGCCTGGTGAGCGTTCGCTGCTCCGCCCGTCGCCGTTCCGTGTGACGATCATGATTCACTCCGAAGGTTGCTCAGTTGGCGCCGCAGGTGCGCCCGAGCATGATGCAGGTCCGACCGGGCCGTACCCTCGGGAATTCCGAGAAGGACGCCGATCTCCGCGTGCTTGTATCCCTCGACGTCGTGCAGCACGATCACCGCGCGCTGCCGTTCGCCGAGCGTGTCGAGCGCGCGCGTCAGTCGCGCACGCAGTTCATCCGATTCCGCCGGGTCCTTGTGCGGACTCGACAGGGTTTCCGGTAATTCATCCGCATCGCGCACCTTGCGACGGCGGGCAATGTCCAACGCGGCATTGGCCACGATGCGATGCAGCCACGCCCCGAACGCCTGCTCAGGACGGAACCGTTCGAGCGCCCGGAACGCGTGCAGGAAGCCCTCCTGCACCGCATCCTCGGCATCGTCATGTGACAGGACGATTGCCCGAGCCACCGCGTAAGCGCGCCGCTGATGACGGCGCACCAGTCCCGCGAACGCGGTGCTGTCGCCGGCCTGTGCGGCCAGCACCAGTTCGCGCTCTTCCAGCGCTTCGGGCGACAGCACCCGCTCAGGACCCATGCGTTGGGTCCCCTCGGTGGCGATCGCGTAGGGAGTCGGAAGAGGAATGGCAGTCACGTGGTCGGGACGGTTCACCCGAATTACGCATCGCCGGAAATCGCCGTTGAAGCCGAGGCCGGCTGCGCCGGGGGAAGAGGCACCCCGACCAGTCCCAGCGCCTCGGCGTTTTCCTGCATCGCGGCCAATACCACCCCGATATGCTCATCGAGCGCCACACCGAGCGCCTCGGCGCCCTGCACGATGTCGTCCCGGTTCACGCCCCGGGCGAAGGCCTTGTCCTTCATCTTTTTGCGCACGCCGGCCACGTCCACGTCGCGCACCGCCTTGCTGGGCTTCACCAGCGCGCACGCCGTGATGAGCCCGGTGAGCTCGTCCACGGCGAACAGGGCCTTGGCCATGAGCGTCTCGCGCGCTACGCCCGTGTAGTGGGCATGCCCCAGCACGGCCTGCAGGATCTCTTCCGGCCACCCCAACCCGCGCAGATACCGCACGCCCTCGGCGGGGTGCTCCGCCTCGGCCGCCTGCGCGTCGTTGGGAAAGCGCTCGTAGTCGAAATCGTGGATGAGCCCGGCCACCGCCCACGCCTCTTCGTCCTGCCCCAGTCGCCGTGCGTACGCGCGCATGGCGGTCTCCACGGACAGCATGTGCTTGCGCAGCGACTCGGACTGGGTCCAGTCGCAGACGAGGGCGAAGGCTTCGGCGCGGGTGGGCATGGGGGGATTCTGGCGAGGGGGAGGGGATCTGGGTAGGGGCGGCGGGAGGGGAGGGTACTACGCGCGATCGACTACGCGTTGGCGGGGACGCGTTGGCAACTACGCGTTGGCACTTACGCGTTGGAGAAAACGCGGGCGACAACGCAGTTACCTACGCAGGCAACTACGCGGGGCGGCTTGCTGCGCTCGCCGCCCGCCGACGCGATGCGGCTTGCTGCGCTCGCCGCCCGCCGACGCGATGCGGCTTGCTGCGCTCGCCGCCCGCCGACGCGATGCGGCTTGCTGCGCTCGCCGCCCGCCGACGCGATGCGGCTTGCTGCGCTCGCCGCGCTCCGAATCGGGGCGGCTTGCTACGCTCGCCGCCCGCCGACGCAAGGTGCCTCGCCCTCCATAGGGGAGCGTTGAAATGATCTTGTGCGGTGGATTTCGATGACACGTCTCCGGCTTACAGATGCAATGCTGGGGCATGCCGAAACGATCCTTTCACCGCGCACGAGCTGCGGCGCGGGCGCTCTCTTACTCGGTTCATGGCGCCGCCGACGAACTCATCGCGCGGCGCTCGCCGGGGCTTCGCAGCCAGCTGCTGCGCGCCGTCGCCTCCGTGCCGGCCAACATTGCAGAGGCCGAGCAGCAGACCAGTGACGCGCAGGCGCTCAACTTCCTGCGCATCGCCCTCGGGTCCGCCAACGAAGTCGGCGCCCACCTCGAAACCGCCGCGGATGCCGGAGCCCTGTCTCCCAAGGTCTACACCGCCTGCCAAGGAACGCGGCAGGTGGTGAAAGTCATGCTCCAACGCCTGATCGAGCGCCTAGAGGAACAAGCCCGCCGCCCCTGACCGCCCTTGGCGCCCCCACACGCACGTCCCCGCACGCCCCCCGGGCGGCCAGCGCAGCGAGCCGCCCCACGTAGTTGCCCGCGTAGTTGCCCGCGCCTCTACGCGTCGTTTCCAACGCGTTCGTTCCAACGCGTACGTGCCAACGCGTAGTCGCCAACGCGTCCCCGATCGCGCGTAGTCCCCTGCGCAGTAACGCGACCACAAACGCCAAGCGCAACGCCCCTCAGTGATCGAGCTTGACCGGCACCGATCTCCCCGTTCTCCACAACAGCAGCAGCGGCAGCGCGCTCACCAGGAGTACGCCCGAAATCAGGTAGATCTTGGAGAACGCCATCACGCTCGCCTGCGCGAAGATCTGCCGGTCGAGCACCGTGAGCGCCATCGTCTTGGCACTCGATGCATCGAACCCGCGCGCCTGGAGTCCGCGCGCGAGCCCGCCGACGCGTTCGAGTGTGGTGGGGTCGTAGGTGCCGGCGTGCTCGGTGAGCAGCGCCTTGTGCACCTTGGTCTGGTGCGAGAGCATCGTTGCCATGATGGCGATGCCGAGCGAGCCGCCGAGCTGACGCATGAGGTTGAACAGCCCCGTGCCCTGTCCGAGCTTCTGCATCGGTAGTCCGGCCATGCTGGCGCCGGTGAGCGGGACGAAGAGCAGCCCCAGTCCCACGCCGCGCAGAATCAGCGGCCAGAACATGTCGCTCTGCCCGGCGTCGAGGGTCATGGTGGACAGTGTGTACATCGACGCGAGGAAGAGCAGGGCGCCGATCACGATGAGCGGGCGCGCGTCGATCTTGACGGCCAGACGGCCCATCACGCCCATCGTGACGGCACTCGCGATGGCGCCGGGGAGAATCACCATGCCCGTCTGCTGCGCGGTGTAGCCATGCAGCGACTGCAGGAATACCGGCAGCACGAACACTGAGCCGTATAGCGCGAGTCCCAGGAACGCGGCGAACGCCACCCCAGGCGCGAGTTGTCGCGACTTGAGCACGCGGAAATCGATCACCGGTTCGTCCACCGTGAGCTCATGCCACACCAGCGCCACCGCCGACAGGGCGCTAACGACGGCGAGCATCGTCACGAAGCGCGACTCGAACCAGTCGTAGCGCTCGCCCCGCTCCAGCATCCACTGCAGCGACCCCACGGCGAGGGTGAGTAGCACGATCCCCAGCACATCCACCGACTTGGCGCGCACCTGATGCGCGGCGTCCTTCACGTACGTCCACACCATGATGCCGGCGATGATCCCCAACGGCACGTTGATGTAGAAAATCCACGGCCACGCGTAGGCATCGACAATGAAACCGCCGAGCGTAGGACCCATGGTGGGCCCCACCATCACGCCCACGCCGAAGATCGCCTGGCCAATCCCGCGCTCGTGCGGTGGGAAGCTCTCGAAGAGGGTCGTTTGCGCGGTACTGAGGAGCGCCCCGCCGCCCAGCCCCTGCAGCACGCGCCAGAACACCAATCCCCACAGCGTGGTCGCCGCGCCGCAGAAGAAGCTGGCCAGCACGAACAGCGCGATCGACCCCGTGAGATAGCGCTGCCGGCCGAAGTACGCCGACAGCCAGCTCGACATGGGGATCACGATCACGTTCGCGATGATGTAGCTGGTGCTCACCCACGCGATTTCGTCGAGCGTGGCGCCGAGCGTGCCCATCATGTGCGGAATGGCCACGTTCACGATGCTCGTGTCCACGAGCTCGAGCACGGCCGCCAGCGTTACGGCGATCGCGATGAGATAGCGGTTCTTGTAGGGATCCTCGGTCACGGCCTACTGCACGACGATGCTGGCGAGCACCGACATGCCCGGGCGCAGCGGACGATCCTTGCCGAGGTCCTTGGTGATGCGGATGCGCACCGGCACGCGCTGCACCACCTTGGTGAAGTTTCCCGTGGCGTTGTCGGGCGGCAGCAAGGCGAACTTGGCCCCGGTGGCCGATGCGATGCTCTCCACTTCGCCCTCCACCACCGCGCCTTCGTACGCGTCGACTTCCAGCTCCACCTTCTGCCCAGGGTGCACGCGCGCGAGCTGCGTTTCCTTGAGGTTGGCCGTGACGAACACCCCGGTGTCCGACACGATGCTCATGAGCGTCTGTCCCGGCTGCACGAGCTGCCCCACCTCCACCTGTTTGCGCGACACGATGCCGCCGATCGGCGCAGTGATGGTGGTATAGCCCAGCTGCAGCGCAGCATTGTCACGCGATGCCTGCGCCGCGGCCAGCCGCGCCTGCGCCAGCCGCACACCGGCCTGTGCGTTGGCGATACCACTCGTGGCCGCGTTCACGGTGCGTTCGGTGGCCGCCAGCTGTGCCTGCGCGGCATCGTACGCCGCCTGCGCCGCATCGAGCTGCGCGCGGCTGATGATCTGCTTGCCCGCCAGCTCCTTCGCACGCGTGAGATCACTCTGCGCCTTGGTGACCTGCGCGCGCGCCGCGACCACCTGCGCCTCCCCCACGTCACGCTGGCTCGACGCCGTGCGCACCATGGCGAGCGCCTGCCCCTCCACGCCGCCGCCACCAGCGGTGGCGCCCGCCGCTGCGAGATCGGCGTCGGCCTGCGCCAGCCTCACCGCATACTCCTTGTCATCGATGCGCACGAGCATCGCATTCGCCGCCACCGCCGCGTTCTCCGCGACGTTCACCGCCAGCACGTATCCCCCCACCTTCGCGACGATGGGAATGATGTGCCCCTCTACCTGCGCATTGTCGGTGGCTTCGTGCGTGCGGCCGTACGACCACGTGTTGAAGCCCCAAACGCCAACACCGACGAGGATGACGGCGGGGACGATAAGCCTAAAGTTCATGGTGGTGTCTCGGGTTTCGAATCGAATCAAACGGGAGCTACACGAACGGGAGCTTCACCCACGGGATACTGAACAACGAGGTGCATGCGTCGATGTCGCGCTTGGCTGTTCCCGTAGTTTCATATCCCGTTGCCCCAGCTCCCGTAACACCAGCTTCCGCCCACCGAGCTTCCGCCGTTCCGCTTTTTCAAAACGCTCACGGCAACCCCCTCACCGTTCCCGTCGCCCGCGCCAGCGCCACTCTCGCCGCCTGGTATGACGCCAGTGCGTCGTTGCGCAGCGTGCGCGCCTGATTCAGCGACAGCAGCGCGGTGATCACGTCGGCGTTGCCGGCCACACCGGCCCGGAAACGTTCCTGCGCCTGCGCCACTTCCTGCTCGGCGAGCGCGAGCCGTTCGCGCACGGCGTCCACCTGTTCGGCCGCTGACGACAGATCGAGCAACGCCGCGCGCACTTCGAGCGTGTTCTGCGCGCGCAGGTCCTTGAGTTTCGCCTCGGTTTCGCGCGCCACCGCCACCTGCTCCTCGAGACGCGATACGCGGCGGAAGCCGTCGAAGAGCCCCACCGAGAGCTGCACGCCCCACGTGTACGTGGGCAGCATGCGTTCGTAGTTGCGGCCGATCACCCCCTGCTCAACCAGCGCCGACAGCTGCGGCGTACGCTCCCACTTGATCGCCTTCGCCGCCTGCTGCTGCGCCTGCTCCTGCGCCTTGAGCGCCTTCACGTCGGCGCGGCCATCGAGCGCTGCCGTAAGCGCGTCCCGCTCGCTGGGGAGTGCGGTGAGCACCGGCAGCCCCGCGAGGGAGTCGGCCAGCTCCACCGATGCATCGGGGGCTACCCCCATCACGCGGCGCAACTCGAGCAGCGTGCGGTCGCGTTCACTGCGCGCGGCGATGATCTGCGCCCGCACCGCCGACAGCTGCGACTCCGCGCGCGTCACGTCGAGCGCGATCCCCACCCCGGCCTGCAACTGATCGCGCGCAATGCGCACGAGGTCGGCCGCCAGCGCACTGTCGGCGCGACGGGCGGCCAACTGCGCGTCCGCCCGCGCCGCGCGCACATAGGTGGCGGCCGCCATCGCAGCGGCGCCTTCCGCCTGCGCCTCCACTTCGAGCGAAGCCGCACCCACCGTGGCTTGTGAGGCCCGCCAGCCCTGGTACTTGCCCAGGTCGAGCAGTGGTGCCTGCAGCCGGTAGCGCAGGTCCAGCGTGGGCACCGGGCCGATGACCTCGCCATCGGGGCGGAGCAGCGCCTGGCCGGTCACCGGATTGGTGAACGAGAAGCCGAAGGTGGCCGAGTTGATGGTACGCTCGAACTGCTGCACGCCCGCGGCCAGATCGGGCATGAGGGCGCCGCGGCGTTGCATCGCTCGCGCCTCGGCCTGTGCCACCCGGGCGCGGGCCACGTCGACTACGCCGTTCTGCTTGGCCGCCAGTCGCGCCGCGTCGCCCATGGAGAGGCGCGTCTGCGCGCCGGCACCACGCGCCACGGCGAGCACACCCGCCAGTGCCACGGCACGCGCGAGCAGGGAAGTAGACATCGTCATGCGGCCACAGGCCTCAGGGCGTTCAGGTAGAAGTCCAGCATCTCGTCGAGCACGTGCTCGTCTGATCCCAGCGTCGGGTGCAATTCGCGGTTGTTCACCCAAGTGGCGTGCGAGAGCCAGAGCGCCGAGTACATGCGTGCGGCGACCAGCGGCTCGACCGCGCGGAACTCGCCGCGCTGGACTCCGCGGGCGATGATCCCCGACACCAGCCGCCGGCCGCGGGCGATCACCTCTTCGGCATAGAAGGCCATGAGGTCGGGGAACTGGCGGAGCTCCGCATTCACCAGATGGTGCAGCACCATCACCCGCTCCTGGCGCAGAAACGTCCACCACCCCGCGCCGAGCTGGCGCAGCAGGGCTTCGGCCGTGTCGTCGGGGCGCGCGTCGGCGCTGCGGGCTTCGGCGTCGGCGATCGCCTGGCCGATGGTGGTGCGCACCATCTCCCGGAAGAGCGCTTCCTTATTGGGGAAGTAGAGGTAGATGGTGCCCTTGGCCACGCCGGCGCGCTTGGCGATGTCGTCGAGGCGCGCGCCTGCGAGTCCGCGATTGCCGAATTCGTGGAAGGCGGCGTCGAGGATCTGGTGCGGTCGTGCCTCAGGATCCCGCCGGCGCGTGTGCGGTTCGTTACTGACTGGCTGGTCAGTCATATTCGTGAAATGAAGCACGTGCCGGCACGAAAGACAACAGGCCCGGCGAGTGCCGGGCCTGTTGTCTTTCGTTCTTTTTTCTGGAATCAGATACGGGTCGGTGCGTCCATCGTGATCACCGCGTGCTTTTCCGCCTTTTCGTGTCCTTCGAAGCGGGCGTTGGTCCACTGCACCACGCCGTACAGGATCGCGCCAAGGAGAATCGCCCCGCCGATGAGGCCCGTGAACGCGGCGCCCATGTCAGGATTCGTGTCGTGCTTGTGTCCGGCCATCGTAAGGTCCCAGGGGAGTGGGGTGGGAACGGCGCTGCTTACTCGGCGTCGGCCACCCGCACCGACACCATGTGATCATTCTGCGCGATGGACGGCAGGATCTCCAGTCCCTGCGTCACCTGACCAAACACCGTGTGCACCCCGTTGAGGTGGCGGGTGTTGGGCTCGCTCAGCACGATGAAGAACTGGCTGCCGCCCGTGTCCTTGCCGGCGTGCGCCATGGAGAGGGCGCCAACCTTGTGCTTGTGCGGGTTGCCCGCGGTTTCGCACTTGATGCGCCAGCCCGGGCCGCCCGTACCCACGGGACCCTTGGCGTCCTTCGTGTGCGGGCAGCCGCCCTGCACCACGAAGTCGGGGATCACGCGGTGGAACTTGATACCGTCATAGAAGCCGCTGTTGGCGAGCTTCTCGAAATTCTCAGCCGTGATCGGCGCCTCGCCGGGGAACAGTTCGGCGACGATGGTGCCCTTGTTCGTTTCGAAAGTGGCCAGTTTGGTCACGCAATCCTCGAAGTGTTGGGAACGGATAGACTGGATAATCTACTACGCTGTTGCGCCGGCTGGGGCAGGGGCGAGCTACTCCGCCACCCCGGCGCTCGGGCACACGTCGTGCACCACGCAGCGCCCGCACTCCGGCTTGCGCGCAAAGCAGGTGCGGCGGCCGTGCCAGATGAGCAGGTGGCTCAGCAGCGCCCAGTCCTGCTGCGGGAAGAGCGGCATCAGCTCCTTCTCGATGCCGATGGGGTCAGGTTCGCGCGTCAGCCCCAGCCGCCGCGACAGGCGCTGCACGTGCGTGTCCACCACGATGCCTTCGTTGATGTCGAAGGCGTTGCCAAGAATCACATTGGCTGTCTTGCGCCCCACGCCCGGCAGCGGCACCAGCTCGGCGATGGTGCGCGGCACTTCACCGCCGTGCCGATCCACCAGCTGGTTGGCCATCCCCACCAGACTCTTCGCCTTCGCGCGATAGAAGCCGGTGGTGCGCACGATCTCCTCCACCTCCTCCAGCTTCGCCACACTCAGCGCGTCAGCCGTGGGATACGCCTGGAACAGCGCGGGCGTCACCATGTTCACGCGCACGTCGGTGCACTGTGCCGACAGAATCGTGGCACACAACAGCTCGAACGCATTCGAATGATCGAGCTCGCAGTGCGCATCGGGGTACTCCGCCTTGAGACGCTCGAGTACCACGGCCGCGATCCGCTGCTTGTCGGCCTTCGTCTTCGGACTCTTCGCCACCGGCGCCGCCCGCTGACTGGGCTTGAGGCCGTACGTCTTGCTCGTCTTGCGCGCCTTGGGCGCAGCAGGCGCGTCGGCCGCCTTGTTGGGGGCCTTCTTCGCCGCCTTGGCCGGTTTCTTCACACTGAGCGGCTGACGGGGGCTGTTCGATCCACGGGCCATCGAGAGGTAGAGCTGAGGAAGGCGCGATCACGGGGAACGCGACCACACGGAGTTCGGCGAGGGGAACGCGATCACACGGAGATCACCGAGGGTGGTGAGCGCACGGAGAACTGCAAAAGCATCCAAAAAGAACCGCAAAAGAACAAGAATGATTCATGCCGTTCTCCGTGCCCTCACCCCCCTCGGTGATCTCGGTGTGGACGCGTCCCTCTCACCTCTCACCCAAGCCGTGGGCGCAAAGGATAGCACGTCGCTCGGTAGAGCTGAGGAAGGCGCGATCACGGGGAACGCGATCACACGGAGTTCGGCGAGGGGAACGCGATCACACGGAGATCACCGAGGGGGATGAGCCCATGGAGAACTGCAAAAGCATCAGAAAAGAACTGCAAGAGTAAAGAATGATTCAAGCAGTTCTCCGTGCCCTCACCATTCTCGGTGATCTCGGTGTGGACGCGTCCCTCTCACCTCTCACCCACGCCGCGCCCGCGCAAAGGCCAGCACTTCGTCAGCCGTGCGGGTGTTCAACACATGGCGAGGTTCGAGCCAACCTTTGCGCGCGATCGCCGCGCCAAGCTCGAGATTCTCGAATCCCTGCGGTGAGTGCGCGTCGGGGCCGATGCTTACCAGCGTGCCCTTCTCGGCGGCAATGCGGCACGCCTTCCAGTCGATGTCGAGACGGTGCGGGTCGGCGTTGAGTTCGATCGCCACGCCCACGCGCCCTGCCTTTTCGATGATCGCCTCCAGATCGATGGCGTACGGCTCACGCGTGAGCAGCAGCCGGCCGGTGGGATGGCCAAGGATCGTGAGGTGCGGATCGTCGAGCGCCTTGAGCACCCGATTCGTCATCTGCTCGGCGTTCATGCCGTAGCGCGTGTGCACACTGCCGATCACGAAGTCGAAGCGATCGAGAAAGGCTGCATCGTAATCCACGCGTCCGCACGGCAGAATGTCCGCCTCGATGCCCTTGAGCACGCGGAAGTCGGTCCCTTCAGCGGCGAACGTCGCATTGATCGCATCGATTTCCGCGTGCTGTTCGAGAATGCGATCACGCGACAGCCCGCCGGCGTACGTATTGGACTGCGAATGGTCGCTCACGCCGAGGTAGCGCAGCCCACGTGCCATGGCCGCGCGCGCCATCTGTTCGATGGTGGTAGCGCCGTCACTGTACTGCGAGTGGCAATGCAGGGCCCCGCGCAGGTCGGATTCCTGCACGCCCATCGGCAGGGCGCCGCGTGCAGCGGCTTCCACCTCGCCAAAGCCCTCCCGCTGTTCGGGCGCCACGTACGACAGCCCGAGCTGCGCGTAGAAGGCCGGCTCGTCGGCGATGGGCACGATGGTGCCGGTGCGGTCGCGCAGCTCGTCGAGCGCCATCGTGTAGCCCAGCGCGCCCGCGTGCGCGATGACCTGCTGCACATGCGTCGCGTTGCCAGTCGCGCGCCAGAGCGCGAGTGTGAACTGCTCCGGTCGCACGCAGGCGAGGTCCACGCGCACCCCGTTGTCGAGCCGCAGCGCCAACGTGCGTCCGCCACCGCCCACCACCTCCTGCGCGCCGCAATACTGCGCGAGCGACGCCGCTACGACACTCGGTGACCCGCGCACCGCGGCTACGATGTCCACGTCGCGTACGATCTCCGTGCGGCGCCGGATGGAACCGGCGATCTCGAGACGCAGCACGTCGGGATGCGACCGCATCACACTCGCCACGCGCTCCGCCTCGGCGCGCGCGTGCTGCCACAGCACATACGCCCCCGTGGCGCGCAGATCGACGAGCGCCTTGCGTACCTTCTCCGCCGTTTTTTCGCCGAACTTCGGGACATCGGCGAGACGGCCGTCGTTGGCTGCGAGCTCGAGCTCAAGCAACGACTCGATATGCAGATGTTCG
>NZ_JBIJAW010000074.1:0-12331 GCF_044345575.1 Gemmatimonas sp.
CCGCACTGAATGAGGATGGGCCCCAGCTTGGGCCCCAACTCACGCATGCGCTCCACGAACGCGAACAGTAGATCGTCGCAACCGACGAAGCGCCGCTCGTGCGTGATCTCCTGCGGCATCTTGCAGGTGAACACGAACCGGTCGGGAACGCGCTGCGCCCAGCTGCGCACCGTGCGGCTTGGCGGGATCGCGTAGAAGGTGGAGTCGATCTCCACCGTTTCGAAGGCACGAGAAAACGTGCGCAGAAAGTCCGCGGGACGCGTACCACTGGGATAGAAGGGCCCCACCCACGCGGGATAATTCCACCCCTGCGTGCCGAAGCGCGTGCGTGCGCGCTGCGCGTTAGCGGTAGGTCTCGAAGAATCCACGGCCACGGCCGTCGAGTACTTTGCCGCGGATGCGACCACTGAGCCGCGCCTCACCAGCCATCTGGATGAACCAGGGGCGCGCAAGCCCGCGCGCATAGTCGCCCTCACCGCGCTCAGCGAGCCCCATGCGCGTATCCGTCGCCACGGCATCGTCCACCGTGAGCAGTACGCGCAGCGTGTCGGCGCCGCGCACATCGAACAGCTCGGCCGTTGCCGGGACCGCGAGTGGCCCCTCGGCTGTCTGCACCATGCGCGCGTCGTCGTAGCGCATCGCCTTGGGACGGAACAGCGCCACGAACCCACGCTCGTCGGTGACGTACACGAACAGCGGCGAGGTGCCGCCACTCGTGTCCTCGGGGGTCACGCGCCCGTACAGCAGCGTGTAGTCACCGGCGCGCGTGGCCCCCCACTCCCACGTCACGCCGCGCCACCCACCCCAATTGTGGTCGTGATAGGCCTGCGCGTTCTCGTACGTATCGCACCGTGATGCCACACAAATCGTGCCCGTGGCCGTGGCGCGCAACGCCGGCACCGCGTACCCCGAGGTGAAGTCGCCGCTTATGAGCGTGGCTCCGGGGAACTCCACGCGCGGCGCAGGATTCACCACGAGGTCGAGCGTCAACGTGGTGCCGGTGCCGGCCTCCCGCCCCACGGACTTCACAGCGTACCGTCCATCTGGGAGTACACGCACCTGCCCGTCACCGATGCGCACATCGGCGTCGCGTCGACTGAATCGCACCCGATCGCGTGTCACGTTGGTGACGAAGCGGCGTGGCGCCTTGCCGCGCTCGTGCAGGGTGACGAGCAGCTGTCCGCCCCAGCGATCGCCGCGCACGTCACCCCCTACCAGGAAGGTGATGAACGCCCACCGCTTCGCATCAGGCGAGAGCACGTTGAAGTAATGCCACTCCCCCCACGAATCGGCGTTCGCCAACCCCTCGCTCGGTCGGTGGAATCGATCGACGTCGTGCCGCAACTCTGCCATCGTGGGGCGCGTCCACCGCAGATCGCCGGCGTCGTCGTCCCATACGCCGTTCGAGATGTCGGGCATCGCCCCAAGCTGGCGGGTGGCCGACGGCACTTCGCCGGTGGCCCGCACCGGATGCTCAACACCGTCGGCGGTGGTGAGGTACAGCAGCTTGCCCTCGAGCTGCGGCGCCGCCACCGTGACCGCATCGGCCAAACGCGGACTCGTGAGTACCTGCCGGTGCACGAACCGCGCGTTGGGCACGGAAAAGAACAGGCCACCCAGCCCGCCCGTGGTGAGCACTTCGATGTCGATCCCCTCGGGAAGCACCGTGACCTGCCCGCCGCCGACCAGCCGCTCCTGACTCGCTTGCCGCACCATCGCTTCGCCCACGGCGAGGAGCACGATCATCACCGCCACGCCCACGCCGAAGCCGCCACACAACAGCAGCGCCCGCCACGGGCGCGAAGTGACCGTGCGCCATGCCAGCAGCCACGAGGTATTCAGGCGTTCCCGGTGCATACGATGCGCCTACGCGCTCGCTTGGCGCACGTCAGTCGCCACGCGACCGTCAAGCAGGCGGATCACGCGCCGCGCGGTATTGGCCACCACGCTGTCGTGCGTCACGAACACCAGCGTTGTGCCATCACGATTGAGCTGACCGAACAGCGCCAACAGTTTCTCGCCCGTGGCCGCGTCGAGCTCCCCGGTCGGCTCGTCGGCGAGCAACAAGGCGGGTTCATTGGCAAGTGCGCGCGCGATCGCAACGCGCTGCTGCTCACCGCCCGACAGCTGCGTGGGACGATGGCCACGGCGATCTCCGAGGCCCACGTACCCCAGCAACTCCGACGCGCGGGCGCGCCGAGCTGTCTTGCCCAGCCCCGCTTCGGCGAGCGGCAGCTCGACGTTCTCCTGCGCCGACAACGTGGGCATGAGATAGAACCGCTGAAACACGAAGCCGATGTGCCGGAGCCGGAAGGCGGTGGCTTCGGCGTCGTCCAGCTGGGCCGTGTCGCGGCCATTCACGAATACGCGCCCGGAGCTTGGCGCGTCGATAGCGCCAAGCAGATGGAGCAACGTGCTCTTGCCACACCCCGACGGGCCCGTGATCGCCGCGAACTCACCGCGCGCGATTTCGAGGTCGATGCCGCGCACCGCGTGCACATCGGCATCCCCCATGGTGTAGCGGCGATGCACCTGTTCACAGCGAATCACCGCTTCGGAGAATACGTCAGCCAACGGCGTCCTCGCGCAACGAGCGCACGATGGGGATGGAGGCAGCACGCCAGGCTGGGAGCAGCCCGGCGAGTGTCCCGGAGATCAGCAGCAGCGCTAGGGACTTCCACGCCGCTTCCGGACTCCAGAGGAAGAAATCGAACGCTGCGGGCAAGCCGGGGAAGTCGCGCAGGATTCCGTTGAGCCAGCGTGCAGTCACAATGCCCAGCAGCAATCCGCCCGCGATGCCGGCACTGCTGAGCAAGAGTCCCTCGAGAAATACCTGACGCAACACCCCACCCTTCTGCGTACCGATCGCGCGCAGCACGGCGATCTCGCCACGTCGTTCGTTCACCGACAGCGTGACGAGCGTGGCCACCAGCAGAAAGCCGATACCAAGACTGATCGCTCCGAGCACGAAAGCCAGCTGCCGGAAGTACGACAACCGCTCTTCGACCTGCCGGATGGCGGTCTCGGTGCTGATGGCGGTCACTCGCGGCTGCGAGGCCGCAATCCACGCGCGCACGGCCTCCACACTCACCGAATCGCCACGGCGACTCTCCGCCATCGCCAACGACATCCGGTCCCGATACGCGGCGCCGAGGAGCGTGCGCACATCGCGCAGCGGCAACGCCATCACGGGCGTTTCGGCGGGCACATAGAAGAACCGCCCTTCTCCCGAGAGCACGACGAGCCGCGAACGGGCGGTGGTGCGCAACTGGGCATCGATACCCGCGGCCACCGTGAGGGTGTCCCCAAGCTGGTGCCCGCTCCGCACGAGGAATGACTTACTCACGACGGCGGGCAACGGCGCTGCCGGTGACAGGCCGTCACCGGTCACCGGCATGTCGCGCCCGGCTTCGAGCACGTAGTCGCCCTGCACATCGGATTCGAGCCCGAGTGTGAACACCGACGGGAACGTCTGCCCCGGCAATGCGAACGTGGTGCCCAACGACGGACTCACGGCCTTGATGTCGGGGTTCGCACGCAGCGCCTGTACGATGGCCGTGGCGCCGTCGATCGTGGCCTCGCTATCGAACGGCAGCGTGCCCTTGGGCGACACGCGCAGTTGGTACCCGCGCGTCAGGAGCAACGAGCGAAAGCTTTCGCTCATGCCCGTGGCCAGCATCACCATGTCGAGCAGCAGCGCCGCCGCAACCGCGATGCCGAGCACCGCGAGCATGGTGCGGGCGGGATGCCGCCGTAACGTGGCCAACGCCAGCGTGGTGCGCATGCTCATTCGCGGCGCCTCATCGCCCAAGCAACGTGAGCGGTGGCGTGCGCACCAGACGCCACGCCGCCACCGCCCCCGCGCCGATGCCGAGCACGAGACTCGTGAGCGTCGCAAACGCGAAGATCTCGGGCGTCAGCAGCGCGAACAACAGTGGTGTGCGGTACACCTGCTGGAAATGCGCATTCACGATGAGGCTCGATACCCAGCCAATACCGGCGCCGATGATACTCCCGATCACACTCACCACCGCGGCCTCGATGACGATGGAGCGAATGATCGTGCCCTGCGAAATCCCCATGAGCCGCAGGGCGGCAATGTCACGCCGCCGTTCCTCGACGCTCAGCAGCAACAGACAGAGGAGAAAGACAGCGCTGGCCACCACGGTGATCAGTCCGATGGCGCGATGGAAACGCTCCACCACGCGGAAGGTGCGCGAACTCTGCACCGCCACATCGCCCGACTTGTGCGCGCGAAACCCGAAGGCCACGTGATTGATGCGCGCCACGGCCGAATCCACCGGCACGCCCGCGCGCACTCCCACGGCGAAACGGTCGACGCGGTCATCGAGGCCGAGCAGCTCCTGCAGATGATCGAGGTGCGTGCGGATGCGGTACTCGCGGCGAGCCACCTCGGCCGGATCGGCCTTCCGCTGAAAGACCGCCGCCACCTCCACGGTATCGCCGAACGTCCCCGGGCTTCCCGACAGGCGCACGCGACTCCCGGGACGCAACCCGAAGTCCTCGGCCATCCGCGCATCGATGGCGATGCCGCGCTGGGCCGGCGCCACACGACCATAGGTGGGCGACAGGGCCGAATCACCCTGAGCCGCCAACGATCCGGCCGGACTCAGCACGACCGCAATGGCGACCGCGACGCGGCAGCACGTTCGAAACGTCATGGGCACCACCCGCTCCGCCTACGAACGGATCAGCGGGCCGATTTCCGGGGACGCGGGCGTGCGATCGCCTCGCGGCCGTGGCGATCGGCCGAGGGCGAGACGGACATCGCGAGATCGGAATCAGACGGGGTGGCAGGCATGGACTCCACCAACACCTGAGCCGCCAGATTGGGTCCCACCACCGGCTCGTGCGCCCCGATCCGCAGGGTGATGGGGCCATCGAATGGCGCACGGGCCACCAACGTGATCTCGGCGCCGGGCTGCAGTGAGATCTCCGCCAGATACCGCAGCAGCGACGGATCCTTGTCGCTCACGCGCACCATGCGGACATGTTCACCGACCGCGAGATCGGCGAGCGTGCGATGACGGCGCTCGTCCACCACCCCGTCGGCGGTGGGAATGGGCGCCCCGTGCGGGTCCGCGGTGGGATGCCCCAGTGCCGCCGCCATCCGATCGATGAGATCGTCGGACGCCGCATGCTCGAGGCGTTCCGCTTCATCGTGCACGCGATCCCAGGGATAGCCGAGCACCTGGGTGAGGTAGCTCTCGAGAATCCGGTGACGCCGGATGGTGCGCAGGGCGGCCCGTCGCCCGAGCGCCGTGAGCTGCACGCCCCGGTACGGGACGTGGTCGAGAAATCCCTGTGTGGCCAGACGACGAATCATGCCGGTCACTGATGCCGGCGCTACGGCCAGCGCGCTGGCGACGTCGGACGTGGCGGCCGCGCCGAACCGGGTTTCGAGCTCGTAGATGGCCTTGAGGTAATCCTCGACCGGCTCGGTGAGCGGCGGCGGGGCGGCGGCGGCAGGGCGGGCGGGCATCAGCTCGATCTCAACGCGGGCGGCCGCCAACGGGTCCGCGCACCATCAGCACCGGGACCATAGTGCGATGACGCACGCCATTGGCAGTGGTGCCGTACAGCAAATCCTGGATGCCCTTATGCCCGTGCGTGGCCATGGCGATGAGGTCGCACCCCTCACGGTCCGCGGCGCCGGCGATCTCCGAGGCCGGGTCACCGCCGGCGAGGATGGATTCCGTGTCGAATCCCTCGGTCCGCAATGATGCGCACACGCTTTCGATGTAGTCGCGATCCACGCGCATCTCTTCGCTCTCGCGCAGCTTGAGCGACAGCTGATTGCGGGCTGCCCACCCATCGGCCACATGTATCAGCACGATGGACGACTGGCACAT
Organism: Gemmatimonas sp.; assembly: GCF_044345575.1. GTDB lineage: Bacteria > Gemmatimonadota > Gemmatimonadetes > Gemmatimonadales > Gemmatimonadaceae > Gemmatimonas. The sequence goes on from NZ_JBIJAW010000074.1 coordinate 5,874, forward strand.
GGTGGCCAACTGCCGCACGTGGTCGAGAATGACCCGATCGTACGATGAATGTTCGAGCGGTACGAGGATGCGGCGATACATCAGGCCAGCCACCCGCTGACGGTCTGCGCGAGCAGCCATACGTTGAGCGACGCGATGAGCGCGGCGACGACGTACGCGGCCACCTTGAGCGGCATCGAATTGGCGAACTCGCCCATCTTGACCCGGTCGGAAGTGAACTGCACCAGCGGGAACACGGCGAAGGAGAGCTGCAACGACAGCACCACCTGACTGAACACGAGCAACTTGGCGGTGCCGCTTTCGCCGTAAAGTATCGCCACGATCGCCGCCGGCACGATGGCGATCGCGCGCGTGATCAGGCGTCGGAGCCACGGCCGGATGCGCAGGTTGAGAAACCCTTCCATCACGATCTGGCCGGCGAGCGTACCGGTAAGCGTGGAATTCTGCCCCGAGGCGAGCAGCGCCAGAGCGAAGACGGCACTTGCCCCGCCGACGCCAAGCAGCGGAGTGAGGAGCTGGTAGGCGTCCTGGATCTCCGCCACCTGGGTATTGCCGCTGCGGTGGAACGTGGCCGCGGCCACGATGAGAATGGCGGCGTTGATGAACAGCGCGAAGGTGAGCGCGATGGTGCTGTCGAGAAACGCGAAGCGCACGGCCTCGCGCTTGCCTTCCGCATTTTCGGCGTACTTGCGCGTCTGCACGATGCTCGAGTGCAGGTAGAGATTATGCGGCATGACGGTCGCACCGAGGATGCCGATCGCGATGTACAGCATCTCCGGATTACGCACGATCTCGGTGGTGGGCACGAAGCCGCGCGCCACCTCGCCCACATCGGGGCGTGAGATGAACAGTTCGAACACGAAGCAGCCGCCGACCACCGCGATGAGCGCGATCACCAGCGCTTCGAGCAGACGGAACCCCCGGTTCTGCAGCAGGAGCACGATCATCACGTCGAACGCGGTGATGGCGATGCCCACCGGCAGCGAGATGCCGAACAGGAGATTGAGCGCGATGGCGGTGCCGATCACCTCGGCGAGATCGCAGGCGGCGATGGCGAGTTCGCAGAGCACCCAGAGCACGAAGCCGGTGCGCGGCGAGTAGTGATCGCGGCACGCCTGCGCGAGGTCGCGTCCGGTGACGATCCCCAGTTTGGAGGCGAGCCCCTGCAGGAGCACCGCCATCAGGTTCGACAGCAGAATGACCGAGAGCAACGCGTAGCCAAAGCGCGACCCGCCGGCGAGGTCGGTGGCCCAATTGCCGGGGTCCATGTACCCCACGGCCACGAGATACCCTGGACCGGCGAAGGCGATGAGCTTCCGGAACCACGTCGCCCCGTGCACTTCCACCGACCGGTGCACTTCGGCGAGCGACGGCGCGAGTCGCGCCCGCTGCCACCCCGGCTCAGTATCCCCGCCATGGGCGGGGGGCGTGTCGGGACGTTCGGACAGGTTGGGCATTTCAGCATTCGGTAAAGCCATACTACTAATTTAGGTCATCCTAAACCAAAGACAAGAGGCGGCCGTACCATGCGGTACGGCTGTCCCTACCTCCTCCGAGGGTTCGCGCCCTACTGACGGGCGGCGACGCCGTCGCGACGGGGGTCGGCCACGCCGATACGTGTCCCGTTGGGACGCACGTAGACCGCGTGCACGCCGCCAAAGGTGATGTCGGCCACACGGCTCTCCGGGCGATAGCCGCGGGTCACGAGCGCCTGATACACACTCCCCGCAAAACCGGGCTCCACTTCCACGTCACGGTCGGTCGCCGACGCGTGAATACGTGGCGCGGCGATGGCCGTCCAGGGATCCTCCCCGAAGGCGAGGATGCGCAGCGTGACCTGCGTGATCGCCGGCTGGATGTACTGCGACCCCGCCGCGCCGATCACCAGTCGCACATCCTTGCCCTGCAGAATGAGCGTGGGCGACATGGTGGAGTTGGCGTAGCGGTTGGCGCCGCGCGTGCGCGCATCGAGATTGGCGGCCGACGAGTTGAGCCAGAACCCTTCGGTGTACACGCCTGAGCCGAACAACACGCCGACGGTTGTCGTCGCCGACACCGCGTTACCGCGCCCGTCCACGACCGAGAGATGCGAGGTGAAGCTCTGCCCCTCTTCACCGGCCTCGCCGTTGGCCGGTCCACTCTTCGACGGGCTGCGCTCCGCTGGCGCCGCCATGGCCGGCTGCGCCGGATACGGGTCGAACCGGCCGCACGCATCGGCCACCCGCGTGGTGTCGAAGACTTCCGCATCACCGGCCCGCACCGTGTCGGCGAGCGCGCCGCCCACAAGCCCGGCCCGTGCCGTCGCATACGCCGCACTCGACGCACCGCGCGCCGGCACGCGCAACGCTGTCGGATCACCGCGCCAGCGGCTGCCGTCCGCCCCCGCGAGGCGCATGATGTCGGCCATCTTCACCACCGCGTCCGGGTGCTCGGTGAACCCGCCCGCGTCGGCCACACCGCTCGCCTGCGCGATCTGCAGCATCTCCAGCACCGACGCGCCACCCATCGGCGGCGGCGCGCCGATGACCGTGTAGCCGCGCCAGGTGGTGCACAGCGGACGCACCGTGAGCGTGGGATAGCGCCGCATGTCGTCCACGCTGATGAGCCCACCCTTCGCCTGCACCTTGGCGCTCAACCGCTCGGCGATCGCCCCGGTGTAGAACGCGGTGCGGCCACCATCGCGGACGCGTTCGAGCGTATTGGCCAGCTCCGGCTGCACGAGTCGTTCCCCCGGACGCAGCGGCTCGCCGTTGGGCATGAAGCGCAGCATGGCCAGCGAGTCCGCCTGCATCTTGGGACGCGAACGATCGATGGTGCGCGCCAGCAGCGGCGACACGACGAACCCCTCGCGCGCGAGGCGGATCGCCGGTGCCATCACCTGAGCGATCGGGAGCGTCCCCCACTTACCGTGGGCCTCCAGCAGTCCGGCGACCATCCCCGGTACGGCTGCCGCGCGCCCCATGGCCCGCCCCTGTGAGGTATCGGGACGCGCCCACCCCGCGTCGCTTCCGGTACGCGGATAGAACGACAGATGTTCGACCGTGCCGGTCTTCGCGTTGTAGAACGTCATGGCGCCGCCGCCACCGAGTCCGGTTTGCGACACGTCGGTCACCGAGAGGGCGAAGGCGGTAGCCACATACGCATCGACGGCATTGCCGCCCTGCGCCAGCATCGCCGCGCCAGCCGCGGCGGCATCGGGATGCGAGGCCGCCACCATCCCGTTCGGCCCTTCCACACGCTTCCCCGACATCGGAGCCACGGGGGTCGACGTCGATCCGTTACGGCAGGACGCGAGGCCCATAGCTGCGACCGCGACGAGCGCGCGGGTTGTCTTCAGTCCTGAAATCACCGGCAATCCTCTGCGCCGTTAAACGCTGATATCCGCATCGTCATTCAGAAGCGACAGCAACTGCTGCACGATGCGTTCGGTAAGGCCCCACACGATGTGCTCGTGCACACGGAAGCCGGGAAAGCGCGCACTGGCGCCGTTGATGGTCATCACATGCTCGGCGCGCGAATCTTCGTGTGCCAATACGGACAGCGGCACCCAGAACGTTGCCGCCACTTCCTCGCTGGGGGCGAACGTCACGTCGGGCGCCACCACGGCCACGAAGGGGCGAATCAGAATCGGTGGCAGTACCGGCGAGCGCGGCGCGAGATCATCGAGGCGGCCGAGTATGGTGCCGGCGCGCAGATCGAGCGCAAGCTCCTCGTAGCTCTCACGGCACGCGGTTTCCTCGAGCGTGCCGTCCCCAGGCTCGTGGCGCCCACCCGGAAACGCCATGTGCCCGCTCCACGGATCCCCCTCGTGTTCGGCGCGCTTGATGAAGAGCAGTTCCGGTTCGCGCTCCACGACACGAATCACCGCCGCCACGGCGGCGAGCCGCGCGTCTTGGCGTCGATCGGCCTCGGCGGGCACCCGCACCGACAGCCGCGCGGCCAGCGCGGCAACGGTGGGATGCGCGAGGGCATTCAACACGAAGGCAACCGATGCCGCGTTCGGGTGATCAATCGGCGACCGCGCCGCCGGAGGCGGCCCAGTCGCGGAACCCACCGGCGAGTGAGGCCACATTGGTGTAGCCCATCTCCTTGAGCGTCACCGCCGCAAGCGCCGACCGGTTGCCGCTCGCGCACATGAGCACGACCCGCGCATCACGCGGCACCTTGGCCTCGATCTGGCTTTCGAGCACGCCGCGACCGATGTACTGCGCCGGTGCCGCATGCCCCATCGCCCACTCGTTCTGCTCACGAATGTCGATGAGCGTGAGCGCCTCACCGTGCGCCAGCGCGTTCTGGACTTCGCGGGCCGTGACTTCGGTGATCGCCGCCTTGGCTTCGGCGATCAGCTGCTGCGCGGTCTTCATGGCATCGACTCCGGGGTAGGTGAGAGAGGAAACGAATCGATCAGGTCGTGAGCCGATGCGCGCGCGCCAGATAGGCCTCACGCATGCGCAGCGTAACCGCGCCGGGCGAGCCGTTGCCCACCACATGCTCATCGATGCGCGTAACCGGCAGCACGAAGCTCGTGGCGCTGGTGATGAAGCACTCGTCGGCGTGGATCGCCTGGTCCACCGTAAAGGCGCGCTGCACCACCGACACCTGCGCCTCGTCGGCCACGTCGAGACAGACATGGCGGGTGATCCCGGCCAGAATGTCGCTCGAGAGCGGGCGCGTGTAGGCGATGCCGTCGCGCACGATCCAGATGTTGCTCGATCCACCTTCGGTGACCAGACCGTCTTCGTGCATCATCGCTTCGAACGCGCCCGCCTGCCGCGCCGCCTGCTTGGCCAGCACCTGTGCCAACATGGCCGTGCTCTTGATGTCGCACCGCTGCCAGCGGATATCGGGCACGACGTGCACGCGCATGCCGTGCTGGTGCGGATCGTCGCTCAGCTTCTTTGGGCGCGCAAAGGCGAACACCGTGGGCTGCACTTGGTCCGGGAACGCGAAGTCACGCTCGGCGGCTCCACGAGTGACCTGCAGGTACACCAGCCCTTCGGTGACGCCGTTGCGGGTCGCAAGCTCCTGCATGACCGACTCGAGTTCCTGCATCGGCGCTGGCGACGGCATGGCGAGCTCGCGCAGCGACCGTTCGAGGCGCACGAGATGCCGGTCCGCGTCGAGCAGTCGGCCGTTGAACACGGCCGCGACTTCGTAGACCCCATCGCCGAACAGCACGCTGCGGTCGAAGATGGACACGTGAGCATCGGCTTCGGAGACGTACGAGCCGTTGATCCAGCAGGTGCGCAGGGACACGGGAAGCAGGGGCTTGGGGAGGACGCGCTCAAATCGCGCGAGAATTTACGGACTGACGAGCACCAACGAACGGACGAGGCCGACCGCGGCCCCACCCGCCAACACCCACCCGGCACTGATCGTCGTGCGAATGAGGAGGAGACTGGCCACACCCAAGATAGCCAGCGACAGCGCGGACGGCGCGAATCCGCGCGCCATGAGCAGCACCACCCCGGCCATGAAGGCGAGCGTGACGGCGTTCACCGCGTCGAGGGCCCGGCTGAGCATGGGCGACCGGCGCAGCCGCACCACGAACGGCGCGGTGACCGCTACGCCCACGAAAGCGGGCAGGAAGATGCCGGCCGTGGCCGCCGCCGCCCCGCCGTGCCCACCCAGCAGATAGCCGGCAAACGTGGCCGCCGAGAATACGGGCCCGGGGGTCACCTGCCCCACGGCGATGGCATCGAGCAGCTGCGCCTCCGTGAGCACCCCGAGCCGTGTGACGAACTCCCCGCGCAGGAAGGTGAGCAGCACGTAGCCGCTACCGAACAACACGCTGCCGATGCGCGCGAAGCTCAGGAAGATGGCGGGCGTGGAGAGTAGCGACGCCGAGTCGGCTCCCGCGGCCGGCAGCAGCCCGAGGGCGGCCCATGGCACACCGGTGAGGCGTGTCGACGAGCCGGGGCCACGCTCGGCCAGCGCCCACAGCAGCGAGGCGCCGACCGCCGCGACCAGGAGCGTGAGTTCGGAGACCCCCATCAACAGCCCCGCGAACGCCAACGCGGCGAGCACGATCCCGGCACGGGTACGCACCAGACTCCCCTTCAGCCGCCAGATCGCCTGCACCACCACCGCCAGCACCGCCGGCTGCATCGCCTGCAGCATGGTCTGCACCTCCACGCGCGCGCCGTAGCGCACGTACGCCCACGCAATGCCCCACACGAGCGCCACCGCCGGCACGATGAAGCAGCCCCCCGCCACGACGAGCCCCGGCCATCCGGCGCGCTTGTAGCCCAGGTGAATGGCGAGCTCCGTGGAGTTGGGGCCGGGGATCAGATTCGCCGCGCCCACCAGATCGGCGAATTCGTCGCGCGTGACCCACGCACGCTTCGCCACCAGTTCGTCCTCCATCGCCGCGATGTGCGCGGCGGGGCCCCCGAACGCGGTGACACCGAGCCGGGTGAAGACGGCGGCGACTTCCGCGAGCGAGCCGTGGGGAAATC
>NZ_JBIJAW010000310.1:0-3768 GCF_044345575.1 Gemmatimonas sp.
CTCCGAAACTGCGTGCTCTAGTTCCTGCCGTCTGCCGTCTGCTGTTGTACGCAGGTCCCCCGCCCTAAAACACCGTCCTCACCCCGAACGTCAGCGTCCTTCCCGCAATCACCGTGGCGTTGTCCGGCACGCCCGTCTGCACGTTCAGCAGATTCTCCCCGCCCGCCACCAGTGAAAACGCTTCGCGCCAGCGATACTGCGCGCCGGCACGCCAGCGGGTCACCCCGGGATAGCGGAGCCAGAACGTGCGCAGGTTGGTCCCCTCGAGCGCCCGCACGGACTGGTCGCCGGTCGACAGCGCCGACCCCACGGCGCCACGATCGTAGCCGACCCAGTCAGCCGCGCGAATCGCCGTGCTGGTGAGTGTCCAGCGTCCACGTGCCCACGCCGCGGAGAGACTCACCGTGTTCGCGGGCACATCGAGCATGCGATCACCCACCCGGAGTTCGCCGCGATACGCATTGGCCACGCGCGCCACACGGCTATCGACCAGGGCCATGGTGGCCGCCACGCTCAGCGAGCGCACGCGCGTCGTCGCTTCGAACTCCCATCCACGGTTGGTGATGGCGCCGACGTTCTGCAGCGTGAAGGCCATGGCCCGCGCGGCCCGCCCCCCGCCACTCACCGTGGTCACTACCGACGCCACCGGTTGAATGAGTCCGGTGGCACGTTGATCGAAGCGTGTCACGTGTAGGGCGCTCCGTCCGACGATCACGTCGGCTCCGAATTCGGTGCCGCTCTGCCGCTCGGGGTCGAGCGCTGACAGGGCGAGGAACTGCCCTTGTCCCATCCATGACGACGTGCGCACCAGCGAACGCGCCGGGCGAATGCCGGTACCGAAGGCGCCGCGGAGCTTGAGCACCACATCACCGATGTCGCGCACGTGCGCGGCGCCGAGCATCGGGAGCAGCGAGTGCTGTGCATTGGGAGTGGCGCCGTCGATGCGTTCGGCGCGAAGCCCCGCGGACGCGAACCACCGGTCGTGCCACGCCATCTGCGCTTGCGCCGACAGCCCGGTGTTGTCGTAGGTCGCACGCGTAAGGTCCGACGTCGGTGCACGCGCAGCCCACGCGCTGCCGGTCGTCATACCCTCGCCACCAACCGTTCTCCCACTGTTGGTACCGCTGTTGGTACCACCTCCGAGCCGGCCGCCCGCGGTCGGTCCCGAGATGCTGCCGGCACTTGTGACGACTTCATTCGTCAGGGCCTGCTCCGCCCCGAGTGTGAGCGTGAGCAACGTGGCGGGGGCCACATCGAACCGCCCCACCGTACGCAGACGAATCGACGCGCGATCGGCCGCGCCCTCCGCGTTCCCGGCCAGTGCCGCGGACGACAGCGACAGCGGACCAGCCAGCGAGTACGGCGAGAGTCCGCGCAGACGATAGCCATCCACCCCGGCAATCACCGTATGCGTCCACTGCAACGAGGGCATCATGCTGATGCTGCCGCCCACGGTGTACTGCGCCATGTCCTGACCGGGCGCACTATCGGCGACGATGGCGCGCATCATCGAGTCGGCTGGCCCACTCTGACGCGCGCTGCCGTCGCTGATTGACTGCCGCACCGTCGAAGCCGCAAGTGCGGGACCGCCGGCCAGCGACGATTGAATCGCGCCGAACCCGTTGCCGAGCATCAGCGAACTGCCAGCGTTGGCGTGCTGCAACGAGAAACGGGTGAAGCCGGTGTAGATGCTGCGCTGCCGGGAGAAGCGCCCGTCGGCGTCGAACAGCAGTCGTCGCTCGGAGGCACCGGGCACGTAGGCGCCCACGGTGCCCACATTCAGCCCCGCCCCGACGTTGCGCGCCGCTGAGCCCCGCCGCACCGACAGCGCGTGTTCCTGCACGAACGGATCGCGCGAGGCATACGCCGTGCTCGACACACCACCGAGCGTGTTCAGCTGAAACTGCGTACGCCCCGTCTCGGTCCCGTCGTGACGCGTGAGAATGTTCACCACCCCACTGATCGCATCGGCTCCATAGAGCGCCGCGCCCTGCGGCCCACGAATCACCTCCACGCGCGCAATGCGCGCCGGATCGATCTGCGTCACCAGCAGTGGATTCGCCACCTCGATACCATCGAGATAGATCTTGGGCGCACTGACCCCGAACGAACTCGCCCCGCGAATGCTGCCGTATCGCGCCGTGACGGCGCCGGCACTGTTTGTCCAGGTCCACACGCCGGGCACGGCGAGTTCCATGGCTTCACCCAGCGTGCTCACGCCGTGCTGCGCGAGCTGCGCACCATCGAGCACTTCGAGCGCGAAGGGCGAGCCGCGTTGTGCCGCCCCGTCGGGCGAACCGGTCACCACCACGCGGTCGAGCACACTCGCGCGGCGGCTCATCGCCACACTCTCGGTACGCGCCGCGACCCGCGAGGGGGCGAGCACCACCTGGGTGCTGCCGAGTACGATGGGGCGCAGCGTGGAGCCACCGAGCAGATGCTCGAGCACCGCCCCCACGGGGACGCGCTCGACGATGAGACACACGGTGCGATCAGCCGGCAGGAGATCAGCGCTGTACGACAGGTCGAGATGAGCCACCGACGCGAGCCGATCGACGGCCTCGCGCACGGTGAGCGCATTCACCTTGAGCGTGACGAGCCGGTCGAGTGGAGCGGCCCAGAGGGCGGCCCGATCGGCCGACGACAACACGGACGTACAGGCGGGGTCACCGTCCGCGCGCCACGCGTGATCGCCAACGGACGTATGCGCAAAAGCCGGCGACGCGTTCGTCCCGGCAAGGATGACCACGGCACCGGCCACCACGAGAGGGCGAGGCCATCGTGCCTTCAATGTCATGCGCATGCGCCGTAACGTCGCGTTCCCATGGACACGCTCAGGTTCAGCGCGGGGCCGTGGCGCCAGTCCCCTGCGGCCGTAGCGTCACCGTGTCACCCTGCTGAATCGCATCGGCACCCAGCGCCAGCGAGATCACGCGCACCACCTGCGCCGCAGAATCGCCACGGAACGACGCCGTGAGTGTACGCGCCGCGAGCGTGCTGTCGGGCACCGCGAGAGCCAACCCATACCAGCGCAGCAGGTCAGCCCGCACCTCTGACAGCGACGCATCGCGATAGGACAGCTGTCCACGCGTCCACGCCACGTCCTCTGCCGTCACCGTGCCCCGGCGCACCGTGACCGCTTCGCGGGCCAGCACGCCACGATCGCCGGCGCGCAGTTCCACCGGCGCGGCGGCCGTACGGCGGGCGCTAAGCGCCACGATACCGTGCGTGACATCCACCGCCACCTCGCCATCGCTCGCGGTCTTCACCGAAAACGCCGTGCCGATGTCGCGAATATCCGCGCTACTCGTGTGCACGGTGAACGGGTGCGCCTCGTCGTGCTTCACATCGAAATACGCGGCGCCGTCGAGCGTGACCTCACGCGTCGCCTCACCATAGTTGGCCGCGAGCGTGAGGCGACTGCCCGGCGCCAGCAACACCGTGCTGCCGTCGGGGAGCTGCACGCTGTCGCGCTGTCCCACGGCGGTCCGGTACTCCCGTTCCGTGGCCGTCTCGCCGGTCCCGCGGAACTGGGCAATCCCCGCGATGGCCGCCAACCCGGCGGCGGCGGCGAACCCCCACGTCCGCCAGGCGCGCGCTGCCGGCCGGCTCGCCCCACCGGTGCGCGTCGCACCGCCGCGTGCCACCGTGAGGCGCGGCCCGCTGGCAGAGCTACCCATCTCAGTGGCCATGCGTGCCCGCACATTCGCCAATGCCCGCTCGGTATCCACGACCACGTCGGCCCGCTGCTCCACATGCAGCGACCGG
>NZ_JBIJAW010000075.1:0-12283 GCF_044345575.1 Gemmatimonas sp.
AGACGCCGCGTGTACTTGTACGTCTGCACGGCCACCCATCCGCCGAGCCCCGCGTGTTCGACGATGTTCTGGCATGACTCGCTGAGGGCCATACCGAATGAGCCGGTGACCGCCGTTTCGAGGTTCAGCTGCCCATGCAGGATATCCGCGGCCTTCTGCTGAATCCGCCCCACGACGCCGTGCACGTCATCGCTCTTGGTGATGGGCGTAATCTCGAGCAGCACGTCGCTCTCGTGCGCTTCACGCGATCGCGGCACGCTGCCGTGCAGGTCGTACAACTCGGCGGCATGGCGGAAGAAGCCCGTGCGCGACCAGTACGAGACCGTGTCCGGATGCTCCGGCACCGCAAAGCCGATGCGTTCGCTGCGGGATTGTGCCACGCACAGCAAGGCGGTGAGACCGTACGGCGACGCCCAACGCGCATGGCGGGCATCGAGCAGGATCTTCGATCCCTCCGGCGTATTCGCCAACTGCTCGATGACATGCTCGAACGTGTGTTCGTCGAGCGAGGGCGGCACGCTGATGACGGTCGTCACGTGGTGCTGAGCTCTCCACGAAGATGATTCGCGAGACCATTGGCCCCGCGATGTTCGACGTTGCGCGACGCGGCACGATTCGCCGCCGCAATGGCGTCCGTCAACTTATCACCGGCGAGGAGTCTGGAGAAATGGGTGGCCCCCCACACATCGCCGCAGCCCGTGGGGTCGCCAGGGCCGTCAACGCGCGGCGGTACGCCGGGCACGAGTTCGGTGCGCAGGGCCCCGAGTGCCCCCGCTCCGCCGCGCGGCGATGTGGAGAGGACAACGTTGTGACCTCTCCGCTCCGGTAAATCACTCAGACGTTCGATGCCGGGGGCCGCGAAATACGCCGCCCCGCGCTTGCCGAGCGTCACGCCGAGCACCGAGACCCCGGCGGCCATGGCCGTCGCCGCCAAGGCCATGGAGTCGGGCGCCATGAGTGCCATTTCGTCTTCGTTCACTTGCATCACGTCGAAGCACGCGCACCACTCGGCCACGTTGGGTAACGGGCGTGGCGTGCGCAGCCCGTCGGCCTGCACCGCCATCACGAGCATGTGCAGGTCGCAGTAGATGGGCCCCCGAAAGTGTGCGCGAATGAGCTGCGCCGTCTCGAGATCGAGTTCCCAACCGCTCAGCAGGTTGATGTACAACGCATCGAGTTGCGCACTCTCGAGCACCGGCTTGAGCCCGAGCCAGGTCCACCCCGGCACCCCGCCGGTGAGATGCTCGGTGCGTCGCTCGTCGTCGAGGTAGCGGAGCTCCACCCGGTTGTTCGGGTAGGGCACGCCGATCAGGTGTGCGTCGGGGGCCATGCGGCGCAGCCGATGGATGTACAGCTGCGCGCGTTCCACCAGATCCTGGCCCACCATGGCCAGCGGCACGATTTCCCAGTCCTCGGGGAGCGCGGCGTCGAGCGCCGACAATGAGTACGTGATGCCGCCCCACTCTTCGAGGGGGACGCTGCGGCCGTCACGGCCGTGCAGCACGTCCCACACGAAACTGCCGATGACCCCGACGCGCTTCTTGCGGGCGCCGGCGGGCGCGCTGCCGCGGCTGATCACGCTGGCGGGCGCCCGGTGGTCTGCGAGATGAATGACGCGACGGCGCCCACCACACCAGCGGTACCTGGGAGCGTGCCGGGTACGATCTGGCAGCTGTCGCTCACACTCTTGAAGGCGCGACGGCGCACTTCGGTACGCAGCGGACCGAAGAGTGCCTCACCAGCCTGGGTGACACCGCCGGCGATCACCACCACGTCGGGATTGAACACGTTGAGCAGATTGGCGAGCCCCGCGCCAAGGTACCGTGCCGTGTCGCGCACGATTTCGAGCGCCAGCGCGTCGCCCTGACCGGCGGCCTTGTACACCACAGCCGCCGTGATCTTGGACAGGTCGCCATTCACCAGCGTGGGGAGCACCGACGATTCGTCGTTGTGCAGCGCTTCGCGCGCGCGTTCGGCGATGGCACTGCCCGACGCATAGGCTTCGAGACAGCCGTAGTTGCCGCAGCCGCAGCGACGGCCGTGGAGATCGATGGTGATGTGGCCGATCTCGCCGGCCGCATCACTCGAGCCGTGGTACACCTGGCGATCGATGATGATGCCGCCGCCCACGCCCGTGCCGATGGTCACGCCGATCACGTTGCGCCCGCCACGCGCGGCGCCGAGCCACCACTCCCCGTAGGTCGCGCAGTTGGCGTCGTTGTCGAGGCAGACGCGCAGCCCCGTGAGTTCGGTCATCCGCTCGATGAGCGGGAAGTCGTACCACTTGAGGTTGGGCGCGGCGAGGACCAGCCCCTTTTCACGGTCCACCGTACCCGGTGCACCGATGCCCACGCCAAGGAAGGCGCTCTTCGGGACGCCGGCTTCCTGCATGGTGATGCCCGCGGTGGTATTCACCATACGGGCCATGCGGGCCACGACGGCATCGGCCCCCTCGGCGGCGAGCGTCGGCTCCGCCTGTTCACCGAACAGGTGGGAACCGTCGAGCGACATGGCCGAAACGACGATGTTGGTGCCGCCGAGGTCGACACCGATGATGAACTGCGTATCCGGGGAGAGGGACGGGGAGGGCATCGTCCAAATGTAACGGGGGGAGAGGAGGGCGCGCTCGGGCGGGTGGGGGACTACGCGCGGAAGACTACGCGTTGGCACGGACGCGTTGGCGCGGACGCGTTGGCGCAAACGCGTTGGAACCGACGCGGGCAACTACGCGGGCAACTACGGCCGGGCGACGCTGCGCTGGCCCGGGGCTGGGCGACGCTTCGCTGGCCCGGGGGGCGGGCGACGCTGCGCTGGCCCGGGGCCGGGCGACGTTGCGCTGGCCCTTTTAGTATCGGATCGCGGCCCGGAGGCGTTGCCAGAGCTGCTCGTCGAAGGCGCTCAGGGCGAGGGGATTGCCGCCGTTCGCGTCAGCTTCAGCGCCATGGCGTACTACCACCAGGTCGAGGCTCGGTACCACGTAGATCTTTTTGTCGCCCTTGCCGAGCGCGGCGATGAGATCGCGCGGCGCTGATGGGATCAGCATACCGGGCTGGGTGGGAAGGAGGTACGGCCCTGGGATCCGGAACCCGTTGCTGCCATTCAGCCACCAGAGCATGCCGTAGGCGCCGTTGTCCGGCGGTCCTGGCTGGCGCATCTGCTGTACCCAACTCGAATCGACCACCCGGGTGCCGTCCCACCGCCCGTTGGTCAGCTGCAGGAGGCCGAATCGCGCCATGTCGCGGGCCGTGCAGCTGTAAATGAATCCCGGCTCGCCGGTATCGATGTTGAGGCGCCAAGTGCCGCCCATGCCGATGGGCGTCGACAGACGCGTGCGGGTCGCAGTGTTGATGTCCTGCCCACTCACGCGTGTGACGACCGCGAACAGCTGGTAATACGCCGGATTGTTGTAATAAAAGCGCGTCCCGGGCTGCACGACGACCTGGAGCGAATCATTCAGTCCCGACGCCATCTGCAGGAGATGGCGTACGGTGATGCGCGATTCGGTCGCCGGCGAGCGGCTCCAGCCGGCGCCGAGATATTGCGTGACGGGTGCATCGAGGGACAGTCGCCCCTCGCTCTGCAACTGCCCGACCACGGTGGCGAGGATGCTTTTCCCGGCCGAGGCAATGATGCTGTCGGTGGCGGCCGTCCATCCGCGCCAATAGCGCTCGGCGACGATGCGCCCCCGCCAGACGATGACGAACGCGGTGGATTGCTGGCTGCCGACCCAATCGCTGGCGGCATTGAGGGCGGTGGTGTCCCATCCGAGCGAGGCGGGCGCGATGGTCGCCCACGTGCCGCTGGCGGATGGGAAGACCGTCGGAAGGGTGCGGGGGGCGGGCGTTTCCGGAGGCACGGCCGTGGGCGCTTCGTTGCTCCCTCCGCACGCCATCATGCCGATCACCAGGGCCGCGGCTACAAATCGAACATTCATCATGATTGGGCTGACGGTCATGACGCGCGGACGTTAACCCGGCGCTATCGGATGATCTGTTCCAGATGGTGGCGCACGTGCGCCGGTGACAATTCCCGCATGCACTGCCAATGCCCCAACGGACAGTGCATCGGCCCGTGCGCATGGCAGGGTCTGCAGGCGAGCGTCTCGTGCTGCACCACCACACGCCGCTCGGCGAGCGGACCAAACCCGAGGGCCGGCACCGTGGGGCCGAACAGCGCCACCGTGGGGATGTTCATCGCGCTCGCCAGATGCAGGGGCGCCGAGTCGTTGCTGACCAGTGCACGGCACCGCGAGAGCAGTGCCGCCGATCCGAGCAGCGACAGATGGCCCGTGGCATCGATGGCCGGCGGGCCGCCGGCGCTGGCCACGGCACCGACGATGGCGGCGGCGAGTGGTGCGTCACCGGCTGCCCCAAGGACGACGACGCGCGCGTCGCGCAGGGCGGGGGATTGCACCAGCTCCGTGGCCAACGCGTCGAACGACGGCCAGCGCTTGGTGGCCCACACGCTGCCGGGTGCGAGCGCGACGAGTGCATCGCCCTCGTGTACGCCATGCGCCTGCAAGAGCTGCGAAACAGCATCGCGCTCGGCCGCGCCGGGAAACAACGACGGCCGCAGCACCGACGGCGCGGTGAGATCGCCAGGAGCGTTGGCGAGCTGCCACAGCCGCGCGGCGTGATGCAGCGATCGGTGGTACGGCACACGTCGCGTGGTGAACAGCCGGCCGCCACTCGTGTCGAAGCCGATACGTTCGGGAATCCCTGCCATCCACGCGAGCGCGGCAGTGCGGCTCGAGCCCTGCGCGAGATACGCCCGCTGCGCTCCCACGGCACGTAGGCGCGCCGCTACGCGATGCAGTCCCCCGAGGCCTCGATCGGCGCCACGCTTGTCGAACACGATCACGCTTGCCACCGCCGGATGGTTGGCGAGCAGCGCGGCATTCGCCGGCGTGGCCACCACATGCACAAGGCCCTCACCAGCCAACCGCTCGAGGAGCGGGGTGGTGAGGACCATGTCGCCAAGAAAACTCGTTTGAAGGACCGCGCTGATCACGCCGTCAGTCGACCTGCAGCACCGCGAGGAACGCTTCCTGCGGAATCTCCACGCTGCCGACCTGCTTCATGCGCTTCTTGCCTTCCTTCTGCTTCTCCAGGAGCTTGCGCTTCCGTGAGATGTCGCCGCCGTAGCACTTCGCGAGCACGTCCTTACGGAGCGGCTTCACGGTTTCACGGGCGATGACCTTCTGGCCGATGGTCGCCTGAATGGCCACCTCGAACAGCTGGCGCGGAATGAGCTCCTTGAGCTTCTCCGCCACCTTGCGGCCCCACTCGTACGCCTTGTCCTTGTGCACGATCACGGAGAACGCGTCGATCGCGTCGCCGTTGATGAGCATGTCGAGGCGCACCAGGTCGCTCGACCGGTACTCGAGCATCTCGTAGTCGAGCGAGGCGTAGCCTCGGCTGACCGTCTTCATCTTGTCGAAGAAGTCGAGAATGATTTCGCCGAGCGGGAACTCCCAGTCGAGCTCCACGCGCACCGTGTCGAGGAAGCGCGTGTTCTTGTAGATGCCGCGGCGCTCCATGCCGAGCGTCATGATGGGCCCGATGTACTCGGCCGGGCACATGATGCGCGCGCGCACGTACGGCTCCTGCACGTCGTCGATCAGTACGGCAGCGGGCATGAGCGCCGGATTCTCGACCAGCAACTCGGTCCCGTCGGTCTTGGTGACGTGGTACTCCACGCTCGGCACCGTGGTGACGAGATCGAGGTCGTACTCACGCTCGAGACGCTCCTGCACGATTTCCATGTGCAGCAGCCCGAGGAAGCCGCAGCGGAAGCCGAAGCCAAGCGCGGTGGAGGTTTCGGGCTCGTACTGCAGCGACGCGTCGTTGAGCTTCATTTTCTCGAGCGCGTCGCGCAGTGTCTCGTACTGCGTCGTGTCGGTGGGGTAGATACCCGCGAACACGAACGACTTCACTTCCTGATAGCCGGGTAGCGCTTCCGCCGCGCGGTTGTCCTTGTCGAAGATCGTGTCGCCCGCGCGCGTTTCGCGCACCGATCGCACGGCGGCGAGCACGTAGCCCACTTCACCGGCGCGCAGCACATCGGTGGGGACCTGACGGAGTTGCAGGTATCCCACTTCGGCCACTTCGTACACGTTGTCGGACACGCCGAACGTGATCTTCATTCCCTTGCGCATCTCGCCGTCGACGACGCGGATGCTGGGAATGGCGCCCCGATACTTGTCGTAGTACGAGTCGAAGATGAGCGCGCGCAGCGGGCCGTCGAGTTCACCCTTCGGCGGCGGCACGCGCTTCACGATTTCCTCGAGCAGCTCGGGCACGCCCGTGCCTTCCTTGCCGCTCACGCACAGCACGTCTTCCGGCAGGCAGCCGATGAGGTCCACCACTTCCTGACGGCGACGCTCCGGCTCAGCGCCGGGCAGGTCGATCTTGTTGAGCACGGGGATGATTTCGAGCCCCGCGTCCATGGCCAGGAAGAGATTGGACAGCGTCTGCGCCTGAATGCCCTGCGACGCGTCGACCACGAGAATCGCGCCCTCACAGGCGGCCAGCGACCGCGACACCTCGTACGTGAAGTCCACGTGACCCGGGGTGTCGATGAGGTTGAGCTCGTAGTTCTGCCCGTCGCCGGCGGTGTAGCTCATGCGCACGGCGTTCAGCTTGATCGTGATGCCGCGTTCGCGCTCGAGGTCGAGCGTGTCGAGCACCTGCGACTTCATTTCGCGCTTCTGGAGCGTGCCGGTTTTCTCGATCAGGCGGTCCGCGAGGGTGGACTTGCCGTGGTCGATGTGGGCGACGATACAGAAATTGCGGATGTGACTGAGATGCAACGGAGCCTTCCTCTGGAATGCCGAAAACGTTCTAGCCTTTCAACATAGCGGAGGGGCGAAGTGTGCCCAAGTTGTGGGCGGCTTGTCGGGCTGGGGTCAGCCGCCGCCGGGCTTGGGCACACCCTGCAGTGACCGGATGGCGTGGGCGTCCCGCGCCACCTCGGCTGGATTGACGATGATCTTGGGGGTGAGCGGGGCGTCGACGCGCGACGTCACACCCGCATCAGTCGTCGGGCGCGGGCCCGGGACCGTGCCCACCTGCGCGTCGACGCCGGGATAGCGCGGCTGCATGGCTCCGCTGCGAGCACCGCGCGTGGTGTCGCCCGGCATGGGTTCATCGAGCCTCGGCCACCACGCGACGCGATACCCGCGGCACTCGGCCCCCACCAGTGCGGCCGGCGGCAGGATGCTCGCCCGCGCCCCGCCCTTGAGCGTGATCGGCGCGCCATTCGCTTGGCGCAGTTCCTGGCCGGCCGCCGTCGACTGACCGGCCAGATTGCGTACCAGCGGATCCACGTCTTCCCAGGAACCGTAGAGCCCGAGTCCATCCGGACCCGAGCGCCGGACCCAGCTTGTGGCCGCATCGGTACAGCCATCGGCGAAGGCCCACCGTGTGGCGCGCGGCGATCGCGGTGCGGGCTCACGCGTCCCACGCACGACCACCTGATACTGCCCGTCCTCGCCGTACAGCGTCTTCCCGAGGAGATCGACCATCTCGCGCTGGTCGTTGATGAGCGTATCGATCATGAGATCGCGCCCCCAGCGCTTGCCTGCGGCGAAGGGCGACAGGTCGGGGGGCTGCGTGGAGGAAAACACCACCAGCACCGGCTCCTGGCCGTAGTTCACCAGATGCAGCATCTCCGCGTTGTCGAGGCGCCGGACAGGTACGCGCGCCCCGGCCTTCACCAGCGCCGCTTTTCCGGGCTGGCCGGGCGTGAGCACCTGAATGGGCAGGGCATGCTGGCCGCGCGACACGGCGAACGCGGTGACCCACGCGTCTCCGGTGGCCTGCACCTCCACGCCGGGCCAGGACTTGAGCGACGGTGCGCCATGACGGGCAATCACGGACACGGCGGGCTGAGACCCCGGGGCGCCCTGCGCCGTAAGCGCTCGCACGGGGCCGAGCAGGCACGGTGCGGCGGCGAGTGCGGCAGCGAGTGCGTTACGGCCAACGACAGTGCCGAGGAAGCGATTCACTGACTCCTCCGGTAAGCAGGGGTTCTCCAACACGTATTCCTAAGGAGCATACGATTATCCGACCTTTTCGGTCAACCATGGGCCGCCGTCCAAACGGGACAGAACGAAACAGGCCGGAATCGCGTAGTTTGCGGACATGACCCAAAGCCGCGCCGACCAACTCGACCCCGCCGTGCTGGCCGCTCTTGGCCACCTCGAGCTGGTGGCCCGCTGGGTCGTCGACGGGTTCATCACCGGCCTCCACCGCTCCCCCCGCAAGGGCTTCAGCGTGGAGTTCGCCGAGCATCGTCCGTACATGCCCGGCGACGATCTCCGCTATCTCGACTGGCGCATCGCCGGCCGCGCCGACCGCTTGGTCATCAAGCAGTTCGAGGAAGAAACGAACGCGCGCGCCATGCTGGTGCTCGACGTGTCGGCGTCCATGCAGTGGACGGGCGACCCAGCCCGGCTCACCAAGCTCGCCTATGCCGAGCGGCTGGCCAGCGCGATGGCGCTGCTGCTGCTCCGGCAGCGTGACGCCGTGGGGCTCGTGCGCTTCGACGCGGGGCTGCGCGACGTGGTCCCGCCGCGCTCACAGCGCGGGCAGTGGCGCCGCCTCGTGGCCGCGTTCAGCGAGCCCGGCGGGGGCAAGGAGTCCAACGTGGGCGAGGCGCTCGCGGCCGCGGGTAAGCTGGTGCGGCGCCCCGGCTTCGTGGTGCTGCTGAGCGACCTCCTCACCGATCCGGCGCCCGCCGCCGATGCGGCGCGCACCCTGCGGGCCCGCGGGCACGAGGTGCTGGTGCTGCATGTGATGGACCCCGCCGAGCGTGACTTCCCCGAAGGGGGCGAGGCCCGCTACCGCGACCCCGAATCGGGACACGAAGTCCCGGCGAGTGCGGGCGACGTGCGCAGCACCTACCGGACCACCGTGGGGGAAGCACTCGCCGACTGGAAGTCGGCGCTCGGCCGCGCCGGTGCCCGCTACGCGTTGGCCTACACCGATGAGCCGTTCGGTCGTGCGCTCCGCCATCTGGTGGGTGCGAACGGCCGCGGGGCGATGATCTGAGCGCGCGCTGGCCTGCGCCGGCGGCGGCGTCTGTCGGAGTCGGCGTGCGGGAGTCGCCGTTCGGGAGTAGCCCCGGAATTGCGATCGATCTACCTTGCGTCATACGAAATTCTCATCGATCGATTACCTGGGAGACCACATGGACATCGTCACCATCTCGCCAAAGTTTCAGGTGGTCATCCCACGGGCCGTACGGGAGCGCCTCAAGCTCGAGCCTGGGCAGAAAGTGCAGGCGATCGTCTATGATGACCGGGTCGAGTTCATCCCCCTCCGGCCGGCTCGGGCCCTGCGCGGATTTCTCAAGGGCCTCGACACCACGATGCCCCGTGAGGGTGGTCGTGGGGCAGATCGTGTCTGAGGAGCGGCCCGCCGCAGCGGGGGCGGTCGCGTGGTAAAGCGCGCGCGCCCCAACGTGGTCGACTCGTCCGCCTGGTTGGCGTACTTCGCCGACGAGCCGACCGCGGCGCACTTCGCGGCGCCCATCGAACACGTCGCGCAGCTCGTGGTCCCCGCGATTTGCCTCACCGAGGTGTTCAAGGTCGTCGCCCGACAGCGTGGGGAAGGGGACGCGCTGCAGGTCGCGGCGGTGATGCAGCAGGGGCAGGTCGTGGCACTCGACGAGTCGCTGGCGCTCCTGGCGGCGAAGGTCGGGGCCCAGCACGGCCTACCGTTGGCCGACAGCATCGTGTTCGCAACGGCCGTGATGGTGGGTGGGGTCGTATGGACCCAGGATGACGATTTCAAGGATCTTCCCGACGTGCAGTACTACCCCAAACAGCGCGTGCGTTGATGGCCTTTCTCGCTCCGGCGTTCCTTGCGCTCGGTCTGCTCGCCGGCGTGCCGCTGCTCGTGCATCTGCTGCGCCGGCGCGTGGGGCGCGTCCTCGACTTTCCCGCCGTGCGCTATCTCGAGCGCATGGAGAAGGAACACAGTCGCGATCTCAAGCTGCGCAACCGGCTGCTCCTCATCCTGCGCCTCATCGCGGTCCTTGCGCTGGCGCTGGCGGCGGCCCGCCCCATCGCACGGTGGCTCGGCGTGGGCCACGCGCCCATCGCTGTGGCGATCGTGGTGGACAACTCGCTCAGCACGGGTGTGGTGCAGGACGGCCGCCTGCTGTTCGACAGCTTGCGGGCCGACGTGCGCCGCATGGTGGGGGAGCTCACCACCGACGACCGTGCGTGGCTCGTGACCGCCGACGGCCGGGTGATCGGCGGCACGCCGGCCACCCTGCAGGCCGGGCTCGACGCGCTGCAGCCGTTGGGCGGTCGTGGCGATCTCGCGGCGGCCGCGCGCCGCGCCGTGGGACTCGCCCGCAGCGGCACGCCGCGCACCCCGGTGGTGGCCATTGTGAGCGACGGGCAGCGGAGCAGCTTCCGCGCCGATTCGGTGGTGAACGCCGCCGAGGTGCCCGTGGTGCTCCTGCGCCGTGGCGCCGAGCTGCCGCGCAACCGCGCCGTATTGCAGGCCACGCCGGAACCGGTTCGCTGGACCCCCGGTGGCACGGTGAGCCTCGCCGTCGCCGCACCGGATTCGGCGGCCTGGCGGATCACCCTCGATGGACGCACCGTGGCCCGCGGTACCGTGCCCGCGGCCACGCTCGAGTCCCCGTCGCGCGTCTCGCAGAAACTGGCAAGCACGAACAACGGCTGGCTGCGCGGGAGCGTGGAGCTCGACGCCGATGGCCTCCGTGCCGACGATACCCGTTGGTTCGCGGTGCGCGTGGCGCCGCCGCCCACGGTCATCGTGCGTGGTGAGGGGGGCCCGTTCCTCGGCGCCGCCCTCGGGACGCTGGTGGACGAGGGGCGGCTCGCGCGCGCCACGGCGGGCGCCAGTCGTGCCGTGACCGTGAGCGCCGCCGAGGCGGTGGGTACCCGTTTGCCGGTGCTGCTCACGGCACCACGCGATCCCATCGCCGTGGGCGAGGCCAACCGGCAGCTCGAGCGACTCGGCATTCCCTGGCGTTTCGGTGCGATCGCCCGATCGCAGGTGCTGGCCCGCGTGCCGTCACGGGGCGGCTCGACCGACACCGGTTCGGTCTCGGCAAAAGCGTTCGACGGCACTCCGGTCCGCACCCGCTATCCGCTCGTGTATTCGCCGGGCGGGGCGGCCGGTGCCGTGAAGACGGTCCCCGATACCATCGCCACCGCCGGTGGAGCGCCGTGGGTGGTCGCTGGTGACGGATACGTGCTTATGGGGTCGCCCATCGATCCCGAGGCTACCGATCTGCCGCTCGATGCGGCGTTCGTTCCGTGGCTGCTTGAGGCGCTGGCCCGCCGCCTGGGCGACGACGGCCGTCTCATCGAGGCGAGCCCGGGGCAGGTGGTGAGTGGTCTGCGCGACGTGACCGGGCTCGAAGCGCCCGACGGCAAGGTCGCGCCCATGTCTGGTGATCGCCTCACCGTGCCCGCGCAGGCCGGGGTGTACTTCCTGCGCCGACAGGACGCGCGCGTCGGGGCCCTCGTGGTGAACGGCGAACCGTCGGAGTCGGACCTGACGATGGTCGCCGCCGATTCTGCGAACGCCGCGGCGACGCTGGCGGGGCTGGTGGCCGGAAAGGACGTCGTGACGGCCTCCGACGGAGCGGTCTGGCAAGAGGCGGTGTTCTCCCGGGCCGCCGGACAGGCGTTGCTGCTGCCTTTGGTGGCACTCGCTCTCGCGGCGCTGCTGGCGGAGGCGTACGTCAGCAACCGGTGACCCGTGGACTCACTCGTCCGGAGTGAGGAAACGCGCCAGCACCGAGCTCACCGAGGGTGGTGAGGACACGGAGTGCCCACGACTGCCAGAGGATGGGGTACTCCATGCCCTCACCTCCCTCGGTGATCTCCGTGCGCGCGCGTCCCTCACCCCTCATATCTGAAATCGTGCGCGTCCCTCACCCCGCAAACCGCGACGACCCATCACTCACAGCCCGTTGGGCGACCATGGTACCTTTCCCGCGTCGCGGGATCGTCCGGTCCGGTGCCACGCTTTTGACGGCTTTCTGAAGGTCTGATGGGACTACCACGTCTGCTCGACGCGGTCGCGGGGCTTTCCGCCTTCGATCGTGTGCTCAAGACCCTTCCCGGTCCGGGTGGGTCTCTTCGTGTTGGTGGATTGGCCGGCAGCGCCGATGCGGTGCTGGTCGCCGCCCTCGCGCGCGCGTTACCGCAGCGTCTGGTGGTGGTGATCACCGACCAGTTGGGGGACGCCGAGCGGTGGTTGGCCGATCTCCAGTCCCTGGTGGACGACAC
>NZ_JBIJAW010000311.1:0-3761 GCF_044345575.1 Gemmatimonas sp.
TGGGTGCCGGTGGTGCGGTGGTCGGGTTACTCGTGAGCTCCTTCAGCGTGGCGCAGTTGCTGAGCGCGCCGGTGTGGGGCCGTTTCAGCGACAAGTACGGCCGGCGGCCGGCGCTGATGGTGGGACTTGGAGCGAGTGCCTTGGCGTACGTGGTGTTCGCGTATGCCGACAGCCTCTGGCTGCTGTTCCTTTCACGCATCGTGCAAGGCGCGGGCGGCGGTACGGTGAGTGTGATTCAGGCCTACGTGGCCGATGCGACACGCCCGGAGGATCGCGCCAAGAGCCTCGGCTGGCTCTCGGCGGCGACCAACGCCGGCGTGGCGCTCGGGCCCGTGATCGGCTCGTGGGTGCAGTTGTGGAGCAAGAACACACCGGGGCTGGTGGCGGCAGGGTTGTGCGTGGTCAACATGGTGTTCGCGTCGCGTTATCTCACGGAGATCCGCAAGCCGGGCTCCGAGGGCACGAAGGCCAAACCCAAAGGCTCCCGCGAGGCGGTGCTTCGCGTGATGAGCCATCCCAGCGAGCCGGCTTCGCGCCTCATCCTGATCTACGCGCTCGCCATCGGCGCCTTTCAGGGGACGACCGCGATCCTCGCGCTCTTCCTCGCTGATCGATTCGGTGTCACCGAGAACACCATCGGCTATTTCTTCATGTACATCGGCGTGCTGAGCGTGGTGGTACGCGCGCTCATGCTCGGTCGTCTGGTGGACCGCATCGGGGAACCACGGCTCAGCCGCGCGGGAATCCTTCTACTCGCCGCTGGACTGATCGGCCTGTCGTTCTCTCCCAACCTGCCATTGCTCGCGCTGTCGGTGGGTATGCTGCCATTGGGGACCGCCTTCACGTTCCCGTGCGTCACTGCGATGCTGTCACGCGTGGTGAGCAGCACCGAGCGCGGTCTCTACATGGGAGTGCAACAGACCTTCGGCGGCATTACCCGTGTGGCATTTCCGGTCATGCTTGGCCTCGCCTTCGACACGTTCGGTCATCAGAGTCCATTCTGGATCAGTGCCACGGTGGTACTGACGACGCTTCTGATGGGGCGCGACCTCGAGTTGTACTCGCCGCGGAAGACCACCTAGGCTGCGATCACCGGTTGCGCGTCACTTCATCTTCACGGACGCGCCCTCACGCAGCTGTTCATTCGGAAAGAGTACCACGGTATCGGCGGCGGTGAGTCCGCCGAGGACCTCCACAAGCTCGCCGCCCCGCTCGCCCAGTCGGATACGCACGAGACGTGCGCGCCCTTCGCTGACGCGCCACACGCCCCAGCGATCACCATCACGCACGAGCGCGCTGGCGTGGACCCGCAGTACGCGTGGGGCTTCCCACACGGTGATGCGGACATCGGCCCGATAGCGATCGCCGAGGTGCACCGTGGCGGGTATCGCCACCACCACATTGACGCGCTGCTCTTCGACACCCAGCGCCGAGAGGCGGGTGAAGGCCGCGGGCTCGACACGCACCACACGGCCTATGATCGTATCGCCGGGCTGCTCCTCCGCGGATGTGCTCATGGCTTCGCCGCCAAACGTCATCCGAGCCGCCGCTCCCTCACGCACGCGCAGGGCATCTGCGGTGAGCAAAGGGACGATGACGTCGAGGTCTCGCGGATCTCCAACCTCCAGCAATCGCGCACCGGCTGACACGACCCGTTCGTGTGGCTCGGCCACCGCGAGGACCGCGCCAGCCTGTGGTGTGCTGATGGGCAATCCCGCCCCGTCGCCGCTGGTCCCGGCCACGGCCGCCGCGGCTTGCTGTCGATCGTAGCGCGCGGCCCGTAGCCGTTCCTCGGCGGACTGCAACTGCAACGCAGCGTTGCTGAACGCATCGCGCGCGCGCTCGACCTCCTGCGGTGACACGCCGCCGGCCGCTCCCAGTGCCTCCATGCGTACACGGGTCCGACGTGCGTCATCGAGTCCGGTGCGAGCACCACGAACGCTCGTCTCGGCCTCACGCATCATGGCATCGGCGCTGCCGAGGCGCGCCTGCATCTGCTCACGCGCCACCGCGTCCGCCGGCGCCGGATAGAGCACGCCGAGACGCGCGCCGATCGCCAGCATGTCGCCTTCCTGCATGGCCATGGGCACCCAGCGCCCGGCCACGGGGGCGTTCACATCGGTGTGGGCGCGTACCCGAGTGGTGCCCATCTCGTCGACGGTACGGCGCAGTGGACCGTCACTGACGACGCCGACCTGGACCGGAAGGGCTGGCGATCGAAACACCCACCAGAGCACGGTTCCCAGCACGACCGCTGCACCAAGGAGCACCAGACTTTGTTTGGTCTTCATGCGATGACTCCGTCATCAATCATGGTTGGGTCCTCACTCACGCGTCTTGAGTACGGCCACGAGGTCCATCCGATCGAGTCGCCGCCGCACCAACCACAGCGAGGCGATGCCAGAGGCGAACAGCACCAGCACCGCCCACGCGCACGTGCGAAGCGACACGGTCAGGGGGAGACGGAAGAGTTCGGAGCTCAGGGCGGTGACCATGGCGGCGCACAACATGACACCGATGGCCAGCCCGACAGGAACCGACGCCACGCCGAGCATGGCCAATTCACCGAACAGCATGTTGGCGACTTCCTGTCTGGTGAAGCCGAGGACACGCAGACTGACCAGTTCGCGCCCGCGCTCCGACAGCGCTACACGCGCGGTGTTGTATACCACGCCAACCGCGAGCACCGTAGCGAACCCCACGAGCGCCATCAGTGTCACGTAGAAGCTGTCGCGCATGACCTTGTCGAAACTCGCAACCACGGCCGCACGGTCTCCGATCCCGGCGACTCCGGGCATGCGACGCAATTGTGCCATGGCGCTGTCGCGAAGCATCGGATCGACCAGCAGTGCGGCACCATCCACGGCTGATCCGCCCGCCACCTGCCGGAGTTGCGCGCCAGTCATCCAGGCGTTCGTGCCGATCAGATCGTCCACCAGGCCATCGACGCGCACCTGTACGGTGCGCCGCCGGCCGGTGAGCACCTGCACGGTGACCGAGTCGCCGGCACGCACGTCGAGCAGCCCGCCGAGTGCGGTCGACATCAGCAGACCATCACGTGGCGCCGCCACGACGCGTCGATCGGCGCCGACCACACGACGCAGGGTAGCGTCGGGCGTGATCAGGCTGATGGCCACCCGACGTTCACGCACGCCGTGTCGCAGGGCCACGGGTACGGCCCAGAGCGGCTCGACGCGTGTCACCCCGGAGACGTGCGCCAGTTCGTACAAGGCATCGCGACCAGAGGGGTGCGAGAAGGTGACGGCCACATCCTCCCGCTGGATCTCGGTGAAGTGCACGTCGCGCATCATGGCGATGGCATCGAACATGTAGCCGCCGACCATCACCACGGCGATACTCAGCGACATCCCGAGCATGGCCAGCCCCGCACGTGCCGGCCGCCGTAGCACACCGCGCACCGTGAGTCTGGCTGTCGGTGAGAGGAGACGCAGGAACCACGAGCGATCGACCCAGCCGTGCCGAAAGCGCAGTGGTGTTTCGGGACGCATGGCTTCGGCGGCGGGCAGGCGTGACACCCGGCGCACGGCCGCGGCGGCCCCCACGAAGGCCGAGAGTACCGTGACGGCCATGGCAATCACGATGGTCCGCCAGTCGGGCGAGAAGGCCGCGTCGGGCATGCGATAGTACGCGGCGTAGAGCGTGGCGAGCAGGCCGGCCAACCACAGCCCCAGCGCGCTACCGCACACGGCGCCGATGAGCACGGGTGTCAGGGCAATCGATGCGTAGTGGCGCACCAGCGT
>NZ_JBIJAW010000312.1:0-3755 GCF_044345575.1 Gemmatimonas sp.
GACGGCGCGGAGATACGCGCGGGGGAAAACGGACATTGGGGCGGGAAAAAGGGGGGTGCGAACGCGTTCTCAAAGACTATCGGCCCGCACGCCGTTCCTCAAACCCCGCAATCATGCCGATCAAGGGGGCAGCGTCGTTGATCCGGCGACTGCCGTCCCGCGCCTCCCGCCCTCCGCGCCTCGCCGTCCCTAGACGGCCTGCCAGAACGTCGATCGCCGCCACGTGACGAGACTCGCCCCGAGGAGCACCAGGGCGCAGAGCGCGATCGCTGCGGGCGCGTCGAACAGGCGCGCGAGGGCGCCGATGGCGAACGATCCCACGGCCTGCGACAGCCCCACGAAGGCCAGAGCGTAGAACGCCATGAGCCGGCCGCGATAGCGCTCGTCCACCATGAGTTGCAGTACGCCGTTGGAGAGGGCGTTCCAGAGGATCATGGCCAGCCCGCTCGCGAAGAGCAGCAGGTACGACAGCGGCATCCATCGCGTGTAGGCGAACGCCAGCAGCAGCACCGGAAATGCCACCGCCGCGCCCATGAGCACGCGTCCCTTCCCCGCGCGGTGCGAGATGGGGCCAGCCACCAGCAGCGCCGCGACCAGGCCGCCCACCCCCACGGTGGCCAGCATGCCGCCGTATCCGCCCGCACCCACCCCCAGATGGTCGCGCGCCATCACCGGCAGCAGCGTAAGGAACGGCCCGCCGAACACCGCGCCCACCGTCACGAGGATGAGCAAGTCGCGCACGTGCCCCGGCTGCATGAGGTAGCGCCACCCGTCGGCGGCACTCGCCGACGTCTCGCGCAACACCCCAAGAACCGTAGTCCCCGCAGTTCCCGCAGTTCCATATCCCGTTGTAGAAGCTTCCGCCCCCCAAGCTTCCGTAGTACGAGCGCCAACTCCCCCCGCCCTTATCCGACGCAACCCCCAGAGTACCGCCCCGAAACTCGCCGCGTTCAACCCGAAGCACCACGCGATCCCCAGCGACCCGATCACCACCCCGCCGATCGCCGGCCCCACCACGCGCGCGAGGTTGAATCCACTCGAGTTGAGCGCGATCGCCGGCTGCAAATCCTCGCGTCCCACCAGCTGGATGACCATGCTCTGCCGCGCCGGAATCTCCACGGCGCTCGCCAACCCCTGCACGAACTGGAGGCCCAGCAGCAGCGGGATGGACACGTGACCCGTGAGCGTCACCAGCCAGAGCACCGTGGCCTGCACGAAGAACACCACCTGGGTGATCTGCACGATGCGCAGGCGGTCGCCGCGGTCCACCAGCGCGCCGGCGTGCATGCTGAAGAGCACGATGGGGAGGGCACCGATGCTCGCCACCAGCCCTACCACGAAGGCGGAGTTGGAGAGCTGCAGCGACAGCCACCCCACCGCCATCGTCTGCATCCACGACCCCACCAGACTCAGCGTCTGCCCAATCCAGAAGATCCGGAAATGGCGATGCCGGCCAAGGATGCGGAACGGGTTGGGATTGCGGTCAGCGGCGGGCGATGCGGCGACGGTCGTGGACACCTCGCAATATCGCCACGCCATCAACGGCTGACACAGTACCGGCGGCGCTGCTTCCGTCGAACCGGCGACCGTTTGGAGAAGGGGAGAAAGGGGGACTCTTTTTCTCCCAAGCCCCTTTTCTCCCAATATCAGTTCCCCCCTTTCCCCCTTTCTCCAAAGAGACAGGACGCCAGCACCCAAATTGGCATGCAAGAGTCCCCTAGCACCCGGATTCCGCCGGGACGAGGCTCATGGGACCCCGGACGCCCCGTCTTGCGTACAGGGTATGTCCCCAACACCGTAGGCTGCATGCGCTTCCATACGTACACCAAGTTCAACCCCCAGCTCGCCGACGCCGTCGACCTGCAGGGACTCCTCGACCAGCTCGCCGACTTCCTGCTGCAGTCGGGGTTCGCCGGGGGCAACCAGGGGTACTGGGGCGATCCGGGCGAAGACGAAGCCGACCGCTCCGTGGACGCGCTCAAGGAGGCCATTCTTCGGGCGCTCATCGAAAGCGGGCAGCTCACCCCCGAAATGCTTCAAGCGCTGCGGGGTGAGGGGGACGAGGTGAGCGAGGAGAAGCTCGCCCAGCTGCTCGACGGGCTTGTGCAGCGGCTCGTGCAGGACGGCTACCTCACCACCGATCAGGCGGCCAGCGTGCCGGCCGGGCATCAGCCCGTGACCGGCAAGGGGTCACTCGGTCAGGCCGCCGCGCGCGACGTGCAGTTCAACCTCACCGGGAAGGGCATCGACTTCCTCGGCTTCAAGACGTTGCGCAGCCTGCTGGGCGGATTCGGCAAGTCGAGTGTGGGGAGCCACGACACGCCGCAACTCAGCACGGGCGTGGAGAGCGACGCGTGGAGCAAGCCGTACGAATTCGGCGACACGCTCAACCTCGATGTGCCCGCCACGCTCGCCAACGCGCTCGGCCGCACCGGCAGCCTCGAGGTGCCCATCGATCTCGACTACAGCGACCTCATGGTGCGCCAGAGCGAGTTCCGCTCGAGCTGCGCCACGGTGCTCATGCTGGATACGTCGCACTCGATGATTCTGTACGGCGAGGATCGGTTCACGCCGGCGAAGAAGGTGGCGCTGGCGCTCACGCACCTCATCCGCACGCAGTTTCCCGGCGATACGATTCGCGTGGTGCTGTTTCACGACAGCGCCGAGGAGATCCCGCTGTCCACGCTGGCCAAGGCGCAGGTGGGGCCGTATCACACGAACACGGCCGAAGGGCTCAAGCTGGCGCGGCGCATTCTCATGTCGCAGAAGAAGGACATGCGGCAGATCATCATGATCACCGACGGCAAGCCGAGCGCGCTCAGCATGCCCGATGGGCAGATCTACAAGAACAGCATGGGGCTCGACGGCTACGTGCTGGCCGAGACGCTGCGCGAGGTGGCCGCGTGCCGGAAGAGCAACATCATGATCAACACGTTCATGCTGGCGCGTGATCGCGCGCTGGTGGAGTTCGTGAAGCAGATGTGCCAGATCAGCCGCGGCAAGGCCTACTTCACGAACACGATGAGCCTCGGGCAGTTCGTGCTGATGGACTTCCTGCGGAAGAAGACGAAGCGGGTGAGCTGAATTACCAGCCGCCGATGCGCAGCAGCATCACCGGCACCGTCTTCAGCATGATGCGCAGGTCTTCGAACAGGCTCTGCCGGCGCATGTACTCCATGTCGAACATGACCTTGCGACGTACGTCGTCGATGGTCTGATCGTACGGGTTCGACACCTGGGCGAGGCCGGTGATGCCCGGCTTCACGCGCTGCCGCACCGGGTATTCCGGGATCTGCTCACGGAGTCGAACGAAGATGCTGGGGCGTTCGGGGCGCGGGCCGACGATGTTCATGTCGCCCTTGAGCACATTGAGCAGCTGCGGCAGTTCATCGATGCGCGAGGCGCGCAGGATCTTGCCCACCCCGGTCACGCGGTCGTCGTTCTTCTGGGCCCACACCGCCTGCCCGTTCACCTCGGCGTCCACCCGCATGGAGCGGAACTTGTAGATGGTGAACGGCACGCCGCCCAGGTTTTCGCGGCGGCGCTCGTTGAGGGCGTGGGTGCGATTCCAGCGACGGTCGAGGCCGACGCGCTCCTGCATGTAGAAAATGGGGCCCTTGGAGGAGAGGCGAACCGCGAGGGCGGCAAGGAGCATGACGGGCGCCGCGGCGATGAGCATCGCCGACGCAATCACGACGTTGAACACTCGAGTCACGCGCTCGGAACGGGGGCGGGGCTCGAATGTGTCAAATTGC
>NZ_JBIJAW010000313.1:0-3748 GCF_044345575.1 Gemmatimonas sp.
ACGTTCGCCGAACGCAAGCCGCTCGTCCTGTACACCAATCACCCGGACTTTCAGCAAACGACGCTGAGTGGCACACCACTCAGTGAGGGCACGCGTGCCTTCGCCGAATCGCTGCGCGACCGGCTCGTCATGCCCCTTACCGGTGTTGGCGCCGAGAACGATCACGTGCTCGGCCACGAGGTGGCACACCTGTTCCAGTTCGACATGGCCCGCGGGACCCGCGGACAGAATGGCATGCTCGACCTGCCGCTCTGGTTCGTGGAGGGGATGGCAGAGTATGTCTCGCTCGGTAGCGACGATCCCAACACGGCCATGTGGCTGCGTTCGGCGTTGCTGGCCGACTCGCTGCCCAGCGTGGACGAGCTGACCACCAATCCGCGCCTGTTTCCGTACCGCTACGGGCACGCCTTCTGGGCGTATATCGGTGGACGGTTTGGCGACGATGTCCTGGCGCCGCTCTATCGCAATGCGCTCGTGCTGGGCGTGCGGGGGGCATTGCAGCGCACCCTCGGTGTCCCGGTCGAGGTCATCGAAGACGATTGGCACACCCATATCTCGGTGGCGTATTTCGGCCTCCTCGCGCAGCGCGAGCCGGCGTCGGCGCTCGGGGTGCCGCTCACACCGCGGGCACGCGACGGCGGCTTCTCGCTCAATCCACAACTGAGTCCTGATGGCGCGTGGCTCACGTACATCGGCCGTGATGCGTTCGGTCGGGTGGATGTGCGGCTGCGCGACATGCGAACGCAACGGGACGTGCGGTCCCTCGGCGCGCTGGCGCGTGACGGGCACACCGATGCGATTGCGTTCTTGTACGCCTCGGGCGGTTGGTCGCCCGACTCCCGGCAGTACGCGCAGGTCGTGGTGCGTCGAGGCGACTCCGAGCTCGCCATCATGGATGTGACCACCGGTTCACTGCGCTCGCGCATACGCGTCCCCGGTGTACAGTCGATCAGTGCCCTCTCCTGGTCGCCGGACGGCCGCCAGCTGGCCATCGCCGGCACGCGTAATGGGCAAGGCGACCTGTTCCTGTACGACATCGAAGAGGGCCGGGTGCAGCAGCTCACGAACGACGGGTTCACCGAGCTGCACCCAGCGTGGGCACCGAACGGTCGCTACATCGCGATTGCCACCGATCGTCACGGCGAGACGGACCTGGGTTCCCTCGCCTATGGAAGCCTGCGTTTGGCGCTCATCGATCCGGTCGGTGGACGGGTGCGCGCGGTCCCGGATCTTGGTGCCGGCGCGCGCATGATCAATCCGCAGTGGAGCGCCGACAGCCGGTCGCTGTTCTTCATCGGCGACTCGGACGGCGTGGCCGACGTGTTCCGGCTCGATCTGGCGCGCGGTGTCTTCGATCAGCTCACGCGGGTGCAAACCGGCAT
Organism: Gemmatimonas sp.; assembly: GCF_044345575.1. Classification (GTDB taxonomy): domain Bacteria; phylum Gemmatimonadota; class Gemmatimonadetes; order Gemmatimonadales; family Gemmatimonadaceae; genus Gemmatimonas. The sequence goes on from NZ_JBIJAW010000313.1 coordinate 1,383, forward strand.
CAGTGGCATCACCACGCGATCGCCGGCTCTCACCGTGAGTACCGCGACCAACGCGGTGGTGGTCACCGTATTCGATCGGGACGGTTACCAACTCGTGCAGCTGGACCGCAGCCGGGTGGAAAGCTACCAGCGGCTGAGTGCGGACGAGGTACTCGCCACCGAGCCGGCGCTTCAGGAGCCGGGTGGAATCCTTCCCCCCAGCACGTCGCCGGCACCGTTGGTGGATGCGATGCTCGCCGATGGTGCCACCGGGCTGCCAGGCCCCACGGCCGGTGCGCCGTTCGTCTCTCGCTACCGTGCGCGGTTTGCGTTGGAAGGTGTGGGCATCCCGTCGGCCGGTGTGTCTGCCGGTACCAACGGCGCCGCGGTGGGGGGCGGCGTGAGCGTATTCTGGGGCGATCTGCTGGCTCGACGGCGCGTCGGCGTGGCCCTGCAGGCGCAGGGGCGCGTGCAGGATGTGGGCGGTCAGCTCTTCTACCTCAACGCGGTGTCGCGCTGGAACGTCTTTGCCTCGCTCGGCCGAACGCCGTTTACCACGGCATCCAGCGTGGCCGGGCGTACGCGCGTGCGTGATGCGGCCGGCAACATGGTGGACGTAACGGTGATCGAAAGCGGCGTGTCGCGCACGCTGCTCCACCAGGCCACCGTCGGTGCTCAGTACCCATTCAGTCGTACGCGCCGATTCGAGTTTTCGGCGATCGGCAATCGGGTCACCCAGGATTTCGACGTGGTGCGCCAGGTGGTGCGAGAAGGAAACGGGCAGGTCCTCGACCGGCGGCGTTTAAGTGGCAGTGCGGGCGAGCCGTTGCAGTACGCCGAATGGAGTGCGGCCTTCGTGGGTGACAACACGGTGTTCGGCGCCACGTCGCCGCTCGTCGGGTGGCGATATCGCGTGGAGATGACGCAGACCACGGGGCGCACCACGTTCACGGGTGTGACACTCGACGGTCGTTGGTACCAACCCGCATGGCGCGGCTCGCTCGCGCTACGCGGCATGCACGTGGGACGGTACGGGCGCGACGCCGAGCTCGGGTTGCTGGCGCCGATCTTTCTCGGGGCGGGCACGCTCGTGCGCGGCTACACGGCGGAGTCGATCGCAAATCGTGAGTGTCTGCGCGTACCGGCCGCGGACCGTTGCGACGCGTTCGGTCGACTGCTCGGCAGCCGCATGCTGGTCGGCAGCGCCGAGTATCGCCTCCCCCTGACCCGACTCGGCGGCGGCGCGCTGGGCATCGAACTCGCACCGTTCGTCGATGCCGGATTGGCGTGGAACGCCGGCCAATCGCTTGCTGTGCAACCGCGGCCGCTTTCGGCCCCCGTTGAGGCAATCCGGCGGCCAGTGGTATCGGCCGGCACGAGTCTACGGATCAGCGCCGGGTCGGTCATCCTCGAAATCTTCCATGCCCGTCCCCTACAGCGGGGCGGGAGCGTATTCGGGCTGAATGTGGCGCCAGGCTGGTGAGGTACATTCACACGTGCTGATCTCTCTGTCCCAGTCTCCCAGCGGTTCATGACGGTCGATCGCCGTGGCCACCGGCGACTGGGCGGGCCAGTGGGCTTCGCCACAGTGATACTCGCCACGGCGATGCTTCCGGTGCCCACCTTGGTGCCCGCGGCGATGTTGCACGCGCAGACGGCGAGTTTGCCGCCGGTCAACGACGGGCGCACCGACGACGAGCGAGGGAACATGCTCTTGTCGTCGGGGCAGGAGATGCGCCTGACGCTCGGCGGGTACCTGCAGGTGGACGGTCGTTGGATGTCCGGCACCGCCACGCGGGCACCTGATGGCCTGTTGCTGCGGCGCGCGCGCCTGGTGTTCGATGCGGCCCGCGCCGATGGCTGGCACCTGCGCCTGCAGCCCGACTTCGGTCAGGGGCGGGTGCAGGTGCAGGATGCTTTCGTGGGGTTTCAGCGGAAGGGGTTGGTCGCGCGGGCGGGCCGGTTCCGTCCGGCGTTCGGCACGGAGCGCATGCAGTCATCGGCCACGTTGCTTGCTCCGGAGCGTGGCCTCGTCAATTCACTCATGCCGAGCCGCAGCTTCGGCGCCCAAGTACTGCTGCAGCACAGCGCGTGGCGCGTGGCGGCCGGCGGGTTTCGCACGCCCATCGGGAGTGATGTGACGGCGGTGGATACCGACGGTGACGTGGCTGCCGTGGCCGGCGTTGGTCACGACCTGTTGCTGCGCGTGTCGCAGGTGCGTGAACGACAGGGCCGCTATCTCGAAATCCAGAGCGGGCTCCTCGTAGGCAGTGAACGCGGCACGGTGGACGCCCCAGCGCTCTCGCGGGTGCTGTCTGTGGCCCAGCAACCGATTCTGGTCTTTGCCGATGACGGCACCTCTGCCGGCACGGCACGCGCCGCGGGAA
>NZ_JBIJAW010000314.1:0-3747 GCF_044345575.1 Gemmatimonas sp.
TTCCTCGCGCGGGTGGGTGTGGGGCTGGGGGAGGCCGGTGGTGTAGCGCCGGCGTACTCGCTCATTGCCGACTACTTCCCGCGCGAGCAGCGGGCGCGGGCGCTGGCGGTCTACTCGTTCGGCGTACCGCTGGGCTCCGGCGCCGGGATCATGTTCGGCGGCCTTATGGCGGCGTGGGTGGATTGGCGCTGGACGCTGCTCAGTGTGGGGGCGGCCGGCGTACTCTTCGCCCCGCTGTTCAAGTGGGTGGTGAAGGACCCGGTGCGCGGGGCGCTCGACGGCGCGCTCGACGGCGCCAGTGCGTCGTCCGTTCAGACCGCGCCGCCGTTTGCGGCCGTGGCGGCGCTCGTGCTGCGTACGCCGACCTTTTGGCTGCTGGCGCTCGGTGCGGCCTGCTCGAGCATCTGCGGCTACGGGCTCGGCTTCTGGTTGCCGAGCTATTTCATGCGCAGTGCGGGGTTCACGCTGGCGCAGACGTCGGTGTACTACGGGTGCATTCAGCTGTTCGGCGGCCTCGCCGGCCTCTGGCTGGGCGGCGTGATCGCCGACCGGTTGGGGCCGCGTGATCGCGGCGCGTACGCGCGCACGCCGGCGGTGTGCTATCTCGTGGCGCTGCCGCTGATGCTCGCGGCGATGCGCACGTCGAACCCGGTGGTTGCCTGGGTGCTCTTTCTCATCCCCACGGGGCTCAACCTCGCGTGGATGGGGCCCGTGATGACGGCCGTGCAGCATCTCGTACCCGCGAGCATGCGGAGCACCGCCAGCGCCCTGTTCCTGCTGGTCATCAACCTGCTCGGACTCGGCGTGGGGCTCTGGATCTTCGGGTTCCTCTCCGACCGCCTCGCGCCGGTGTACGGCACCGAGAGCATGCGCTACGCGATCACGTACGGGCTGTCGTTCTACGCCGGCGCCGCGGTGCTGATGCTGCTGGCGTCCCGCAGGTTGCCGCGCGATTGGGTGGACGCGGCGGCGTGAGTGGCTCGGGGTGCCCGTTGTCACGGACGTGTCCGGGCACTACCTTCCACTTCACATCGCGGGCGTAATTCAGTTGGTAGAATGCCAGCTTCCCAAGCTGGACGTCGCCGGTTCGAGTCCGGTCGCCCGCTCTGATCGAAAACGCAAACGGCGGTCTCCACGTGGAGGCCGCCGTTTCGCATTCGTTATCGACGGGCGACGCGAAACACAGGTGCGCGCCGACCAGGTGTTACATAAAGGGATTGAAAAGGGGTGTCGAGATCGGCAGATTTATCAAATGTCCGAGACTTCGGCGGTTCTACGTACCATCGCATCGACGCTACGCGAGGCCCGTCGCAATCGACGGATGCCCATCGCCGAACTAGCCGCCAGTGCTGGAGTAAGCCCACGCCTCGTGAGCGAGTTCGAGCAGGGAAAGCGCCCGAATGTTTCGCTCGAGACGGCGCTGCGCCTGCTGTCGCTTGTGGGGGTGTCCGTTCACCTGCACCGTACGGCAGCAATGGGCGATCCAGAGCTCGCCCGCGCGCAGCGCGCTGCGCAGCGCCGAAGCCGCTGGACCGGCTCGCTTTCTACTCTTCAGGCTCAGGTTGATCCCTCGCCCCCGTCGCCGGCGACAGCGCGGCTCGGCGCAGTGGCAAACGCTTCCGCGCTCGCGACCGCGCTGCAACGGGCGGCGCGCTCACCGCGCCAGTGACGCCGGCGGGCGAGGGACGCCCGAACCAGCCGTCCGCCGCGGAGTTTCCGGTGGACTTTATGGACTTCGTGCACTCGCTGAACGCGAACGGGGTGGAGTACCTGCTTGTTGGCGGCTATGCCGTGGGCGTACACGGCTACATACGGGCGACGGTCGACATCGACTTTTTCTATCGCCGCACGCCGGATAACGTGACGCGGGTGCTCGCCGCGTTGGCAGACTTCGGGGCCCCGCCTCTAGTGCTCGATCGAGCCCATCTCGAGGCGGCGAATACCGTCACGGCTTTTGGAGAGCCGCCGAGCCGCATCGACCTGCTTTCCGAACTCTCTGGCGTCACCTTTGAAGAGGCCCAAGACGGGGCACTGCATCTGCCGATCAACGGAGAAGTGCTTCCGGTCATTGGACTCGGCGCTCTGCTTGCCAACAAACAGGCGAGCGGCCGGCCGAAGGATCTATACGATCTCGTACAACTTGGCGGTGCACTCGATGCTGGGGCGTCCGAGTCCCGCTAAACAACAGCGGGCAAGCAAGCTGAATGTCTAGCGCGCTCCCGCTACGTAACTCCGGATGTAGTCCACTTCCACGCGGAAGGGACCATCTCTGCCGTCGAGCATGTAGAGGCCCACGCTCTGGATGCGCGTGAGGTCGATCGGCGGCGCGTTCACGGGCTGACCGAAGATGCTGTTGCGCAACGCGCTGAAGGGCACGCGCACCACCGTCCACTCGGCGGTGGTCGGTACCGGCGCCCGACGCGACACGGTGCGCCCGAAGCGGCGCTGCCCGTCATCGAGCTCCACTTCGAATGGGCGGCCGCTGCCGCGAACACGCAGCTCGAGGCCGTCCTCGCCTGTGAGGTCGACATTCCGGCGGGCGCGCACCGAGGTGAATCCGCCGCCCTGCGTCACCAGCGTGCCCGTGAAGCGGAGCGTGCCCGCTTCGACGGCGACGCCCCCCAGAGAGCGGCCCCCCATCACGCCATCGTTGACCACGTACCACGCGGCCTCGTCGGCCCGATCGAAGGTGAAGAGCGTCACCGCCATGGGTGCATCCTGCAGAGGGAGACGGGGCCCCGCGCTGAGGAGCAGCAGCAGGACGGGGAAGTGCCACGGACGCATCGGACTCACGCCTGGTCGAGAGGGACTCGCACGACGAAATCACGGGCGTCCCGGTCGCCCGGGCAAGGGCCGCGCGGCAGGCTTCCCCACCGGGCACGGGTGGTGGCCGCGAAGTCCGCGCTTGCGCATTGGCCCGCCGGAGCGGGAATTCTCTCCATGTCTCTCCTCCCCAACGCCTCGGCCGCGCGCGCCCTCCGCGCTGCCGCCGCCCTCGCCGTGCTCGGTGCGCCGAGCCTTGTCTTCGCCCAGACGGCCGCCGCCCGCGACACCGTCATCGCCATCGCCAAGCCGCTCCGCCCGCTGCCCGCCGAAGACCAGAGTGCGGGCGTGACGCGCTTCTCGTTCATCGCCTACGGCGATACCCGCGGCCGGCGCGATGGAACCGCCGAGCAGTACGAGCACGGCCTGGTGGTGGACGAGATGCTCCGCACCATCACTCGCCTCGAGAAGGGGCCCGAGCCAGTGCGGTTCGTGCTGCAGAGCGGTGATGCGGTGGTGAACGGCCGCGATCCGAAGCAGTGGAACGTGAGCTTCGTAAGCCTCATCAACCGCATCACCACCGCTGGCGGCGTGCCGTACTTCCTCGCGCCGGGCAATCACGATGTGACCTCGGCCGGTGAACTCGAAAATCCGGGGCGCAAGGAAGGACTCGCAAACTACCTGCGCGCGGTAGGCGCACTCATTCCGGCCGACGGGGCCACACGGCGCCTCAGCGGCTATCCCACGTACGCCTTCGGCTACGGCAATACGTTCGTGATCGCCTTCGATTCGAACATCGCCGAAGACTCGGTGCAGTTCATGTGGGTGCAGCAGCAGCTCGAAGGGCTCGATCGCACGCGCTATCAGCATGTGGTGGTGTTCTCGCACCACCCGGCCTTCTCGTCAGGGCCGCATGGCGGCGCGATTGTGGAGCGACCCACGGCCGCGGTGCGGGCGCGCTACATGCCGCTCTTCCGCAAGCAC
>NZ_JBIJAW010000315.1:0-3741 GCF_044345575.1 Gemmatimonas sp.
CGAAGTGTCGCTCACTGGATCATCGGGTCATCGTGCGGCTGGGTCGAACGGGGACGGCGCCAAGCGTAACTGCGCCAAGCGTAACGGCGCCAGACGTGACCGCGCTAGGCGTAACGGCGCAGTGAGGGCTCGCGTTGTTCCGTCTGGCGCTGTCATGCCTAGCGCCGCTACGTCTGGCGCTTTTTCCCGCCGTTACCCCGCGCCGTTGCCCCGCGCTTTTACGCCGCCCACTCCGCCGCGAATGCGAGACTCACCGCTCTCCTCGCGCCGCGCTTGAGCGCCCGCGTCACGTTACGCGCGTAGCGCACGAAGTTGGCGCCGGCCCACGGGTGCCGGGCAAAGAACTCGAAGGGCAGCAGGTCACTCTTGAGGCGATTGCACGGGGCGCACGCCACCACGAGGTTGCCGGGGTCGTTGGCGCCGCCGCGCGCGAGCGGGACCACGTGGTCGAGGGTGGCCGTGCGCTGATCGAGCCGTGTGGCGCAGTACACGCACCGCTGGCTGCAGTCACGCAGCGCGCCTTTGCGCAGCGCCCGCTTCATGGCCACGTGTACCACGGCCTTGGGGGCGGCACGCACACTGCCGCGCGTGCGCACAGCGCCCCGCTTGGAAGGCCGGCTGCCGCGACCAGCCTCGTGCGAGGTGCTCCGGCTGAGCCGGAGCGTTGGACGTTTCGCCATGCTCACGCCCTCCGGAACAGAAACGCCCCGGCCGAGGCAGCAGGCCTCTCGCCGGGGCGATGGGGGACGACGCCTTCGCGGCACCGGATCGGGGCCGACGACAGGGAGGCAGTCGCCGGGAACGGGCGCCGCGCATGAGAGACACCGCGAGTGGAGCGCATCATCCTCCTGGAACACCAAGTGGACACGCAAACCGCCGGAACCTCATTGTGTGTCGCGCGCGGGGCTTGCTCGCATTCGCGACCACCGCGCGATTATGCGATCACGGTTCTGCTCCCGTCAATAGCAAACGGGCATGGGGTGCGCCGTGTGGCCGATCCCATGCCCGTTCGTGACAATCAGCCGCCGTCGCAGCCGCAGAACCTCAGGCCTTCATGCCACCGTTGCGCAGCGGATCGCGCAGCATGCTGCCGATGCGCGCCGCCATGGCGTCGAGCTGCTGCCGGTTGGGCATGACCGACGCGGGGAACGGCAGCGGCACATCGAACCCATCCCCTTCCCGGCGCGGGATGAGGTGAATGTGGTAGTGCATCACGTTCTGACCGGCCGCCTGCCCGGAGTTCACGACGATGTTCATGTCGGTCGCGCCGCTCGCCGTCTGCACCGTAGGGATCAGCTTGGCAGCCACCTGATACAAATGGGCGCCCACGTCCTTCGGGATGTCCTGGAGCACTTCGTAATGCTCACGCGGCACCACGAGCACGTGCCCCGGATTGACCGGCTGAATATCCAGAAACGCGATTGCGGTCGCGTCTTCGTAGCAGATCGACACCTCGGCCGCGCCGCGGATGAGGTCGCAGAAAATGCAGTGGCCGGTGGACGGCTTCATGGGGGCGGTAGGGGCTTGCATGAACGGAAGACTCAGGGTCCAGACTGCTATGCCAACCTGCGTCCAGAATCAATGCCCGGCAAGCGTCCCGGGATCCAACCGTTTGTCCCCCAACGGTCCCGCCGGGGACACCGTTCGGCCCACCCCATTCGGAGTTCGGTGCGGATTGACCTTCCCGCCCCCCCGTCGCGCCTCACCGCTCACTATTTTTTAGGGGCTGTGTGATTCCCGACTTCCCTGACTCCACCGATGGCCACTTCGACCCGTCCGAGCCGCGCCCGTAAGAGCGAGGCCAGCGAGCCGGCGTCCGCCCCCGCCTCCGCGGCGGCGCTGACGCGCGACCAACTCATTCACGCCTACCGCGTGATGTACACGTCGCGAAAGCTCGACGACAAGGAAATCCAGCTCAAGCGCCAGAACCGGATCTTCTTCCAGATCTCCGGCGCCGGCCATGAAGCCATTGGTACGGCCGCCGGCATGGTACTGCGCCCGGCCTACGACTGGTTCTACCTCTACTACCGCGACCGCGCGCTCTGCCTGCAGTTGGGTATGACGCCGGCCGAGATGCTGTACAGCAGCGTGGGCGCCGCCATCGATCCCAACTCGGGTGGCCGCCAAATGCCCAGCCACTGGGGGCACAAGGCGCTCAACATCACCACCGTCTCGTCACCCACCGGCACGCAGTTCCTGCAGGCCGTGGGCAGCGCCGAAGCCACGCTGCGCGCCCAGCAGATCGAGTTGAACGAAAGCACCTTCAAGGGCGATGACGTCACGCTCGTCACCACCGGCGACGGTACCACCAGCGAAGGCGAGTTCTGGGAGTCGCTCAATACCGCGACCAACCTCCAGCTCCCCATCGTGTACCTCGTGGAAGACAACGGGTACGCGATCTCGGTGCCGGTGGAAGTGAACACGGCGGGCGGTTCCATCTCCAAGCTCGTCTCGTCGTTCCCTGGCCTCTACATCCAGGAAGTCGACGGCTGCGACCTGCTCGCGTCGTACGACGCCATGCAGCGCGCGGTGCAGCACGCCCGCGAGCGGAAGGGGCCAGCCTTCGTGCACGCCAAGGTCATTCGCCCGTACTCGCACTCGCTGTCGGACGACGAAGTGTTCTATCGTCCGCCCGAGGAGCGCGAAGCCGATGCGGCGCGCGACCCGCTCACCACCTTCCCCGCCTGGCTGATCGCCGAAGGGCACGCCACCGCCGACGAACTGCAGGCGCTGCGTGACACAGTCGACGCGGACGTACTTGCGGCGACCGACGACGCGCTCGCACAACCGATGCCGACGCCGGAGAGCGTGCCGTTCGCGGTGTACTCGCCCGACGTGGATCCCACCTCGGAGCGCTTCGACACCGAGGATGATCCGCAGTTCGAGGGCGGGGCCACAACCATGGTGGACCTGCTCAATGCCTGCATGCGCGACGAGATGGCGCGCGACGAGCGTATTCTCGTGTTCGGTGAAGACGTGGCCGACGTGTCGCGCGACCAGTACCTCGGCAAGGTCAAGGGCAAGGGCGGCGTGTTCAAGGTGACGCACGGCCTGCAGACCAAGTACGGCAGCGCGCGCGTCTACAACTCGCCACTCGCCGAAGCGAATATCGTCGGCCGCGCCATCGGCCTGGCCCACCGCGGATTCAAGCCTGTCGTCGAAATCCAGTTCTTCGACTACATCTGGCCGGCGTTCATGCAGATCCGCGATGAACTCGCCACGATGCGCTGGCGCTCCAACAACGCGTTCAGCTCGCCCGTGGTCATTCGGACCACCTATGGCGGCTACATCCGCGGCGCCATCTATCACTCGCAGACCGGGGCGTCGCTGTTCACCGCCAACCCCGGCCTGCGCGTGGTGTGCCCAAGCAACGCGCTCGACGCCAATGGGCTGCTGCGCACCGCCATCCGCTGCGACGACCCGGTGCTGTTCCTCGAACACAAGCACCTGTACCGCCAGACGTACAACAAGGCGCAGTATCCCGGCCCGAACTTCATGATCCCGTTCGGCAAGGCGAACATTCTGCGTCAGGGTACCGACGTCACGCTGGTGACGTACGGCGCCACGGTGCAGCGCGCCCTCGTTGCGGCCAACCAGATCGCCGAAGAGGGCGGGCCGAGCGTGGAAGTGATCGACCTGCGCACGCTCTCGCCGTGGGACAAGGAAGCGGTCTACGCGAGCGTGAAGAAGACCGGCCGCGTGATCGTGGCCACCGAGGATTCGCTCTCGTGGGGCTACGGC
>NZ_JBIJAW010000316.1:0-3735 GCF_044345575.1 Gemmatimonas sp.
CTGCGCGCGCTGCAGCCCGACATCGACCGGTACATCCGGCTCCTGCAGCCGCAGGTGGCGGCGTTCGCCGGTGAAGCAGAAGCCTCGCTCCCCGGCGGCGCGGTGGCGCCATCGGGGTACATGGGACTGTCGCTGAGTGGCGCGCAGATCCGCATCGTCACGCCCGACGGCGTGATGACGAGCCACTGCGAGTACCCGATGGTGGAGACGGTCGATGTGGGGTCCCCAGCAGCGCGCGCCGGCCTGTCGGCCGGAGACACGCTGGTGGCATACAACGGCCGCGATGTCACCCAGGCGGCAGTGAACTACGCCGAGCTCATCACCGCCGGCAACACGGTGAAGGTGCGCGTGCGTCGTGCGGGCAGGCCGCGTGAGGTGCCCGTGGTGGTGGAGACGCGGCGTGAGGAGGAGCGATCGGGAGCGGCCCGGACGATCGTGCGTGGTGTGCCGCTCTCGCCGTCGGTGATGCCGATGCCGATGTTCAACCCGAGTGGCGTGGCCGTGCTCGCGGGCGCGCAGTTCGCCACCATGGATACGGAGTTCGCCCAGAGCCTCGGCCTCGAACCCGGTGTGCTGGCGCTGCGGGTGCCTGCGGGCACACCGGCGGCCGACGCGGGGCTCAGGTCAGGCGACGTGGTGCGGGCCGTGAATGGGCGGGCGGTGCGGGATGTGTCGGAGCTGCGTCGTGCGCTGGCCATATCGCGCGATGCGGCACGGCTGACGGTGCAGGGGCGGGGGAGTTCGGTGCGCGTGGTGGTGCTGGACGTGCGGTAACCGCGGTAACGGCGGTTGTAACCGCGTGGGTGACCGCGCTTGAACCGCAGACGGCAGACGGCAGGAACTACAGCACGCAGTCAGGGAGGAGTTCGGTACAACAAAACGGGCGCAACCGCTTCGCGGTGCGCCCGATTTCCTTTGCGGTGATGACATCGGCCGCGGCGCGCAGCGCACGCGGACGTATTGTTCTACCACATTCCTCCGGTACTGCGTGCTGTAGTTCCTGCCGTCTGCCGTCTGCTGGAAGTCGCATGCGCGATACTCGCCCCGCTATCGCTTCAGACTCCCCGCCTCCACCGCGTACACCAGCCGCACCGTCGCCTTGTCCGCCTCACTGAGTTCACGCACGCGCACGCGGGCCGACATGATGTTGTCGGGGTTGGCGGTGTGGTCGAGGCCGAGTAGGTGCCCCACTTCGTGCAGCGCGATGGCGCGCATCTGCGGTGCGGTCACGGTCCCGCCGTTGGGGTGCGTCACCGCGAGCTGAATGTCGCTCGAGAGCAGCCAGTGATAGCCATCACGGCTCCACACGGTTTTGCCGCTGATGCCGTTGGCGAAGTGCCCGACGAAGTGCACCGCGATGTCGGCGGTGGCCGAATCGCGCACGAAGGAGAAATGCACCGGAATACCGGCCTGCGTCCACGTGTCGAAGGCGTCGCGCACGGCGGGGAGGAAATCGGGGTTCCACTGCTCCAGTGCATCCCCGTCGCGTACGAACACCCGCAACGGGCGCGTCGCACGATCGGGCCAGCGCGTAATCGCGGAGTCGCGCGCGGTGAGCAGTTCCTCGATGTACGTCCCCGCCATGCTGCTCGCGATGCGGCGGCGCGTGTCTTCGGTGTTCCCGGTGGCGCGGCGGATGTTGTTGCTCGTCACCAGCACTTCTTCGCCGTGCCGGGTATCGTCCGCGCGTTCGGCGCTGTCGAGAGGCGCTCGTGACCCCTTCGCGGCAATCGTGCCGTCCGCCTCGTCGAGTACCGAGCTCCGCGCACCCACGCTCTGCCCGCCGATGAAACAGGCGAGTCCAACCACGCAGCAGGCCAGGAGGGTTTCGGCGGACTTCATGGCACCCGATCAGGAAGGCGGTGCGCCCTCCGTGAGGAAAGCCTGTACCGCGGCGAAGAATGCGTCGGGGGCTTCCCAGAACGGGTTGTGGCCCGCATCGGCGATCGGTTCGAGACGCGCCTGCGTCAGGAACCGGCTGGTGCGCTCCGCCTCCGACAGCGGCAGGGCATCTGCCGCACCATGGACGACGAGCGTGGGGACGCGCAGGTCACGCAACCGGTCGCGCCAGTCGTAGCCCTCACGGCGCAGTCGCGCGACGACGTAGGCGCCCGTCACGCTGTCGCCACGTGGTGGGCTCACATTGCGGGCGAAGGCCGGATCGGCGAACCACGCCGGGAAATACGCCTGCGCGTACGCCGCGTGCGTGGTGAGATCGGGGTGTTCGAGGGCGCGCACGTCGAACGCCGCCAGTGCATCGCGCGCCGCCCCGGTGAGCCGCGCCACACCAGTGGCATGAAGTGGCGGTAGCCACTCACTGGTTACACCCACCGCATTCACCAGCACCAGACGCCGCACGGCATCGGGGGAGCTGGCGGTGTCCAGTGCTGCGGCGAGCATGGCGATCCCCCCACCCCAGGAATGGCCAAGGATATCCCACTGCGTGATGCCCAGCGCCTCGCGGAGTGCCGGGACGTCGCCGGCATCGAATTCAATGCGGCTGGCTGCAGCGCCGGGGGGAATACTGCTCGCTCCGCGTCCACGCTGATCATAGAACACCAGCTGCCGTTGCGTGGCCAATACGGCGAGCGCGGGCCAGAGCAGCGTGTGATCGAAGATCATCCCACCGTTGATGCACAGCAGCGGGGTGGCATGCGCCACCGCTGGCGTGGTGTACACGGCGAAGTCGAGCCCACGAGCGCGCACCATGTGCGCCTCGAGCGGCGGACGTGGTGGCAGCGTGCGGCGAAAGGCGAGATAGCGGGCGAGGGCGGGAGACGGAGGCGTCACGCCGCGGAAGATAGCGGGGGGATGCCCCGGCGCTCAGGGCACGGCGTGCCTGAGGAGCCCCGGATCATGGTAGGCCCGCGCGTAGGTTCGCGAGAGATACTGCGCATGGGCCCACGCATTCTCGGCATAGGCGCTCCACGAGCCATGTGTGGTCATCATGGCCCGGTCGTATGCCACAAAGCAGTAGCTCTTCCACGCCGCGGCTTCCGGCGAGAGGTTGTCGGCCCGGCGCACGTTGGAGTAGCCGCTGTATACGGTCACCGGAACACGCAGTGCGCGGGCGGCCTCGATGGCGAGCTGCCCCGTGACACGGTGGTCCGAGTGGTCGATGGGATTGGTGAGTACATCCGGATCGGCCGTGTGGATCTGCATCGTGAGCCCCAGTCGCTGCTGGTTGCGAATGATGCCCGTCACCGTGGCCCCAAGGTCATCGATGTCATGATAGCTGGTGCTCGAATCCAGCGCGTCGAGCCGATCGATCGTGCCGTCCGCCAGCTTCTTCATACTGGTGAAACCGTGCTCGGCGTACCCCGTGCCGCCCGGCCTACCATCGGGAAGGCGCAGAAACACGGTGGTCATGCGCGCCGTGCGACAGTCGCGAACGCGGTGGGTGCCGGTACCGGTCGCGGCGCTTGCGCCGGTCGCGGGCCAGCCGTGTCCGGGCACATACATGCGGTTGCAGAGCGGCGTCGTGGCCGGAACACCGGCCAGTGCCTCTGCGGCGCGCACGGAGGCCAGCGCCGCCACCTCGCGGGTACGCCAGAACTCGTTGCCGCGCGCGGCGTCGCCGGCATTCGTCAACACCGCCAATACCGGGTCGCCGCGACGCAACGCCTCCACCACCACATCGCCCATGAACAGCTGCCAGTCATCAGCGTGCGCCACGACGAACACCTGCAGCCGCGGCCGCAACGGTTGGGCATCGGCAACGGTGGGTCGCATCGA
>NZ_JBIJAW010000317.1:0-3732 GCF_044345575.1 Gemmatimonas sp.
GCCGATCGGGAATCTCGGAATGCGCACACACGCGACGCGCCAGGACGATGACACGGGGGACCTCGATGGGGCGGGTGGAGGTGGAAGAGGCGGCGCCCTTTTCGATGGTGATCAGGGAGCAGGGGGCAGGGTGGGCGGTGGGTGGTGGGAGTTGGGGGTTGGCGGTCGCGTTCGGGGCCGTCACCGCCGTTTTCCTGCCGGATAGCGCGCGCATGGAAGGCGGCGTACTGAGCCCCACCCTGAGGCGCACGGTGCCGGCGAGCCGCTGGACCCGCGTTTCGCCGGGGATGACGTGCTCCAGCACGACACAGGCGGCGTCGCGTTCGCGCGCGAGCTGGGCGAGGCGTACGCCGTGCACCCGCGACAGCGGCGGCGCGCCATCGAGCACGACCAATCCGAACACCCCGCTGCGCAGGAGCAGGTCGGCCGTCCAGGCGGCCCGTTTGGCATCGGGGAGCCGAATGACCACGAACCGCTCGCCGAGGTCGGCCCACGGGGCCGGGGCGAGCGTGCGGCCGGCGTCGATCCAGGCCACCCAGGCACCGGTGGTGAGCACCTGCGCCACGACCTGCCGCAGGAGCGCCGTCTTGCCCACCGCCAGCGGCCCGGTGAGCTCGGTGATACGCCCCCGCTGAATGCCGCCCCCGAGCGCCGCATCGAGCGCCGGCAGCCCCGTGGGCCACGGCGGGCTGGCCTGACGGCCCCCGGCGACGACCTGTTGCAGCTGCGTCTGCAGCTGCGCGAGCGCCGGCGCCAATGGCGGGAGGGGGGCATTGATGGCCCTCTCCGCCGCGGAAAGCGGAGGGAGGACCGGAGCATACGCCAGCGAGGATGCGAGGGGCATGGGAAGTTCAGATACCGAATAAATACCGAAAATCAGGGGTCGAAAAAACCGCCGAAGGTAACCGGCGGATCCCGACTCAAAAAGCGCGAGCTGTCTGACAATTGCCGCAGGGCCGGCTGCCGGCCCGTGTGGTTCCATCACCTCTGACCGTATCTCTGCTCTCCATCGTCGAGGCGAAATCGAGTTACAATGCCGTATTTTTGGATAATATGGCTTGTTACTGTTTTATTACTGTCTCGAAATTTTCATTTATCAGACGTGCATATTCCTGTCACATTCCGTCAGCCCGGTACTGTGGCCGACATGAACGGACGCTACCGAACGCAGGCCGAAGCAGCAATATCCGATTTTCGGGCCGTCAGTTTGTCCGATCGGGCATTCCGACCTCGAACCGTCGGATCCTCAGAACCTCAGATCACCAGAACCCCGGATCACCCGCCCATGACGCCCGCTCCCGTGCTTTCCGCCGACGTGGTGCAGCAGCACCTCGCGTCCCTGCCCGGCTGGACCCGTGAGAATGACACCATCACGAAGACGTTCCGCTTCGCGACCTTCCCCGACGGCATCGCCTGCATCGCGCGCGTGGCTGATGTCGCCGAGGCGCAGCAGCATCACCCTGACATCGACATTCGCTACACCGCCGTGACGTTCACGCTGAGCACGCACGACAGCGGCGGGATCACGGGGAAAGACTTCGAGCTGGCGGCGGCGATCGAAGGCTGCGCGAGGTAACTGCGCAGGACACTGCGAGAGACGGCGTCATGGGTCATGAGTCATGGTGACTGCGAAGCCCGAACGGCGGGTACCACGAAAAAGCGGCGCCACGAAGTGGGCGCCGCCATCCTTTTCCGCATTGCACGTCGTTACGGCTTCGTCGTCATCATGACCCATGACGCTGTTCATCCATGACGCAGTAACCCGCCGTTCCCTCCGCCGTTAATCCCGCTTTTTCAGCGTGACCGCCCCGTTGACTGTGCTCGCCCGCACGCGTGTGCGGCCGTCACCGATCGTACCGCGCAGGCGGCGCGAGGAGAGCGTGCCCGACATCGTGACCGGGAAATCCGTGGACACGCGACCGTTCACGGTGCTCAGCTCCAACTCGGCGCCGAAGTTCGACGGGAATTCGAGGGTGATCGAACCGTTCACCGTCTCGTATTCGAGCTCGTCGGTACGGCCAATGGGGCCCATCGATACGTTGATGCTGCCGTTCACCGTCTTCGCGTACACCGGGCCGCCGGCGCTGCGCGCGGTGATGCTGCCGTTCACCGTCACGGCGCGCACGGCTGCGGTCACGTCGCGCACGTCCACCTCGCCATTCACGGTGGAGAGATCGATGCGCGTGCCCTCGGGGACCTTCACGATGAAGCGCACCGAGACATCGTTGCGATCGTTCCATCGCTTGCCGCGATCGCTCTTGATCCCCGTCTCGTCGCAGGTGGAGCCTTCCTGATACAGCGCGCAGATCACCACGTTGTCGCCCGACTTCTTCTGCTCGATGCGCACGTCGTCGGGATTGCCGCGACGCCAGCGCTTCTCGCCGATCACCTCCACGCGGCCGTTGCTGCTGCGTTCCACCGCCACGCCGCCGTTGACGTTTTTGATGAACAGCGTGCCGCGCGCCGGAAGCGTGCCCGACCAGGTGAAGGCGGTCTCGCGCTTGGCATCCTGCGCGGTCACGGGTGACGACGGCAGGGCAGTCGCCAGCGCTACGGAACCGGCGGCGACGAGGACACGCGACCAGGTCGCGACAATGTTTGTGAACCGCATGGAATACTCCGGGAAGAGGCGCAATTGCTCAGTCGTGCGGAAACGTCGCTCTCCCCTACGCCGAACTCCCCCCGGCGGATTCGCCTGCACGACGGGCTCGCCGAGTGCTCAGCCGAGCGCTCAGCCGAGCTGCGCGACCAACTGCCTGAGCTCGCCGAAGCCGCTGAGCCAATAGGTCGGGTGCGCCACGGCCAGCTCATCACGGGAGAACGGCCCCCACAGGGCGGCCGCCGTCCGGACTCCGGCGGCACGACCGGCATGCATATCGTGCGGCGAGTCGCCTACGAAGAGCGCTGACTCGGACGATGCGCCGAGCCGCTCAAGTGCGAGATGGACCGGGTCGGGGAGTGGCTTGTGGCGCGCGGTTTCCTCGAAGGTCACCACGGCGTCGAACGCATCGCTCAACCCCACATGGTCGAGCGACCGCTTCGTCATCCCCTTGCCCTTGCTGGTCACGATGGCCGTGGGATACCCCAGATCGCGAGCCCAGCGGATCGTGTCGAGCACGTCGGGGAAGGGCGTGGTGAGACGCTCGAGGTGGAGGTCCTGGTACTCACGATACCGGCCCACCATGGCCTCCACATCCTCCACATCCCGGCACCACTCGGCCAACTGCGTCCGCAGCGGCGTACCGATACCAGCCACCCACTCGGCCGTGGTGGGCGCCTGTTCACGCCCCTCGAAGGCGAACTGCATGCATTCGAGCAGAAGACCGATGGAATCGATGAGGGTCCCATCGAGATCGAAGAGCAGGGCTGGGCGAGGCATACCGAAGTGTAACGGCGAGGACCCGACGGCGAAGCGGATGCGGGCGAACTCAGGGCGGCCATACCCAGAGGCACGCCGCGACGCGCACGGGGGCATCGGCCGAGTGGACGGACGAATTCACCGACGGCCGAGCGAGCGCTGACAACGCCGGATGCACACGCCAGTCCGGCCACGACTCACGTGCGTCGGCATCCGCCTCGTCCATCCACGTGCGAAGCGCCACCGCTGCGCCCGCACTGGCCGCACCGGCGATCATGGCCTGCGCCTCCCCTAGGTAGGTCGCGTGTCTGGCCCGCTCCACAGTGGACAGCGCGGCCACCCGCCGCTGAAGCCACGTCATGGCGTGCCGCTGC
>NZ_JBIJAW010000318.1:0-3730 GCF_044345575.1 Gemmatimonas sp.
GGCATCTGCTGGCGCGCGTGATCGTCGCGGAAGCCGAGCGGCGCGGCGCGAAACTGGGGCTGGCGTCGCAGCTGCAGGAGACGCCGGGGCGTGGCGTGACGGGTGAGGTGAACGGCGAGTGGGTGGCGGTGGGTTCGCCGGACTTCGTGCGTGACGCCCTCCTGGAGCGGTCCCCCGTGAGCGCCGGGGTGCTGGCCGAGATGGAGCGCGAGGCGAGCGGGCTCCGCGCGTACGTGGGGACGGAGCGCGGCGAAGTGGCGCGCATCGAGTTCGCCGATCAGCTGCGCGAGGAGTTGGCCCCGATGTTCGCCGACCTTCGCCAGCTCGGCTTCCAACGCACGTACCTGTACTCCGGCGACAAGCAGGCCAACGTGGCGGCCATTGCCTCGCAGGTGGGGATCACGGAGTACGCGGGGGACCTCAGCGCCCAGGACAAGGTGACGCGGGTGACGGCGCTGGAGAAAGCGGGGCGGCGCGTGCTGATGGTGGGCGACGGCACCAATGACGCGCCATCGCTGTCGGCGGCGACTGTGGGGGTGGCGCTGGCCGGCCATGGCGGGGGCGTGGTCGCGGAGGCGGCTGATGTGGTGCTGCTGATCGACGACCCATCGCGTATTGCGGAAGCGGTGCGCATCGGCCGACGCGCGCTGTATATCGCGCGCCAGTCGATCGGCGTGGGGTTGGGGCTGTCGCTGGTCGGGATGGGCTTCGCCGCGGCGGGGATGCTCACGCCGGTGGCCGGCGCGCTGATTCAGGAGGCGATCGATGTGGCGGTGATTCTGAACGCGTTGCGGGCGGCGAGCGCGGGCAGGTCCAACTCGGAACAGACGACTGTCACCGGATTCACTAGAAACTGACAACTATCACTAG
The DNA here is from genome assembly GCF_044345575.1 of Gemmatimonas sp. Lineage (GTDB taxonomy): Bacteria > Gemmatimonadota > Gemmatimonadetes > Gemmatimonadales > Gemmatimonadaceae > Gemmatimonas. The sequence goes on from NZ_JBIJAW010000318.1 coordinate 871, forward strand.
AAACGAGAAACTCCCCGCGGCGGCCGAGATCTCGGCTACCGCAGGGAGTTTGTAGTTCGTAGTGACAGTTGTCGGTTGTCAGTGCAACCGGCGAACCGTTACGCCTTGTTCCGGCGACGACGGGCGGCGGCGGCGAGACCGGCGAGGCCGCTGACGAGCAAGGCAGCGCTGGTGGGTTCGGGGACCTGCGTACAGTTGCTCTCGCAGATCGTGCCGTTGACCGTGTAGAGCATGATGTGCGAGTAGCCGGCCTGAGTCGGGGCGACACCGCGCCAATCGAGGGCGGCCACGTTCTGGTTGTTCCAGTTATACAGGTAGTAGCTGTACCAGGACGCCTGCTTCACGCCCACGATGAACCGGCCAGTGAGCCAGCCATCGAAGTTGATGACGTCCTTCCCGCCGGCCGTCACAGGGCCGCCGGCGAACCAGCCGCCGGTCGCCTCGTCGGACTTGCCGACCTTTCGCCAGTTACCCGCCCATGCGCTGCCGAAATCGTCGATGTCGCCACCGAGACCGACTTCGCCGGTGGTGTTGCCGTTGATATTGCCGCTGAACGCGCCACGGCACTCGTCATACCCCGTGAACGTCACCATGGCTGCGCCGAGGTCGCAGTTCACCGCGATGGCGTCCTTGTTGTTGTTGCCGTTGCTTCCGTTGTTGCCGTTGCTTCCGTTGTTGCCGTTGTTGCCGTTACTGCCGTTGGTGCCGTTGCTGCTGCGGCCGACGTTGGGCCGACCCTTCGCCGTGGCGAGCTGCACGGGCACGGCGAGGAGCAGAGCAGCGAACAAGAGGTGCTTCATGGGTTTTGCAGGCCGTGGGGAGTACGCGTGTCCCCGGTAGACGCCCCGGGTGCGTAGCAGACTCATCAATTCGCGTGCCACCATGGCCACTACGCCCATGCATCAGCAATTATGCTTAAGTTATTTATTGGCAATCACTTAACATCTCCATGCATCTCCCGGCCATGGCCCGATCTTATGGATGAGTCCGCCACCTGCCGCAGCAGCGCAACAACTGTTGGAGCAACACAAAAAAGGGGGCGCTCCTTTCGGAGCGCCCCCTTTTGCAACCGCGTGCTTGCTATCAGACCTGGCGACGACGGCGAGCGACGGCGCCGAGGCCGAGCAGGCCGGCGGCGACAAGGCCGAACGAGGTGGGCTCGGGAACCTGGGTGCCGCCAGTGTAGACCACCGAGGCATTCGAGATACCCTGCAGGTCACGCAAAGCAACGTTGTTCGTGCCCGCGCCCGCGTCGAACAGATAAAAGGCCGACACATTGCCGACGTCCGAGCCGTTGTCGAGCGCGTTCGGATAGTTGCCCCAGTGGAGGCCGATCACGGTCCATCCCGTCATCGTCGTGCCGAAATTCGCCGAACCCGCCCAATCATCCTTCCAGATGACATTGGCCGGCGGCGTGAGTCCGAAGGCCGTGATCGCCTTGTGCGCCCACGCGGTATTGCCGGTGGAGTTCAGCGCACTGCCCGTCGAGAACTGCATGGCGTTGCGCTCGATGAAGCCGTAGCACTTCGTCGGGGCGATGACGGAGAAGACGTTGGGAGTGAGAAGGCAGGTCGAAGGGCCTGCCGGATTCGCAGGAATCGGCTGCGCCCCCGCACCAGGCGCCACCGAGGCGAGCAACGCGACGGAGACAAGAATCTTCTTAATCATATGACGGGGTAGTTAATGGGAGTGTGATGTTCCACTTACCTCGTCCCCACTTCAACTACCATGCCGCCCGGGCGCCCGCGTCAACGCATTCCGGACACCCATGGATGTGTTCATAAGCCATTGCAATACAACATTATAGAAAGATTAACTCAACATCACCAAGCGTCGCTCTTCCCAGCCACCAAGGCTGTAGTGCGGAAGCCACAGCAGCTGTGGCCTCGCAGCGTCACGCGCTGCTGACTGGTCTGATCTCTTGGGTGCTACGCACCAACCCATCCGCCACGCACACGCGCTCACGCCCGTTCTGCTTGGCCTTGTACAGCGCCTTGTCGGCCCGCGCCACCCACTCATCGACCTCTTCGTACGGTTCGAGCTGCGCCACGCCTACGCTGGCGCCCACCGAGAACTCCATACTCGGGTGCGGTGCGGGCAGGAGCGCCAACTGCTCCTGCAGTCGCTTGGCCAGAGTCTGAGCCATCTTCCAGTCGGTGTTGTGCAGGATGGTGGCGAACTCATCGCCTCCGAGACGGCACAAGACATCGGTCTGCCGCAGGAACGTCTTTGACAGCGCCTTGCCGAGGTTCTGGATCGCGACGTCGCCGGACTGATGCCCGTACATGTCGTTTACCAGTTTCAGCTTGTCCATGTCGATCAGCAGCAACACCACCGGCTGACGACCGAGCGAGAACATCTGCAGCGCCCGCTGCGCCATCACGTCGAACAGCTTGCGGTTACCGAGACCGGTCAGCGGGTCAGTAGTGATCTCGCGCCGCGCTTCCTCCAGCTGACGACCGAGCCGGTCGAGCTTCTCCGCGAGGCTCACGTACTGCTGCTGCTGCTGCTCGCGACGCGTCTGCAACGCCCCCTCGATCGCCAGCACCGCCCCGAGCACTTCCTCCTTGATGGAGCCCGTCTGCATGCGCTTGAGCGCCGACTTGGCCCGCTCCATCTGCTGGTCGGTGGTCGCGTCGGCGGCGTGATCCACCTTCACCGCATTGTGCACCGTCTCCACGCATGCCCACAGCGCGTCACGCAGCTCGTTGATGCTCGACGCGACATACCGATGTTCGTCGCGCCGCTGCTCCGTGATGGTGCGCACGACGCCGTCCCAGTCGCGTTCGTTCACGCCCACGGAGCCCTGGCGGCTCTCGTCGAGCGCGAACCCCAGCGTGGCATGTCGATGCCACCGGGT
>NZ_JBIJAW010000076.1:0-12189 GCF_044345575.1 Gemmatimonas sp.
AGGCGGTCGGCGTGCTGCAGCTCAAGACGGTGCAGCCGGCGCAGCAGCTGGTGAAGATCGTCCACGACGAGCTCACCGCGATGCTCGGCGAGCGGCGCGAGGGGCTGCGCATGAGCTCCGTGCCGCCCACCATCATCATGATGGTCGGCCTGCAGGGCTCGGGTAAGACCACCACGGCCGGCAAGCTCGCGCGCAAGCTCAAGCTCGAGGCCAAGAGCACCCGCCTGGTGGCGGCCGACGTGTATCGCCCTGCCGCCATTGACCAGCTCGAGACGCTGGGCAAGGCGCTCGATGTGCCCGTCTATGCTGATCGCACCACGCAGGATGTGGTGAAGATCGCCAAGGCCGGTATCGAACAGGGCACGCGCAACCGCGATCGTGTGGTCATCGTGGACACCGCGGGCCGCCTGCAGATCGACGCCGACATGATGGAGGAGCTGAAGAAGCTCAAGGCGGCGATCAAGCCCGACGAAATCCTCTTCGTGGCCGACGGCATGACCGGTCAGGAAGCGGTGAAGATCGCGCAGGGCTTCAACGAGGCGCTCGACATCACGGGCGTGATTCTCACCAAGCTCGACGGCGATGCGCGTGGTGGTGCGGCGCTGTCGATCTACGGGGTGCTCAAGAAGCCCATCAAGTACATCGGCGTCGGCGAAAAGCCCGATGCGCTCGAAGAGTTCCATCCCGAGCGCATGGCGGGGCGCATTCTCCAGATGGGTGACATCGTGTCGCTCGTGGAGAAGGCGCAGGAAGCCTTCGACGCCACCGAAGCGAAGAAGCTCGAGAAGAAGGTCCGCAAGGAAGGCATGGACCTCGAGGACTTCCTCTCGGCCATGCGTCAGATGCAGAAGCTCGGGCCCTTCGAGAACCTCCTCAAGCTGCTGCCGGGTGTGAACCCGAAGATGCTGAAGGACGTGAAGATGGATCCCAAGCGCATGAAGCACATCGAAGCGATCGTGCTGTCCATGACGCCGGCCGAGCGCAAGAAGCCGGAGATCATCAACGGCTCGCGTCGGGCGCGCATCGCGAAGGGCTGCGGCCGCCCGGTGAACGAAGTGAATCGTCTGCTCGAGCAATTCCGCGAGATGCAGAAGATGATGAAGAAGATGGGCGGCATGCAGGGCGGCGGCAAAGGCGGGATGCCGCGGATGCCGTTCGGCGGCGGCGGAATGTTCGGGATGCGCTGAGGAAGCAGCGCAACGACGGAAGCTTTGGGGACGGAAGCTAGTCCCACGGAAATTGCTGAAACGGTAAACGAAACGGCGGGAGACAACGCATTAGGCGAAGTCTCCCGCTGTTTTCGTTATCCGTGGCACCATGTCCCGTACCACCAGCTTTCGTGCCACCAGCTTCCGTACTATCCGGCTTCTGTCACACGATCTCCCGCCGTCCCTACCCCTCGGCCGGCACCACCGCGTCCAGTCCCGGCCATGCCGCGAGGTTGTACACCACCAGCGTGCGCAGATAGTGCCGTCCGGCGTCGCCGTGGGCGGCGAGCACCGCCTCGGCACCCTTCCTCACGCCGTCGGCATCCGTGTACGGCGCCTCCAGATCTTCGGGCAGCACGCCGTTCTCGTGCGTCACACCGGCGGCGTCGAGGTACGTCACCTGGTACTGGGGCTCGAGATCCACGTACAGCAGTTGCAGCAGCTCGAGTTCGTCCTGCGCCGTGAGGGCGCCGAGCCGGAGTGCTTCCTTGCCCACCTTTTCGGCGGGCCATGACATCAGGGTGGCGGCGCGGAAGCCGCCGCCCTTGGCAGCGATACGTTGGGCATAAAGCGACTTGGCGCCCTTGTGCTTCGTCAGCGCCTGGCTCACCAGCCACTGACGGCGCTCCATGGGGAGCGACTTGAAAGGAGAAAGAATCTTGGCCATGCCCGAAAGTTACTTCTTCGGGGCTGCGGCCGCGCCTATCACCGCCATCCGATCCATGACGCGCTTGGCGATCTGGTCGGCTAGCTCGTCGCCGGCCAACACCGGATTGGCCATGCGCCCCATGATCGGCGGCGGGCCCGCGGGCACGCCAGACTGACGACGCTGGGCGAGGCCATCGGCCGCTTCCTGGCAGTCGATGCCGGTGGCGATTTCGCGAAGCAGCCCTTCGTGAATGTCGTACACGAGACCATGCAGCAGCGGGCGCTTGCCCTTGGCCCACGCGTTCTGGATGATGGGGGTCTCCGACAGGTGATAGAGCTGTTCGAGCACGTTCAGCTCCACCACACGGTCGAATCGTGCCTGCTCATCCTCGATCTGGTCGAGTTCCGGCCGATTCCAGCGCACGACGTTGCGAATGGGCTGCAGCCACAGGTCCACGAGGCCGTAGCTCTGATTGCCCATCGCGGCCTTCACGCCGCCGCAGTTGTAATGCCCGGTGACGATTACGTGCTTCACGTCGAGCACTTCCACCGCATACTGCAGCACGCTCATGGCGTTGAGGTCGCTCGGCAGCACCACGTTGGCGATGTTGCGGTGCACGAAGAGTTCGCCGGGCTGCGTCCCCGTCACCACGTTCGCCGGCACGCGACTGTCGGCGCAGCCGATGTAGAGGAACAACGGCTCCTGACTGCTGGCGCGCTTCTCGAAATAGTCGGGGTCGACCACCTTCATGGCCGCGGCCCATTCCCGATTGTGCTGGATGATCTTGCGGAAATTTTCCATGGTAGGTTCGCTCAGTGCGCAGGCGTGAGGTCGGTCTCGGGAATTCCCACGAGCCGGTAATCGATGTTGCGGTCGCGGGCCGTTTCGCGGAACGACAGGAGCGCCTCGAGTGCGTCGTAGTCGAAGCGCGTCGTCTTTCGGCCGTCGATTTCCACGCGGCATCCGGGCGGGAGCGATTCGAGCAGCTGCACCAGCTTCAGTTTGCTCAGGAATGTCACCTGATCGGGGAGCGTGTAGCGCGTGAGAATTGCCCCCGGTGGGCTCACCTTCGTGAGCACGGGATTGCGCATGTGCTCGGCGATGATGAAGCCGATTCCGATCACCAGGCCGACGCCGATGCCCTTCAGCAGATCAGTGAGCAGAATGGCAACGATCGTGATGGCGAACGGAATGAAGTGCGACCAGCCAAGCCGCCACGCGCTCTTCCAGAGCGCCGGCGTGGTGAGCTTGAATCCCGTCACGAGCAGCACCGAGGCGAGCGCCGCCAGCGGAATCCGATTGAGCAGGGTGGCAAGCGCGAGCACCGCGATCACGAGCCACACGCCATGGGCGATGGCGGACAATCGCGACCGTGCGCCCGCGTCCACGTTTGCACTGCTGCGCACGATCACGCCGGTCACCGGCAGTCCACCGAAGAATCCGGACAGCATGTTGCCGATTCCCTGCGCCAGCAGCTCACGGTTGGCCGACGCATCGCGCTTGGCGGGATCGAGCTTGTTGGTGGCTTCGAGGCTGAGGAGCGACTCGAGGCTGGCGACAATGCCCAGCGTTGCCGCCAGCATCCAGACCTGAGTGTCGCCAAGGGCAGTCCAATCGGGACGCGCAATCTGGGACAGGACGCCGCTCACGCCGGTGGTGGGAAGACTCACGAGATGCGTCCCGCGAATGGCGAACGACGGCTCGAGCGCCATGAGCAGTTCGTTCACGCCCACACCAAGCGCGACCGCAGCCAGCGGCGCGGGGAACAGCTTGACCTTCTTCATGGGCGACCGCGGCCACCAGATCATGAGGGCGACGCCCAGCAGGGCGACAGCAATCGCCCCCGGCTGGACCTGCTGGAGCGCCGACCCGATGGCGCCAAAAGTGTTCTCGCCCGACGGCCCCACGAATGCGAAGTCACCCTCGTAGTCGGCATCGTAGCCCACGGCGTGCGGGATCTGCTTGAGGATGAGGGTGAGTCCGATGGCGGCGAGCATCCCCTTGATCACCGCGGAGGGGAAGTAGTAGCCGATGACGCCGGCGCGAGCCGCGCTGAGGATGACCTGCAGCAGCCCCGCGAGAATGACCGCCGGCAGGAAACGGGGAAACCCGCCCACCTGCGCGATCCCCGCGAGAACGATGGCCGTGAGACCGGCGGCCGGTCCGCTCACCATGAGCGCCGAACCGGAGACGGCGCCGACGGCGATCCCGCCGACGATGCCGGCGATGACACCCGAGAGGAGCGGGGCGCCGGAGGCGAGCGCGACCCCCAAGCAGAGCGGAAGCGCGACGAGGAAGACGACGACCGACGCTGGGATGTCGTCCCGCCAGGAGGCGAATAACGTGGGGCCGGCGGTGGATGGGGCCGCGGCTTGGGCAGTGGACATGGACGTGTGCGGGGACGGGGACGCACGACAGGGGAATCTGGGAGCCTAACGCGCTGCACGACTACGCGCCAATTTCATGCTTCGCTGCGAACATCCTGAAGTATCGAACTGACAACCGTCGTGTTGATCATGGCCAATCAGTATTGCTCTCGCCCCGACACGCGTCACCGATCAGCGCGCTGTTCGACCGGCGGCCGCATGGCGTTCGCCGCCTGGTTCGGCGCGTTCGCCGTGGGCGCCTGCTCACCCGCCACGTCGTACGACGTGGTGATCCGAAATGGCACCGTCTACGACGGCTCGGGCAGCGAGCCGGTCGTGGCTGACGTGGCGATGCGCGGCGATTCCATCGTGGCCGTTGGCACCGTAAAGGAGCGGGGCACCACCGAAGTTGATGCGACTGGCCTCGCAGTGAGCCCGGGTTTCATCAATATGCTGAGCTGGTCCACCGAGTCGCTCATCGAGGACGGGCGCAGCCAGGGCGACATCCGGCAGGGCGTCACCCTCGAGGTGATGGGCGAGGGCGACTCGATGGGGCCGCTGTCGGACACGCTCAAGGCGGAGATGCGCTCGCAGCAGGGCGACATCACGTATCCGATTACCTGGACGAGTCTCCGCGAGTATCAGGAGATGCTGGTAAAGAAGGGCATCAGCACCAACATCGCGTCGTTCGTGGGGGCCACCACGTTGCGCATGAAGCACGTGGGCTGGGACGATCGTGATCCCACGCCGGAGCAACTGGCGGCCATGCAAGCCGACGTGCGGACCGCCATGGAGGAGGGGGCGCTTGGCGTGGGGTCGTCGCTCATCTACGCGCCGGCGTTTTATGCAAAGACCCCGGAGCTGGTTGCGCTCATGAAGGCCGCTGCGCCCTACGGTGGTATGTACATCTCGCACATGCGCAGCGAGGGCGCGCGCTTCGAGCAGGCAGTCGAGGAGCTCATCACCATCGCGCGTGAGAGCGGGGCACGAGCCGAGATCTATCATCTCAAGGCTGCCGGTGAGAGCAATTGGCCCAAGATGGCGTCGGTCCTGGCCCGCATCGACTCCGTGCGCGCGCAGGGACTCGAGATCACCGCTGACATTTACCCGTATACGGCGGGCGCCACCGGGCTCGACGCGGCCATGCCACCGTGGGTGCAGGCCGGTGGCTATGCCGCCTGGGCCAAGCGTCTGCGGGATCCGGCCATCCGCAAGAAGGTGGCGGAAGAAATGCGCACACCGACCGACCAGTGGGAGAGCCTGCTGCTCGCGGCCGGGTCTCCGGAGCGGGTGGTGCTGGCGGGGTTCAAGGCCGACTCGCTCAAGCAGTACACGGGCAAGACACTCGCCGCGGTGGCCAAGCTGCGCGGCACCTCTCCCGAGGAAACGGCCATGGACCTCGTGGTGAAGGACGGGACCCGCGTGGGCACCATCTACTTCATCATCAACGAGGACAACATCGCCGCGCAGATCCGGAAGCCGTGGGTGAGCGTGGGTTCCGACGCGGCCTCGATGGCTACGGAGGGCAACTTCCTCAAGAGCAACACGCATCCGCGGGCCTACGGCACCTTTGCACGCTTTCTGGGCAAGTATGTGCGCGACGAACAGGTCATCTCGCTGCAGGAGGGGATCCGGCGCCTCACCAGTCTGCCGGCGACCAACCTGCGCATCGCACGCCGCGGGTGGCTCAAGCCCGGCTATCATGCCGATGTGGTGATCTTCGACCCCAAGACCATTCGCGACAACGCGACGTTCGAGCAGCCGCATCAGTATGCGACCGGCGTCCGCGATGTGTTCGTGAACGGCGTGCAGGTTCTGAAGAACGGCGAACACACGGGCGCGACCCCGGGACGCGTGGTGCTGGGGCCGGGGGCAAAGCGATGAGCACGCGCCGCGACTTTCTCGTGCACGGCGTCCTCGCGGCATGTGCGGTACCCGTCCTCGGCGCCGTGGGGCCGTTCGTGCACGTGCGCGGGCGACAGGAGCACGACCTCGTCGTGCGGGGTGGGACCGTGTATGATGGCCTCGGCGGGGCCGGCCGCGAACTCGATCTCGCCATTCGTGACGGGCGCGTGCAGGCCATGGGCGCACGGCTCGCGGCGCGCGGACGTGAGGAAATCGACGCACGCGGGCTCGTGGTGTCGCCCGGGTTCGTGGACATTCATTCGCATGGCGACGGCAACCTGCGCGAGGATCCGCGGGCCGAAAGCGTCATCCGCCAGGGCATCACCACCATGGTGGTGGGGGCCGATGGCAGCTCACGGTTCAGCGGCGCAGAGGGGAAGTCCTTCGTAGACTGGGAGCGGGACCTCACGGCCATTGCGCCCGCGGTGAACGTGGCGAGCATGATCGGACTCGGGAGTGTGCGTGGCGCCGTGGTCGGCGAGGCCGACCGGAAGGCCACCGCCGACGAACTCACGCGCATGGTGGCGATGGTGGAGCGCGCGCTGCGCGAGGGCGCCTGCGGAACGAGCACCGGGCTCGAGTACACGCCGGGGGCCTTCGCCACGCCGGACGAACTCATCGCACTGTGCCGACCGCTGAGTGCGCGGGGGCTGCCGTACGCCACACACATGCGCAATGAGGATGATCGGCTGCTCGAGGCCATCGACGAATCCATCGCGGTCGCGCGCGGTGCGGGCTGTCCGCTGCAGGTGTCGCATCTCAAGCAGCAGGGTACGCGCAACTGGCCCAAGCTCAACGCATCGCTCGCGCGATTGCGTGACGCGCGCGCGGCCGGTGTCGACGCGTGGTTCGATGTGTATCCGTACGAGGCCTACCAGACGGGACTCTCGAATCTGTTTCCCGTGTGGGCCCGTGACGGCGGTGACGCCGCGTTTCTCGCGCGTCTCGACGAACCGGCCACGGCGGCGCGCATCAAGCGTGAGGCGCTGGCCAAGGTGGAACTGATCGGTGGATGGGACAACGTGCAGATCGCACGTGTGAATCAGGCCGCTGATCGTGACGCGGAGGGCAAGCGACTCGGCGCGTGGGCCCGCGCGCGCGGGAACGATCCGTACGATGCGGCTGTGGGGTTGCTACGCCGCAATCAGGTCGATGTGGGGATGTTGGGGTTCGCGATGAGCGAGGACAACATCGATGCGCTGCTGGCGCACGAGTACGGTATGGTGTGCAGCGATGGGGGCGGCTTTTCGATCGATGGCCCCACGCGGCGCGGGAGTCCGCATCCGCGCGGGGCCGGGACAATGCCACGCGTGCTCGGACGTTTCGTGCGTGAACGCCGAGCGCTGTCGCTGGCCGACGCCATTCACAAGATGACCGCGCGTCCGGCCGACCGGGTGCATCTGCGCGATCGTGGCCGCTTGGCCGTGGGCATGGCGGGCGACGTGGTGGTGTTCGACGCCGCCACGGTGGCCGACCGTGCCGACTTCGCCAACCCGTTTCAGTATCCGGTGGGCATCAGTGCGGTCATCGTGAATGGTGCCGTGGCCGTGCGCGACGGGCAGCATCTGGCCAACCGCGGGCGCGCCGTGCGCGCCAGCTGAACGATCACCCGCCTCTTCACCGCGTCTCCAGGAGCATCGTCCATGCAGTCACGTCGCGACATGCTGCGGCAGTTGGCACTCGCCGGTCTGGCGCTGCCGTGCTCTCCTGCGCTCGTGCGCAGTGCCGGACGGCCGTCGGCAACGGCCCCCCGCAAGGTGAGCCAGCTGCGCATCACCATTCTCTCTACCATGCTTGCCGACAGTGGCATTGGCGAGTGGGGCTTCGGAGCCCTCGTGGAGGTGGATGGGCGCCGCCTGCTGTTCGACACGGGCGCACACGACGATGTGGTCTCGCGCAATGCGCGCGAGCTGCGCGTGGCGCTCGACACCGTGCCCGAGGTGATTCTCAGTCACAATCACGGTGACCACACCATCGGCCTCGTACCGCTGCGCACGGCGTTGTCGGCGACCCGCGCCGATGCGCTGGGGCGGGCGCATGTGGCCGAGGGGATCTTCGCGCCGCGGCGGCGCGAGGGCAGTGCGAACGATCTCAACGCTATGAACCGGTTCCGTCCGCAATACGAGGCGACGGGCGGTCGCTTCGTCGTACATGCGAAGCCCACCGAGCTGTATCCGGGCGTATGGCTCACCGGGCCGGTGCCGCGGCGCCATCCGGAGCGGAACTGGAGCGTTGCGGCCGCCGGGCGTCCCGAAACGAAGGTGGAGATTGGCGGGCAGCTCGTGGAGGATACCGTGCCCGACGACATGTCCATGGTTTTCGACACGGAGCAGGGGCTGGTGGTGCTCACCGGCTGCGGCCATGCCGGCGTGGTGAACACGATCGAGCACGCCCGCGATGCGGTACGCCCCGCGCCCGTGCATGCGCTCATCGGTGGCATCCATCTGTTCAATGCGTCGGAGCAGACGCTGGCGTGGACCGAGCAGAAGCTGCGTGGATTCGGCGTGCGCCATCTCATCGGGGCGCACTGCACGGGCGTGGAAACGGTCTATCGATTCCGCCAGTCGCTCGGCCTCGACCGTTCGCGCTGTGTGGTGGGCGCGGTGGGGCAGGTCTTCGACCTGGCGTCGGGGATCAACGCCGGGGCGATCGCGCGGTAGCCGGCTGTCGGGCAGGGGGGATGGCGCTAGCGCTCAACGCGGGACGGAATGCGGCGTAGCTTACACGAGTCCGGCGCACAGGCCGGTCCCCCCCTCAACCGTCTCGACGCATGATACGCCGTCCCGCTCCGGTTCTTCTTGCCCTCCTTGGTGCCGCCCCGGCTCTCGCCGGTGCCCAGGCTGCCAAGCCGGCTGCCCGACCGGCCGCCGCCCGTGTTGCGGCCGCCCCGAAGGCCCCCCTCATGGCGTCGGTCGATCCGGCGCTCTTCCGCGGCATGCAGTACCGCCTCGTGGGGCACTCCCGCGGTGGTCGCGCGACCACCGTGACCGGCGTGCCCTCCCAACCCAAGACGTTCTATATGGGCGTCGCCAGCGGCGGCCTGTGGCGCACGACCAACGGTGGGGAAAGCTGGGAACCCATCACCGACAACAAGGTGCCGGTGGGCTCCATGGGCTCGGTGGTGGTCGCCGACAGCGACCCCAATGTGATCTGGCTGGGTACCGGCTCCGACGGCGTGCGCTCCAACGTGTCCACCGGTCGCGGCGTCTATCGCTCGACCGACGCCGGCAAGACGTGGGAGTTCAAGGGGCTCTACAACGCGGGGCAGATCGGGGCGGTGCGCGTGCATCCCAGCAACCCCGATGTGGCCTGGGTGGCCGCCTACGGCGACATCTTCAAGCCCAACAACGAGCGCGGCGTCTTCAAGACCACCGACGGTGGCAAGACGTGGAAGAAGACGCTGTACGTGAGCGACAGCACCGGCGCCATGGATGTCGAGCTGCAGCCGGGCAATCCGAACGTCGTGTTCGCGTGGATGAACCGCATCGAACGCAAGCCGTGGAGCATCATCTCCGGCTCGCGCGAAGGCGGCTTCTACAAGAGCACGGATGGTGGCGAGACGTGGAAGCGCATCCAGACCACCGGTCTGCCCAATCAGCTCATCGGTAAGGGCAACGTCGCGGTGACCGCGGCGAACCCCAATCGCCTGTACGCGCTGGTGGAGGCGCTGCCCGGTGGTGGTCTCTATCGCAGCGACGACGCCGGTGAGAACTGGCAGCTGATGAACAGCACGCCGGGGCTCATCACGCGCCCGTTCTACTACACGTCGCTCGGCGCGGACCCGACCAACGCCGATGTGGTGTACGGCGGGGCAGAGACCTTCTACAAGAGCACCGACGGCGGCAAGACGGTCGCGCCGTTCCGCACGCCGCACGGCGACAACCACGATATCTGGATCAACCCGAGCAACGGGAACACGATGGTCCAGTCGAACGACGGTGGTGCCAACGTGTCGTTCGACGGCGGGAAGACGTGGAGCTCACAGGACATTCTGCCCACGGCCGAGTTCTACGGGGTGTGGCTGGATAACCAGTTCCCGTACAACCTGTACATGGCGCAGCAGGACAACAGCACGTACATCGTGCCGAGCGTCAACAATCCGTTCAACATGGCGGCGGTGCGCGTGGGTCCCGGCTGTGAAACGGGGCCGATCATCCCGCACCCCGGTGACGACAACCTCATCCACGGTAACTGCAAGGGGCAGTACTCCGTGATGAACGTGAAGGCGGGCGTTACGAAGAACTACTGGATCGGCGCGCAGTCGCTCTACGGGAATGACGGCGGCGATCTGATCTTCCGCATGCAGCGCACGACGCCCATGGCCACGTCGCCGCACGACCCCAAGGTCATCTACTACGGGTCGCAGTATTTGCATCGCTCGCGCAACAACGGCGCGTCGTGGGAAAAGATCTCGCCCGATCTCACCGCGTTCCCCAAGTGCTGCCAGGGCGGTAGCGGTCAGCCCATCACGCGCGACGTGACGGGTGAAGAGTTCTATAGCACGCTCTACGCGATCAGCGAGTCGTCGCTCGAAAAGGGCGTGATCTGGACCGGCTCCAACGACGGGCCGTTCTCCGTCACGCGTGATGACGGCAAGACGTGGAAGCGCGTCACGCCCGCCGGACTTGGCGAAGGCGGCCGTGTGGCGTGGATCGACGCGTCGCCGCACCGCAAGGGATCGGCGTATTTCGCCACCTACCGTTACCTGCTGGGTGACTACAAGCCGTACATCTACCTCACGAACGATTACGGCAAGTCATGGAAGCTGCTCACCGACGGCACCAACGGCATCGCCGCCGACAATCCGGTGCGCGTGGTGCGCGAGGATCCGGTGCGCGAGGGGCTGCTCTACGCCGGTACCGAATTCGGCCTCTACATCTCGTTCGACAACGGCGCGCATTGGCAGCCGTTCAACCTCAACATGCCCATCATCCCGATCAACGACATCCGCGTGCACCGCGGTGACCTCGTGATCGCGACGCAGGGGCGCTCGGCGTGGATTCTCGACAATATCGCGCCGCTGCAGCAGCTCGGTCCCACCACGACGAGTGCCGCTACGGTGTTCCGTCCGCGTGACGGCTACAAGACCAACGTGGCGCAGTCGCTGCTCGGCCCCACCGTCGACTACTATCTGCCGGGTGAAACGTCGGACACGGTGCGCATCGAGATCACCGATGCCGCCGGCAAGGCAGTGAACAGCTTCAAGAGTGGCGTGGTGCCGGTGCAGCCGCCCCGTCGCCGCGGTGGCGAGGACGAAGACCCGGACGAGTCGATGATGGCGGGACGCGGCGGGCGCATGCCGGCCTTCGCCGAGGGACCCACGATGAACCTCGTGACCAAGAAGGCCGGGCTCAATCGCTTCGTCTGGAACATGCAGCACCAGAACGGGCTCATGGCACCGCCGGGCACCTATACGGCCAAGATCACCATCGCCGGCAACACGCAGACCGTGCCGTTGCGTGTGCGCATCGACCCGCGTCTTGCGGCCGACGGCACCACCGAGGCGGACCTGCAGGCGCAGTTTGCGCACAACGTGAAGATGCGCGAAATGGTGGCCGACGTGAACGCGCTGCTGGCCCGCGTGCGTGCGGCGGAAACGAAGTACAAGAACGCCAGCGGTGCCGCGGCCGATACGGCCAAGCAGGTGAAGGAAGTGAGCGAAACGGTCAACACGCAGCCCATCCGCTACGGCAAGCCGGGGCTGCAGGCGCACATCACCTACCTGGCCGGCATGACGGCGCGTGCCGACCAGAAGGTGGGGCAGGATGCACTCGAGCGGTACACCTTCCTGCGGAAGGAGCTCGAAGCCGCCAAGGCCAAGCTGGACAAGGCCATCGGCCCCGTGCGGAACATGCAGTAAACCGGGGTGCCGGGAGGGCCCGTGAGGGAACCTCCCGCTTCCCGCCGGTGATACAATTCGGGCGGCTCCCACGCGGGGGCCGCCCGATTCATTTCCCTCCTGACCCGATATCTCGCTTATGACGATCTCCCGTTCGCTCGTTCGCGGCGCCAAGGCTTGTGCCTGCGCGCTCGCGGTGATGTCCGCCGTGTCGGTCTTCTC
>NZ_JBIJAW010000077.1:0-12151 GCF_044345575.1 Gemmatimonas sp.
CACCCGGTTCCTGCACGTGCGCCGAATAGACAAACCGTTCGTTCGGCTGCGTACGACCGCGAATCTCGGCCACCAGCGTGCGCTCGGGGCGACGCGCGAATGTGGTGCGCACCAGCGCGGTTACTTGTACGGGCCCGGTGCGTAGCGCGGCCTGCAGCGTGTCGTACGACTGCTTCGACACCCACAGCACCCACCCCGGACGGATGGTGTCGCGGGCGATGCCGGTGAACTGAATGGCGCGCGGGTGCTTGCTCTGCTGGTTGTACTTGGGGAGCGCCTGCGTGGCGAGCACGCCCACCGCGCCGGCACGCTGAGCGCGTGGGAGCACGAGTCGCGCATTGCCGGTGGTGAGCACGATGGCGCCCTTCACATTGGCCGACTGGAACACACTGTCGCTGCCGGTACCCACGTCCACCAGCTGGGCCGTGACGCCACGCTCGGGTGTAGAGACCGAGTTGATGGCGATCATGTTGAGGTTGGTCGCCAGCGACTGCAGTGGAGCGTTGCGTCCAACAATGGTGAGTCGCGCGTCGTGCGGCGTCCACGCCTCGTTGGCCATGTCGCGTGACTCGATGCGAAACACGAAGCGATCGGTGGGCTTGGCCTTCGACTCTTCCATGTAGCCCGCGGCGCGCAGCAGCGACGCCACCGAATCGATGGCGAGATCGAACCCTTCGTTGCCCGGCAGCCGGAAGTAGCGCTGCACGTACTCCACGGTGGTGAAGGCGCGCCGGCCATCGATGCCGCGATGCACCGCATCGGTGATGGCGCGGAAGGCGGCGGGCACGGCACTCTGGGCCGGTGCCGCCTGGGCGGTGACCGTGTGAGGCGCCGCACCGGCCAGCGCCAGACTACCGGCTACCACCGCGAGACGGCCGGCCCGTGTCGTCATCGGCGCGCCGCGGCTACGGTCGATGGCGGCATGCGCCATTCCTTGCGCAGCCAATCCACCACCATCGCGATCTCCTTGTCGCTCAGGCTCTTTTCCTTCCCGAACGACGGCATCCGATCGTTGTCGCGTCCGAAGAAGCGCGGATGCTCGGGATCGTTGATGAAGGCGATCATCCACTCGCGTGAGCCCCACCCGGTGAGCTCCGGGCTGTCGGTGCCGACGTCCTGGAACTTGTGGCACGAGGCGCAGCCGTAGTCGGTATTGCGCATGTAGGTGATCCCGGCGGCGATGCGCGCACTGTCGCGCTGATCGAGGGCCTTCTGCGAGGCGAGCTGCGCCTGCGACGAGAGCGCGAGTACCACATTGGCGCGGGTGGCCTTCTCTTCGTCGGTCTCCGGCTGATGATCACCCAGCCAGCCGGTCATGTCGCCTTCGGTGTGGATGGTGCCGCCCCAGTATTTGCGGCTGAGAATCGTGTCGGCGTGCAGGAAGCCGCTCACCCACGCGCGCGAGCCGAAGTCCTTGAGGTCCGACGCCGAAATGGAGTCGGCAGGCAGCGGATAGCCCAAGCCGTCGTGTCCGTCGAACCGATGACACGACGCACAATTGCGCGAAAAGATGCGCGGCCCCTGCGTGTAGGCGTCCTCGCGCATGAGCGTGAGCGCCCCCGTGGTGGGAATGCCAGTGCTGGCGAGCTGCACGGCACGTTCGGCGTCACGCGCGGCGATGCGGCGCGAGATCTGATAGTCGGTGTCGTTTCGGTCGGCCTGGAACGCCTGGACGGTGAGGAGTCCCGCGCCGGCGAGCAGCACGCCCAGCAGCCCCACGTTGAAGCGATGGCCAAGACGCCAGCGCCCGAGAATGGGCATGGCGGCGATGAGCACCAGCACCAGCGTGGGGAGCACGATGGCGCCGATGATTTCGGCGCTGCCAGGGAAGTACTTGAGGAACTGGAACAGGAACAGGAAGTACCACTCCGGTCGTGCGGCGGCGAACTGTTCGGCCGGATCGGCGGGGGCACCCAACGGCGCGCCGTGTTCGCGCACGGCGAAATACAGCACCGCCGCGAACACCGCGAGACAGGCCACGGCATCGCGCAACACCTGCTCGGGCCAGAAGCCTTCATCGGGTTTGCGGATGGGCTGCGTGGGGGTGAGCCCATGACGACGGAAGAGATACACGTGCCCCACGATCATCAGCCCGATGAGCAGCGGCACGAGCCCGGCATGCAGCGCGAAGAAGCGCGTGAGCGTGTGATGGCCGTAACTCGCGCCGCCGACGAGAATCGTCTGCAGCGCGGTGCCGATACCGGGGCTCATGCCCACGAGATTCGTGGAGACCGCGGTGGACCAGTAGCCGTTCTGGTCCCACGGCAGCAGATAGCCCGTGAGCGAGAGCGCCAGCACCAGCAGCAGGAGTGCGACTCCGAACCAGTAGTTCACCTCGCGCGGCGCCTTGTACGCGCCGTCGATCACCACCTGCATGAGATGCAGCACCAGCAGTGCCGTCATCGCCTGCGCGGCGAAGTGATGGATACCGCGCAGCAGCCAGCCGCCCCACATCTGGTTCTGGATCCAGTACACGCTTTCCCACGCCGTCTGCGAGCTCGGGCTGTAGGACATCCAGAGCGCGATGCCGGTGATGATCTGCACCACGAAGAAGAACGTGAGCGTGCTGCCCCACACGTATCGCCAGCGGGCACCACCGGGGACGTTCTCGAACAGCGCTTCGTGCACCAGCCCCTTGTAGCCGGTGCGCGAATCGAGCCAGTTGCGCCAATCGCTCATCAGACCGCAGTCCGTTCGGGGGAGCCCTTCCGGAAGTTCTGGAACTTCACCCACACCTCGCCGTCACGGACGACGGCTTCGAGCGGATCCATGCCGCGCGGGCTGGGGCTCTTGGGATCGGCAATGCTGCCGTCGAGCGCGAAGCTGCTCTTGTGGCAGGGGCAGAAGTAGCCGCGGCCCGAGGCGTTGTAGCCCACGCTGCAGCCGAGGTGCGGGCAGGTGGTGTGCAGCACCCGGACGCTGTTGTCGCCGGTGCGCTGGATGTACACGCTGCCCACGGGGACGTTTTCGGTGCGGTTCCAGGCATCCACCAGCGTGTCGAGCACGGGGAACTTGCGCGGTTCACCGCCCTCGGGGAGGGCGGCGAACGACGTGACGCGTACCATGCCCCGCGTATCGCCTCGACGACGTAGGGGGTCGAGGATGGGAAACAGCCCCGCGATCGGGGCGGCGACGGTGATCAGTCCACCGATGACGGCGGCGGACACCTTGGACACAAAGGACCGGCGATCGGAGGGAGCCTGGTCGGCCGGGGCCTGGGAGGGGCGTTCGGACATCGCTACGTGCACTCCGGAGGGGCAGGGGGTGCGTGGTCGGGCGGGATCGCGCGGAACCATGGCGCGGGGGCACATCGTCATTCTACGCGAGGGCCCGGAGGTTCGCTGGTCACGGTGGGCGGTCCGTCGCAGCATTTCGGCCCCGAGATGCGTACCTTTTCGGGTCTTCGCGCGCTCAGTCGACGCGCGTGGCCGCCCCTCGGCCGTCGCACGTGGCGACGGCTTCGTCTCCAATCTTTTCGTGCACATGACCCTTCGCATCCGGAATTTCGGCGCGGCGCTGGTGCTTGCCCTTTCGCTGTCGACCACCGCGCACGCCCAGGACGAACCGAAGACGCCATTGGGCAAGAAGATGGCGACCATGAACACGGCGCTGAAGGCCGTGGGCCGGCAGATCGACGATCCCTCGAAGAACGCCAACACGCTCGAGCAGATCGCGATCATCGAGACCAACGCCAAGGCCTCGCTGACGATGGAGCCGGAGAAGAAGGGGAAGATCCCGGCGGCGGATCAGGCGAAGTTCATCAGCGACTATCAGGCCGAGATGAAGAAGCTGCTCGTCGTGGTGGACAAGATGAAGGCCGCCGTGAAGGCGGGGAACAACGCCGAAGCGTCGAAGATTCTCGACGACGTGAAGGGCGCCCAGCGTGAAGGGCACAAGGAGTTCCGCCTCAAGAAGGCCGGCGCACCGCCGGTGTGATCGGGAGGCTGAGAGAAAACGGGGAGCTGACAATTGTCGGTTCCCCTTTTTTCCGTTTTCCCCGTTTCACCCGATGGGCTTGCGACCAGGTGCCGGCACGACAGCGCGGCCGATGGTGCCGCGGTCGCTGCCGAACCAGATGCTGCGCGTGTTCTTGTCGAACACCATGTGGCGCACGGTGTTGGGCTTGGCCGGGCCGAGGTCCGTCTGGGCGATGAACGTGTTGCTGCGCGGATCGAAGCCCACGAGGCGGTTGGGCTGACGGCCGGTCTCCACGAGCCACAGCCGGTCGGCATCGTCCACGGTCATGGCGTAGGGCATGCTGGTGGCGCCGCCGGGAAGCGCCCACTCCTTCACGGCGCCGCTCACCGGATCGAGACGGCCCACGAAGCCGCGCGAGTAGTCGCCGTACCACACGGCCCCGTCGCTGGTGAGGGCAATGCGACGACCGCGTGCGCGCTCATCGGGTAGCATGTACTCGCGCACCCGCATGCTCTTCGGGTCGATGGTGCCGAGCTTGTTGGTGCCGAACAGATTGAACCACGGGCGTCCGCTCTTGTCGAGCACGATGCCGTACGGCCGCGAGCGCGGCGTGAGCATGGTGGCGAGCGTGATCTTGCCGGTCTTCTTCTCGAGGAAGCCCACCATGTTGCTGTTCTGCAGCGTGAACCACAGATCGCCCGACGGCGTGAACGTGATGGTGTGCGGATCCTTGGCGTTGGGGTCGGGCATGGGATAGCGCGTGATCTTTCCCGTGTTGCCGTCGATACGTCCAATCATGCCGTTTCGATTCCCGGCGTACCATGCATCACCCTGCGCATCAACGTTGACCGTGTGCGGGTTGGTGCCGGCGTCGATCTCGAAGCGCTCGAATTTCTTCGTCTTCGAATCGAATCGTGCCACGTAATTGCCTTCCTGCCCCACGAACCAGATACGCCCCTGCGGGTCGACACTCGGATCACGTGGTCGTCCCTCGGCGCCCCACGGTACGTCCCATTCGGTGAGCTGCACGGTATCGGCTGCGGGGCGTGCCTGTGCGCCGAGTCTCATGATCGGCGCCGTGAGGGCACACGCGGTGAGAAGCACGACCAATCGAACCGCGAGGCGGGAGCGCGGCGACGACATCATGGTTGGTCTCCGTCGGAAGGGATGAGCGGCAACGACACCCTGAACGTGGCGCCCGGAGACGCATCGAGCAACGTGATACTCCCGCCGTGGGCATGGGCGATGGCCTGCGCGATGGCGAGCCCGAGCCCGGCGCCAACGCCGGACGCTTCGGACGCGGGGTCAATCCGGTCAGCTTCGTGCACACCGTGGACGAACCGCTCGAAGATGCGGTCGCGCTGCGTCGGCGGAATACCGGGCCCCTCGTCGCGCACGGTCAGCACGAGGGTATTCCCATCCCGGTGCTGATGGACCGTGATGCTGCTGTCCGCCGGGGCATGCTTGAGGGCATTGTCGAGCAGGTTGAGCAACAACCGGCGCAGCAGCTGCGCATCGCCGCGCACGCGCGCCGGCACCTCGGTGAAGTCCGTGCTGCTGTAGACGGCGACCCGCTGCGTATCGGCCAGCGTCCGCACGCTGCGGGTCGCGTCGGCCACGAGTTCGCCGACATCTACCGCCTCCCGACGTACGGCGTCTCCGCGCGTCGCGTGCGCGGCCGCATCGACTCGCGTGAGCAGGAAGAGGTCGTCGACGATGCGCGAGAGGCGCACGGATTCCCCGTGGATGACACCGAGCGCTTCGCGGTACTCCTGCGATGTGCGTTCGGCCCGACGCAGCGTCACATCGGCTTCCCCGCGAATGATGGCGATGGGGGTGCGTAGTTCGTGCGAGGCATCGGCCACGAACTGCCGCTGGGTACGAAACGCATCCCCCACGCGTCCGAGCAGGTCGTTGATGATCTGCGCGAGTCGGCCCAGTTCGTCGTGCGGGTTCACCACCGGCAGGCGGTCGTCAAGGCTCGCCGCGGTGATACTTGCGGTTTGCGTGACGATGGCGTCGAGCGGGGCAAGGCTGCGACGCGCGAGCAGGAAGCCGGCGATGATGGAGAGCAGCAGCGCGAGCGGAATGGCCAGGAAGATGGTGGTGCGCACCTGGCTGAGCAGCTGCACATCATCCTGTTCCGGGCGCAGTGCGGCAATGAGCAGCGCCGGTTCTCCCTCGTCGCCGACTTCGGGCTCCACCCGCAGCAACGCCGCCCGCGCCGGACCCGTTTCGAGCGTGATCTCGCGAATCACCACCGACGAATCGTTCAGGGCACCGGCGTCGCGCTGCGCGCGGACGCTCGTCATGAGATCGCGCACGGCCGCCGGAAGCACCACTGCGGGGGATTCGCGTCGCTGCGTGCGGTCGGTGCTACGTTCAATGATGTCGCCCAGCTCTGGCTGCCGCGCCGCCATGAGCTGCTCAGCTTCGTCGGTAATGAAGATGTCCAGGTCGCCGGCGCGCAGCTCACGCAGGACCGCCTGTTCGTGTTCGCCGCGCACCTCTTCCACTTCACCACGCGCGGCCGCGGCGCGACGCTCGGCGAGAATGGCACCTGCCACCACGCGGGCCGATTCGCCCACCACGGTGGCCGCGCGCTGGTGCAGCACGCGCTCGAGCGTAAGCCAGCCAGCCCACGCGAAGGCCACGAGGAGGAAGGCCAGCACACTCGCGTTCCAGAGCGTGAGCCGTACGAGAATGGATGTGCGGACCGGTTTCATGCGTCACCCCGGCGGATCATCGGTGAGGATGTAGCCCACGCCACGACGCGTGTGCAGCACCGGCGTGTCCGAATCGCGATCGATCTTGCCGCGCAATCTGTTCATGTACACTTCCACCGCGTTCGTGAACGGATCGTGGTTGTCGTCCCACACGTGGGCTACGATGTCGGCCCGCGACACCACGCGCCGGACATTGCGCGCGAGCAACTCGAGCAGCGCGAACTCCTTGCCGGTAAGCGTGATGTTCGTGTCGCCGCGGGTCACCGAGTGTGACTGGAGGTCGATCACGAGATCGGCCACCTGCACGCGCATGGGCTGCACCGCTTCGGGGCGGCGCAGCAGCGCGCGCAGTCGTGCGAGCAACTCACCGAAGTCGAACGGCTTCACGAGATAATCGTCGGCGCCGGCGTCGAGCCCGGCAATGCGATCGGCCACGGCATCACGCGCGGTGAGCATGAGCACCGGCGTATGCACGTTGCGTGCGCGCAGCGTTTCCACCACGGTGAAACCGTCAGCGCCGGGGAGCATCACGTCGAGTACGATGGCGTCGTAGCTATTCACCACCGCCTGCGTGATGGCGGAGGGGCCGTCGGCGCAGTGATCCACGGCATACGCCTCCTCGCGCAGCCCACGCGTAACGAGAGCGGCGAGGCGGGGATCATCTTCGACGACAAGGATACGCATGCAGGGAAATACGTCGCGGGAGGGTGATTCGCTCAGACGCGTGGCGGCCGTGCACGCTTCTTTTCCTCGGGACGGCGGCGGAACCAGCTGGCCACGAGGTAGAACTCGTCGAGGTCGTGCGTGGGCACGTCAGCGCCACTCGGGTCGGTCCCGTCGTACACCCGTGCCACGAGCGCATCGAACGACTCCCGTTCCTCGTCGGTGCGCGGCGCCCGTACCTCCGCGCGCACGGTGCCGCGACGGATGAGATAGACCCACTCCGTATCGGCGTGCCCGACGGCATGATAGCGAAAGGTGAGGCGATCCACGTTGGCGTGAAAATGCTGCACGCGTTCATGCAACCAGCGTACGACTTCGAGCCGGTCACGCAGCACGCCGGCTTTCTCGAATGCCAGCTCTTCGGCGGCCTGCTGCATGGCGCCTTCGAGGAGCCGCACCGGGACGTCGCTGCGTCCTTCGAGAAAGGTGCGGATGTCATCGGCCGCTTCACGATACAGCAAGGCGTTGCCGGCGCCGATGCAGGGCCCGGCGCAGGTGCCGAGATCGTGTCGCAGGCAGCCGGGAGCGCGGGAGCGCGCCGTGCCGCGCGGGCGCGTGGATGCATCGCTCGTGAACCACAGCGCGCTGCCACGGCTGGTACCGGTGCCACGCACCGTATCCTCGAGGGTGCAGTCACGCAGGCCGGTGGCTTCGGCGAGCGCCCGCACGGCGTCGCGCACGCGCGCCACCCGACGGAACGGCCCGAAGAGGGCGACGGCTGAGGGGTCGTCGGAGCGCGCGACGACGCGCAGGCCGGGGACGGTGCCGCCGGTGAGCGCCACGTAGGCGCGCGGCCACTCGTCCATCACCATCATGGTGTTGAAGTGCGGCCGGTACTGCTTGATGAGGCGCAGTTCGCGCAGGAGGGCACCGAACTCGGTGTTGGTGTACTCCCACTCGATGTGAAATGCATGGCGCAGGATGCGGGCGGCCTTGTTGCGGCGTCCCTTCGCCCTGAAGTACGACAGCAGCCGCGTGCGCAGTACGCGCGATTGACCCACGTAAATCACGGTGCCGGTGGGGCCGAGCATGCGGTAGACACCCGGCCGGTTTTCCACGCCTTCGCGCACGAGCGCGCGCAGTTGCTTGCGATGCGCGGGCGTGGTTTGCGGCGGTTTGACGTGGAGGCGGGGCGCGGGGTCCGTCATGCTGGCAATCTAGCTTTGGTGATTGCGACCGCCTTGAGGTTGGTGTGTGGGGCACGCCCCGTTCACTCCGCACACCCCGTTCGCTGCTCTCTTCGGGGGTGGCCGTGCGCTGCGCTGTCGCTCCGCGCCGGCGTCACCCCCTCAGGGATCCGCTCACGGGGGTGCGGAGCGCCCGGGGCTGCTTCAGCTCCTGCGGTCGCGGCACCAGAGGTGAGGGCGCATCGCGCGGCGCGCTCGCTGAGGGCAGGACGGCACCGCCGTGGGCGCCCGGGCTGAGAGGTGAGGGGTGAGACTGGCCGGCGTCGCGTGATGCCGAAGGAAGTTTGTAGTGTGTAGTGGCAGTTGTCGGTGGTTAGTGCGGACGGGTTGATGTAGCCCCGGGCGCCCCGCCGCCCGGCGAGCGGATCTCTGAGGGGGTGACGCCGGCGCGCGGAGGAGCGCAGCGACGAATGCGCGCTCGGCCACCCCCGAAGCAAGCCGCGAGTCGGGTGAGCGGGAGCGACCGGGGCGTGTCGCGCGCACCGAAATTCCCTCGACCTAGCCCTCGTACGCCAGCGACTCGCGAAACTGCTGCGCTTGACGGCGAATCTGCACCAGCTCGGTGTCGGCCATGCCGTCGAGATGCTTGGTCATCATGCGCATGCGCGGGTGCTTGGCGAAGCGCTCACGATGCTGGGCCATGAAGTCCCAGTAGAGGAAATTCATCGGACACGCATCCGGGCCCGTGCGCTGCTTCACGTCGTAGCGACACGGGCCGCAGTAGTTGCTCATGCGATTCACGTAGGCGCCGCTGGCCACGTACGGCTTGCTCGCGAGGGCACCACCGTCGCCCCACGTGCCCATGCCCGCCACGTTGGGCAACTCCACCCACTCGTACGCATCGGTGAAGCCGGCCCAATACCAGCGCGATAGCGCGGCGGGCTGTACTCCCAGCATCGTCGCGAAGTTGCACTGAATCATGAGCCGGCCGATGTGATGCGTGCGGCCGTAGTCGCGCACCTGCCGAATCGTGTCGCTCAGGCAGCGCATCTCGCATGCCCCATGCTCGGCGCCGTCGTACGCATCGCCGTCAGGCGCCCAGAACCACATCGGCAGGCCGAGCGGTGCTTCGAGCGCATTCGCCGTGCGCAGCCCGGGCATGAGCTGCCAGTACATGCCGCGGATGTATTCGCGCCAGCCGAGGATCTGCCGAATGAACCCCTCGGCACTCGCGATGGGCACGTGCCCTTCGCGATACGCGCGCTCGGCGCGCTGCACCACCTCGAGCGGATGCAGTAGTCCCACATTGATGATGCTCGACAGCGTGCTGTGCAGCAGATCGGGGGCGCCGTGCACGAGCGCGTCTTCGTATGGGCCGAACTCGGGGAGTCGTTCCACCACGAACCGTTCGAGCCACGCCTTGGCATCGGTACGGGTGACCGGCAGGCCGAAGCGCTCTACCGAACCCCAGCGTCCCTTCCAGCCCGACACGCGGTCCATCTGTTCGCGCGTGACGGCATCGGGCTCCACGCGCCACACCTCGGGTACGGCACGACCCTTGGGCCACGGCTTGCGATTGTCGGCGTCGAAATTCCACTCGCCACCACTTGGCGTCCCGTCGGCCTCCATGAGAATGCCGTGCTTGCGGCGCATCTCACGGTAGAACCACTCCATGCGGTATTCCTTACGATCACGCGCCCACGTGGCGAATTCCTCACGGGTGGCGAGAAAGCCACGATCTTCGCGCAAGACGAGGGATACGCCAGCGTCGCCAAGCAACGTGCGCGCCCGATCGAGCTCGTCCACCATGTCCTGCTCGCGCCCTTCGGTGGCCACGACGCGCGTGGCACCGAGTTCACCCGCGAGCGCGGCGAGCCCCTCGGCGTACGTCGGTGCATTACGCATCACCACACGATGGCCGGCAGCTTCGAGCGACGCCGCGAAATGGCGCATGGCCGACAGCAGCAGCACCAGCTTCTGCCGGTGCCACGGGAGCGACGCGCCCTTCGCCACCGATTCGAGCAGGACGACCACGACATCGTCGCGCGGTTCGCGCGGGATGTTGGCGACGGCGCGCGAGCATTCCCACGGCGCCACGAAAGCGAGAGTCAGAGCGGACACGCGGGGGGAACGACCGAAACACCGGGGGTCGTTCCCGCGCGCGGAGCCGTCAGCCCTGTTTGGACGTTGGTGACGTGTTCACGAACCGGCGCGAGAGCGCGACGAGGCACCACAGGGCCGTGGTGAGCACCAGCACGAACTTGGCACTCGCCGCGACGCCGGCAAGCATGGCCATCGTCCCGCTCGGCCCGCTTTCGATCATGCGCCACAGGCACCAGTTCTCGAATGCATCGAGCGGCATGCAGGCCAGCACTGCGGTGCCCAGCACACCCCCGGCGCGGTACATCGTGCTGCCGGTGGCGGTGAAGCGCGGGGCGCGCAGCAGCCGCACACTCCACCAGAAGAACCAGGGATACACCAGCAGGAAGCCCACGTCGACGCCCAGGCTTACCCGCGCGCTCTCGGTGACCCCGGCAATGCGCCACACGTCGAGGATGGCCTTCGCGCGGTCGGCGGTGAACGCCAGTTCGTACGCCACGATGCCGCCGGGCGTGACGGCCGACAGGGGCGCATCGATACCGCGCAGCTGCAGCAGCAGAATGCACGAGAGGGTGGCGAAGAACAGCCACGTGAGCAGGCGGGACATTCCCACAGGGTAGCGTCCGGCATTCGCCGGCGGAACGGGAAGGCGCTATTTCTCAGTCTATGGATTTCTTCCCCGTCACGGCTGACGCCCTGTTGGGTATCGCGGTGGGGCTCGGTCTGGCCGCCGCCGCGGGCTTTCGCGTCTTCGTGCCGCTTCTGGCAGCGGGGATCGCCGCGAAAACTGGGGTGCTGTCGCTGTCGCCCGAGTTCTCGTGGCTGGCGAGCACGCCGGCGCTCGCCGCGCTGGGCACGGCCACGCTGCTGGAGGTGGGCGCGTATTCGGTGCCGTGGCTCGACCAGCTGCTCGATCTCGTCGCCACGCCGGCGGCGATGCTTGCGGGCATGCTCGCGGCGGCGAGTGTGGTCGTGGATTTGCCGCCCGTGCTCAAGTGGAGCGCCGTCCTGCTGGCCGGCGGTGCGGCTGGGGTGACGCAGGGCGCCACAGTATTCACCCGCTTCAAGAGCACCACGCTCACGGGCGGCGTGGGCAATCCCGTGGTGAGCACGCTCGAACTCGTGAGCGCGGTGGTCACGAGCGTGCTGGCGATCTTCCTGCCCTTGCTCACGTTGGTCGCCGTGCTGCTGTTGTTCGTATTTTTCACGCGACGCGTGCACGGCGTGCTGTTTGGACGCAAAGCCGCACGCAACGCGGCCAGTGCCGCGAACGGCCCGCCGCGGATTCCGCGCGGGCCGACCAAGCGGGGGTAGGGTTACACCGGCTTTGCCACCATGCACCACACCGCGAAGACGAGCGGCGCGGTGGCGGTCCACCCCCACAGGTTCCAGCGCGCGTAGGCGCGCACGAGCGCGGCGTCGTCGGCACCACCGGTGTGCCGCACCATCGTGCGCTGCGCGGGCACGAGGATCACCAGCCAGAGCAGCGTGGACGTGGCGAGTGCCAGGAGCCCCAGGCGAATCCACAGGGTGCCCCAGAGGGGCAGGCCGCGCAGC